>DATMIH010000207.1:0-28427 GCA_035554595.1 Solirubrobacterales bacterium
TGTGATCGGGCGACTTGAGGTGAGTAACAGCGCCGGGGCGGTTCTGCGTAACCGCCCCGGCGCTCCTGCGAGGTTGATTGACGGCGGATCGGACGCGTCGGCGAGCGCTTGTGGGCAGGCCAAGACCGGCCGATGCGTCGCCGGCAAGCGGATGTAGTCGCGATCGGTGTCGTTGGTGACCTTCTCGAAGGGCTGGCCAGTGTGTTTTGGCGAGGATCTCATCGAGGCGGCGGCCATCAGCGCCGAGGAGGCGAGTCCTACAGCCTCGTCGACTGCGTCATCGAACGCCCCGGCTATGACCCGGTCCTCTACGGCAATTACCTGCTGATCCACGGCGAAGACGAGGACCGCTCCTACTTCTACGCCCACATGCCCCGCCCGGCCCTGGTCCACCGCGGCGAGCGCGTCTACGCCGGCGAGGACGTCGGAGCGGTGGGGGAGACCGGCAACGCGATCACGGTCGGCTGCCACCTGCACTTCGAGATCCACGTGCATGGGGTGCCCGTTGACCCCGAGCCGTTACTGAGGCGTTGGGACCTCTACAGCAGACCGGATGTGATTATTATTGTGGCAGGCCAGTCCGAAGCGTCAGCAAGCGGTCGCTCAGGTTCATCCTGACCCATCGTGCCCCGACTAGAGGCTTGGTCGCCAATGTCTAGGTGGTCTTCGACCACACGATCTGAGGGGGGCCCTGTGGCCGATATCTCTGGACCAGCATCCGCTGGAATGCACCCAAATTTTCTTGGCGACGATGTGATTGCGCCGTCAGCCGAGTCCGATCGCACCATGACTATGGATGTTGCGGACATCGGTTTCCTGCTGGAGCGCCTAGGCGCGGATTGTGGCGATCAGCAGTATTTGCGTGAGTTGACAATGAATGCCCTCGAGGCCCAAGCGATGAATGTCCACTGGGACGTCGATTGGAAGCTTCACGAGGGATCAGGGGGAAATCTCTACAAGCTTTGCTGTGTGGACGACGGGCGCGGTATGGGCGCTCGTGAGATGGTCCAGCACATCAACAACCTGTCCTCTTCGGGCCGCGTGCAAGCGATGGACGCGAACTTTGGTGTGGGTGCCAAGATCAGCGCTGCTACCCGCAATCCTGCTGGTGTCATCTACCAGTCATGGCAAGATGGGCGGGGCTCAATGATTCAGCTGTGGCGCGATCCAGCCAGCCGCGAGTACGGGCTTAAGCAGTTCCGGTTGCCGGATGGGTCCTATAGCTACGTCGTACCTCTGACCGATGCCGCCAAGCCCGACATTATCGATGATCATGGCACCAAGGTGACGCTCTTCGGGTTCGATGACGAGGACGACACCGTTGCTGCCCCAGAGGGCGTGCCAACTCCCTCTCGGTGGTTTGCCCGTTACTTGAATGCGCGATTCCTTAACTTTCCCCAAGGCGTGACCGTTCGCGCGCGACAGGGATGGACTTACGATCCAGGGGACACAAGTCACAACTTTCTGCAGCGTGTTCGTGGGATGGGTGATTTTCTTGCCGAACATAAGGAGCATTCGGGTGTCGCCGATCTCACTGATTGCCGGGTCCACTGGTGGATTATCGACGACTCGGAGAAGCGTCGGAAGACCAGCGAGCTGCCGAACACGGGCCACTTTGGCGCCCTTTATCAGGGTGAGCTCTACGAGCTGACAACAGGCCGGGGAGGCACCGCTCGTCTGCAGCAGTTTGGTGTCCTCTTTGGCCCGGATCGTGTCGTTCTTTACGTGGAGCCCAAGAACGGTCCAGAGCGCCCCTTGTCCGCAAATACTGCACGGACGCAGCTAATGCTTCGCGGGGCATCGCTCCCATATGGCGAGTGGGCTCATGAGTTTCGTAGCGATGAGCATTTTCCGCAGGCGATTCGCGATTACATGGACTCTGTCATTGCTGGAACGAAGGGCGTCGATAGCAGCGAGTCAATCGTGGAACGGCTGAAAACCTACGTGAAGCTGTTTCGTTTGTCACGATATCGCTCGAAGGCTGGGGGACCGTTGCGTGCGGGAGAACGGGTCAGCGGCGGGCATCGATCGGGAGAAAGCTCGACATCCAACGAAGCCATCGAGCGTGAGCCCGCTACGCGCAAACCCGGTAGTGAGACAGGGGACCTTCTGGCCTCCATGCTCGCCGCAGATGGTGATGATGCGATAGCGCTGCCACCGGCGGAGCCGCTGATTCCGGATGTCGTCTGGCTCAGCGAGTCAGATGGCGCAAGCATCCCCGATCTACTCGACGACCGCGCTGCTCTGTATCTGCCGGAGGACAATCTCATCCAAGCCAATGGTGATTTCCGTGTCTATACAGACATGGTCAACTATTGGAGCGACGCATATGGAATGCCGCGTGGTAACGAGATCGTCGTTGCCGTCGTTCGCGAGTGGTTCCAGCAGGCCCTCATCGAAACCGTTCTCGGAGCCCAGGCGCTACAGGGCGAGCGGCGATGGTCCCCAAAGGACATGGAGACGATTCTCAGCCCGGAGGCTCTCACCGCCGCAGTTATGCAGCGCTACCACGTTGCAAACGCGGTAAAGCGAACTCTTGGAGCAAAGATCGGATCGCTTCGCGACAAGGCGCCTGCCTGACTTAGGCCTCGATCAGGGCGAGGCGGGCACCATCGGGCCGGCTCTCGAGTTCGCGGACGAACTCTTCAAAGACCAGGCCCGGAACCCGCCGGCCCCCAACAAACCGATCACCGGCTCGACCGGGGTTGCCGAATTCCTCGAAGAAGGCAGCATCCTGGTCCTCAAAGGGGCCAAACTGGTCGACAACAAATGGTCGGCCCCCGGAGCCACCGGCTGCGGCAGTTTCCTGGTCGAACTGATCCTCGACCCGATCATCAACTTGGCCCGAAGTTCGCGGTCAACCTGAACGACGAAGAAAACCCCTAGGAGACTGGGAAAAGCAGAAGTGCAAGCGCCGGGGCCAGAGCCCCGGCGCTTTTTCTATCTGCCTTGAAAGACCTGTCGAAATCTGGTACGAATTAGACGGTATTTGGATACACCAGAGGTCTTCAGGGAAGAGGGAGAGGGTTTGCCGCAGTTGCGGTCGGAGCGGGGAGGGCGGGCAGACCGTCGCCTCTCCATTAATCACCGTATGTGGGTGGGACCACATCTCGAAGACCAATAACCAGGGAGGAACACTCGATCATGAAAAGAGGGAGCATGTTCAAGAGACTCAAGCAACGGCTAGAGGCCAGCGGCCCGGGACTAACGGTAGCCGTAATTGCCATGGTCTTGGCTCTTACTGGCGGGGCGTTTGCTGCGGCGGGCAAGTTGACCGGTCCGCAGAAGAAGGAAGTAGAAAAGATCGCCAAGAAAGTTGCGAAGCCCGGCAAACCTGGTGCTCCGGGCCCCGCCGGCAAAGATGGCACTAACGGGACTAACGGTGCGAAGGGGGACAAGGGCGATAACGGAACTAATGGAACGAACGGAACTAACGGGAAATCTGCGGTCGTTACCCCTGAGCCTGAAGGAGAAAACTGCGAAAAAGGCGGTGTAGCCGTCGAAGTGTCGGGGGAACCCGCGACCAAGAAATTTGTCTGCAACGGTCAAGAAGGTTCTCCGTGGACGGTAGATGGAACTCTCCCTCCCGAAAAAACGGAGACCGGAGCGTGGGCATTCACGGGAACCACAGCCGATACAAACGGGATCCGGGTACCGATTTCGTTCCCGATTCATTTGTCCGGGGGGTTGGAAGAAACGGCTGTTCACTTTCAAGGTGAAAGTGAATTTGGAGTTCACTGTCCGGGAATTGTTGCCGTGCCAGAAGCCGATCCGGGCCAGCTCTGCGTCTATGTGAATAACGCCGATGAATTCCCCGTTACCGGGACGACTGTTGTCGGCATATTCAAACTAGATAACCCGGAAGAACCTGGAGCGAGCCGGGCAGGAGCGATTCTCCGCTTCGTGCCTCCGACTGCCGCCGCTGCTGGCGGCGGATCATTCGCCGTTACCGCACCCCTGCTTCCATAGAGGGCTGCCATATCCAACGGGTACGCCCGGACTCGGCATAGCCGAGTCCGGGCGTAGTTCGCCCGGTCACTTTCTTTCGGTGTTCTAATTTGCTCGTCGGCTTGGCACCCACGCCGGTCGCCAAATCGAGACGCCCTTCCGATCATGGCGGGAGGCCACGCGCAGTTAACAGACGCCGGTCGCTAGTCTCGCGGCGCTGCACGAGCCGCAGAACACGAAGCCACCACCTCCGGCTCAGCCAGCGTCACCTCGCGGGTGAACATCTGGGTCGACGGTGCAGCGGGTTAGGAGCCTAAGTCGGCCCGCTTTCATGCTTGGCCGTTCGATGGCAGCAGACGTAACTGTTTTGGAGCATTTGCGAGCTCTAGTTCGCCTCAACCCAGGCTGGCTCAGGGCAACCGTCCGACGTGGCCTTTAACGATCGGACAAACCCACAAGCTCCTGAGCTAGCGGCTGACATCAGATTCCAGTTGTAGTCGTAGTGGGCTCCTGCAATATGCCCCGCGCCGTTTCATATGTCCTGCGAACCTACGGTACCAGCACCCGTTCGCAGACCGCAATCATTTTAGAAAAATTTTCAGCGACCAAGCTACTGTTTGTGGTTCCCGTGAAGTGCCGGCGCTGAAAGAGAGTTTGCCCGAGCTTTGCCCCAGGTCCTTCGCAAGGCCGGGTTCACATTGAGAGAGCATCTAGGCGGGGTGGGTCGATCTGCCTTCATCGCGGTTGGACAACGGACCAGGGTCGATCGTGCCTCACGATCCCTTCGAAGAGTGGATTACAGCAAGCGTGCCACTTACAAGACGGAGCGTAGGGAGCGTTAGTCGCTGAAATTTTTTCGAAAATGATGCTGACGCGGTGCGGTCTGCGCGGTTGCCGGTCCTTCGGCCCGCATGGACATACAAAACGGCTCGGGGCGATACTCAGAAACCGAAAAGCACCCCACCGTAATATGCAGGTTTCTCAACATCGTTATCAAGATCTACTACAACGAGGGAATCCATGCCGGCAGGCCTCACTTTCACGTCATCTTCAAGGGCCGCCCTGCAGTCTCGATTGATATCGAAACCCTCGATGAACTCTCCGAAACCAAACTCCCACCCGGCCGCCGTGGGAAATTGATCCGCAAGTGGGCGGGCAAGAACCGCGAGGGCTTGATGGAGGACTGGCACCTGGCCCGCGATGGAAAGGAAATGAAGCAGCTCAAGGCCCCGCGGCACTGAGGGCCCCCCGGTGGGGGGAGTCACCCGCCTTGATGCTCTCTCCCCAAAGAAAAGCTCGGGCAAACTCTCTTTCAGGACTGATCGTGCGGTGTCGTGGTGGACAGCCGTATATTCGGGCGTGATGTCCCACCCATTGAGACCTTTCAAAGCCTGATGGCGCAGCGAATCCCCCGCGATGAATCGCTGAGCCGCGTCCACGGCGTCGGCGCGCTATTCGCCGCCGCCTACGGCAATGTCGGCTCCTCGATCTACTACGCCCTGGGCGTCACCGCTGCTTTCGCGCTTGGCCTGACCCCGGTCGCCTTCGTCATCTCCGGGCTGATCTTCGCGGCCACGGCCGCGACCTACGCCGAGGCGACGGTGATGTTCCCGGAGGCCGGTGGCTCCTCGAGCTTCGCCCGGCATGCCTTCAACGAGCTCGTCAGCTTCATTGCTGCCTGGGGGCAGATGCTCAACTACACGATCACGGTCGCGATCTCGGCCTTCTTCGTGCCGCACTACCTGGCGGTCTTCTGGCCCTGGCTCGGCGATAGCCCGGGGGACATCATTGGCGGCGCGGTCCTGATTGTTGCCCTCGCCCTGATCAACATCCGCGGCACCGAGGAGTCGGCGAAGCTCAACCTGATCCTTGCCATCGCCGACCTCGCGACCCAGGTCGTGCTGGTCGGGATCGGGCTCGTGCTCGTCTTCAGCCCGCAGGTCCTGGTCGACAACGTCCACCTCGGCGTCGCCCCGACCTGGAGCGATTTCGCGCTCGGTATCGCGGTCGGCATGATCGCCTACACCGGCATCGAGACGATCTCCAACATGGCTGAGGAGGCCAAGGACGCGGCCAAAACGATTCCGAAAAGCGTCGGCCTCGTCGTCATCGCTGTGCTCGGCCTCTACCTGCTGATCCCGGTCGTCGCGCTCTCGGCGATGCCGGTGGTCAAGGACGCCGCCGGTCATTACACGACCGCGCTCGGCTCGAAGTTCGCCGACGACCCGATCCTCGGCATCGTCGAGAACCTCGGTCTCTCCTCGGGCCCGACCGAAATCCTCCGCTACTACGTCGGCGTGTTGGCCGCGGTGATCCTGCTGATCGCCACCAACGCCGGTCTGATTGGGGTCTCCCGGCTCACCTACTCGATGGGCCAGCATCGCCAGCTTCCCGAGGGCCTGCGCCAGGTCCATCCCAAGTACCGCACCCCTTACATTGCGATTCTAATCTTCGCCGCGATCGCGATCGTCACCCTGATCCCGGGTAAGACCGACTTCCTGGCGACGATGTACTCGTTCGGCGCGATGCTCTCCTTCACCATCGCCCACGTCGCGGTGATCCAGCTGCGCCGCCGCCAATCGGGCGTCGAGCGGCCCTGGAAGCCGCCACTCAACTTCCGCGCCTTCGGCGCCGACGTTCCGCTGACCGCCGTGCTCGGCGGCCTCGGCACCTTCGCCGCCTGGATCGTCGTAATGGCGCTCAACCCGCGCACGCTCGTCGTCGGCACCGGCTGGATGGTGCTCGGCATCCTCGTCTACGTCCTCTACCGGCGCAATCAGGGTCTGCCGTTGACCGAGACGGTCAAGGTGCTGACCCCCGAGCCACTCGGGGTGGAGGAGATCGAGTACCGCAGCGTGCTGGTCGCCTTCGAGGACGACCAGCCCTTCTCCGAGGAGGTGGTCGCAACCGCGATCAAGCTCGCCTCCAAGCGCCGCCGCGGCATCCACGTGCACTCGATGCTGACCGTGCCGACCCACCTGCCGCTGAACGCCGAGCTGTCCGAGCAGGAAGGTGAGGCGCAGAGCAAGATCGAGCAGGCAAAGCTGATCGGCGGCCAGCGCGTAACCGGCCACGTCGAGCGGGTCCGACCCGGCCAGGCCGGCTACGACATCGCCGACGAGGCCAAGCTGATCAACGCCGCCGCCGTGGTCGTCGGCCTGCGCTACCGCAACGGTCGCCCCCTCTACGACAAGACCCTGCAGACCGTCCTCGGCGAGCGCCCCTGCCGCGTGATTGTCGTCTCCGAACAGGGTTCTCAACGGGCTGCGGAACCCGCTCCCGTACATATCTGACCTTCATCGAACACCGGCCGCCTCTACTTGATTGGTGGAGGTCGCCATGGGACAGTCCACCTGGCGGAAGATTCCGTCTACATGTAGGCAACCCGCAACTCGATATGGAGGAACTCAAATGTCACGATTAAGACGCCTGATAGGCGTCGGTACGTGCTCCGCGTTGCTAGCCTTGGCGGCAGTCGGTGCAACCGCGGCGCATGCCGCCCCGCTCGGCTTCTGGAAAGTTGGTGAAACCTATGTTTCGTTAACCTTATCCCCGACCCTCAAAGTTAGTGAACTGGAGGGTAAAAGCCTGGTCCTCTTAAGTAAAGTGGGGGGCAGTAAAGTCGAAATCTCTTGCTCGGGCATCGAATTCATCGGCGTCCGTTTGGTCGTCGACGGATCGCTTGGCAATGAAGGAAAAATCAGACTCTCCGGCTGCGTGACCAAGCTCAACGAAAAAATTTCGGCCGCATGTGAACCGACCAATGGCGCCGAAAAAGGGGTTATCGTCAGTAATACGATCAAAGGTGCTCTTGCTCCGCACGAAGGAAGCCTTGTCGTCCAAATTCAGGGCAGTCTCAGTGAAACAATCGCGACTGTCGTATCAAGCGAAACATGCACGATAGGCAAAAGCGTCGCATTGATCGGAACCCTTTCACTGAAAGATGGCGCGATCAAGACCTTGAGCACAAGTCATTTATTCTCGGGTGGGCCCTTAAGCGAAGCTTGGCTCGTTAGCAAAACAGCGGAACACCTAACGACGATGGACGCGAGCATCGTGCTCACGCTTTCAGGTGAAGATGCCGGTAAAGAATGGCGCGCTGTCGAAGCGAAAGCTAGCTGGACGGTCAATGGCTCGGAAGTAACGTCAAAATTACTTCCCTTGCTTTCGATTAGGGAAATCGAGGGAAACGACGAGTCGCTCTTAAGCGAAGTGGCTAAAATAAAAGTCGAGAAATTATGCACTAACGCGGAACTTATCGGCGCCAAACTCGAACCGGAAGGAAAAGTATCGGCTGGCGCCAAAGTCAAATTTTCCGGCTGCGTCTTCAAGCTCAATGGTACCGTGACGCCTGCCTGTAAACCGCACTCGAAAGGCGCGGAACCAGGGGTCATCATCACGAATGAAGCAAAAGGTCAGCTTTCGCTGGAGGGCGAAGAAGGAATCCTGCGTTTGCAGCCGGTTACAGGGGAAGTTCTGGTCACTGTTGAACTGGGGGAAGAATGCGCTATCGGCGAACAGATGCCCTTGATCGGCAAGCTTGTCCTGACGATCTCCAAATCGACCACTGAAGCCAAAGAACACTTAGTGGCGGGGAGTGCGCTCAGCGAACTTTGGCTGATTAGTAAGACTGAAGAACACAAAGTGTTGCTGGATGGCAGCGGAATATTGGAGCTGACCGGCGAACACAAAGGTTTGGCTTGGAGAGGCATCGTCGAATAGTGCCGCTTATCTTGCGAGGTCTTGCTGTTGAGAAAGGGGGGCGGGGCATGGCCTCGCCCCTCCTCGTAAGATTGGGGGACGAATGACCTCCTCGGAGCGGATCTATCGCAGATCGGTACAGGCATTCTCGTTGGTTTTCGTTGTCCTGGGTTTGGTGCTCCTGATCGTCACCCTGGTTTCTGGCGGCGGTCCGCTTTCCGTTGGTACTTTGCTTGGCCTGGCGTTCCTCGCAGTCGGCGCTGGGCGACTCTGGATAGCGTCTCGTACGTGAGCACGTCGGCGCAGGACGAGAAGTCACCGCAGCAGCCCGAGCAGCCCCCGAAGCCGCGGCTGCAGCCGCTTCTGCAGCGCGCCACCGGCGTGCCTGGACTGTTCGTCGCCGTCTACTCGGCGGTCGGCTTCTCGATCTACTTCTCGCTCGGCGTCGTCGCCGACCGCGGGCTCGGCCTGACGCCCGTCATCTTCCTCGCCGCCGGCCTGCTCTTCGTCATCACCACGCTCAGCTACGTCGAGGGCGGGGCGATGCTGCGCGAACGCGGCGGCTCCTCGAGCTTTGCCCGCAACGCCTTCAACGAGCTGATCGCCTTCATCGCCGGCTGGGCGATCCTGATCGATTACCTGATCGTCGCCGCCCTGGCCGCGATTTCGGTTCCGCACTACCTGGAGCCGATCTCATCCAACCTTTCCGAGGCGGGCTGGGAGATCGGCATCGCCGGCGCCGTGATCGTCGCTGCCTGCGTGCTCAACATGCTCAACATCACCGGCCGCAGCCGCGAGCGGCCGCTGGCGGTCCTCGCCCTCGCCGACATCGCCCTGCAGCTCGCCGTGGTCGTCGTCGGCGTGCTGGCGGTCTTCCACCCCGATCGCCTCACCGACCAGATCAACCTCTTCACCAGTCCCGACTTCCACGACATCGTCTACGCCTCGGTGGTGGCGATGCTCGCCTACGCCGGCATCGAGGCCGCTTCGGACCTCGCTCCCGACATCAACGTCAACCCGCGCGACCTCAAGCGCATCGTCTCGGTCGGCGCCCTCGCGGTGCCGCTGGTCTACGCCGGCATGGCGGCGATCGCGCTGATGGCGGTGCCGGTCGTCGCCGGACCGAACGGCCCAGAAACCGCCCTCGGCCATCAGTACGTCGAGGCGCCAGTGCTCGGGGTCGTCTCCGCCTATCACCCGGTCTGGCTCTCCGACGCGATGCGCTGGCTGGTCGTCATCGTCGCTACGCCGGTCCTTTTCTGGGCCGTGACGACGGCACTGCTCGGCGTTTCCCGCCACATCTACACGCTGGCGATCAACCGCCAGATCCCTAGCTGGCTGGGCAAGCTCAACAGCCGCCACGCGACGCCGCAGGTGGCGATCGCGATCTCCGGCGTGATCGCGATCGGCCTGGTGCTGCCGACCAACGTCAAGCTGCTCGCTGGCCTCTATGCCTTCGGGGCGATGCTGGCGATCACGATCGCCCAGCTCTCGATCCTGCGCCTGCGCGTCACCCAGCCGGATCGCCCGCGCCCCTTCCGCGTCCCCGTAGACGTCAATTGGCGCGGCGCCCAGCTGCCGCTGCCCGCTCTGCTCGGCGGACTCGTCAGCGCCCTCGCCTTCATCAGCGTGCTGATCTACCACGACACCGCCCGCTGGGTCGGCCTCGGCTGGATGACCTTCGGGCTGCTCTTCTACGTCATTTACCGCAAGGGCTTTGAGGGGACGACGCTGACCAAGCGTGTCACCGTCAGCGAGAGGGCGCTAACCAAGCAAGTGGCTGAAGTCGCCTTCCGCAACATCCTCGTGCCGGTCTTCGGCACCAAGCTCGACGATGACATCGTCGGCACCGCCGGCCGCCTCGCCGCCGCCGAGCAAGAGGAGGCCGAGAGCGGGGAGGACCCGACTCGCCTCGACCTCGTCTACGTGATCGAGGTGCCGCTGACGCTCCCACTTGACGCCGAGCTGCCGGCCGAGATCGAGGAAAGCGCCCAGCGCGCCCTGAAGCGGGCCAGCGACGTCGCCGAGGAGTACGCGGACGTCAAGGTGACCGCCGAGGTCGTCCGCGCCCGCGGCGTCGGCGCCGGCATCGTCGAATCGGCGCGGCGCTACAACTCCGAGGCGATCGTGATTGGCGGTGAGCCCCCGACCAAGATCAAGGGTGGCGCCAGGCTCGGCGGCATCGGCGCCGCCAAGCCCGCCGAGATCGGCGCCGCCACCGAGTACGTGCTGAAGAAAGCGCCCTGCCGGGTGCTGCTGACGGCGCCGCCAGAGGCCAATCCGGAGACCACAAAAAAGCAGATGATCGGTTTGTAGTTGCCGACCGGTGCATCATCTTTTAGCTCACTAGTATCCGAGCCGTGATCCCATGTTCATCCTGATCGTCGGCTGTGGCCGCGTGGGCTCCTCCGTCGCTCGCTCGATGCTGAGTGAGGGGCACGAAGTCTCCTGCCTCGACGAGGACCCCGAGTCCCACGCGCGACTGGAGGTCGGGCTCGACAAGGGCTGGGAGGACCTCGGCGGCCAGTTCACCGTCGGCGCCGGCCTCGAGACCGACGCCCTGGTCGCCGCCGGGATCGAGAACGCTGACGCCTTCATCGCCTCCACCGACGGCGACAACACCAACATCGTCATCGCCCAGATCGCTCAGCGCCGCTACGAGGTGCCGACCGTGATCGCCCGCATCCTCGATCCGCTGCGGGCCGAATGGTACGAGCGCCAGGGCCTGCACACGGTCTGTCCGACCCGGGTCGCGATCGACATGCTGGAGAGCGCCGTTCGCGAGGGCGACGTGCGCGAGGCCTCGGGCGGCGCAGCCAGCGAGGCCTCCTGATGTACATCATCGTCGTCGGCGCCGGCAAGGTGGGCTGGAACCTGGCCCGCGAGCTGCTCGAAAAGGAACACGAGGTGACGGTGATCGAGAACAACCGCCGCCGCTACCTGACCGTCGAGCAGGAGCTCGAGCACAACGTCTCCTACGGCGACGCCTCCGAGCTCTGGGTGCTGGAGCGGGCCGGGATCGAACGCGCCGACATGCTGATCGCGGTCACCGGCGACGACGAGGACAACATGCTGATTTGCCAGGTCGCGCGCGAGAAGTACAACGTCGAGCGCGTCATCGCCCGCGTCAACAACCCGCGCAACAAGCCTCACTTCGACCTGCTTGGGATCAAGCCCTCGGTCTCGGCCACCGACCTGATCTTGCGCCTGCTCGAGCACGAGGTGCCCGAGTACGGACTCGTCCACCTGCTCGACCTGCAGGAGGAGCAGCTGGAGATCATCGAGATGTTGCTCGGCAAGGACTCCGGGGTAACCGGGAGGCGTGTCGGCGATCTCGAAATGCCCGAAGGCAGCCTCTTGATCTCGGTGCTGCGCAACGGCAAGGGCTTCGTCCCCGTCGCCGACACCGTGCTCGAGGTCGGCGACGAGGTGCTAGCGGTGCTCGATCCGGGCCACGAGGAGCTGCTGAAGGAAATGTTCGGCCCCTCCGGCGGCAACGGCTCGGGCAACGGCGGTGGCTGAGCGCCAGGTCGACTTCCTCCTGATCGGCGGTGGCCTCGCCTCCGCCAACTGCGCTGCCGAGCTGCGCAAGCGCGGGGCGGAGGGCTCGATCCTGCTCGCCGGCCGCGAGCCCGAGCCGCCCTACGAACGCCCGCCGCTCTCCAAGGAGTACCTGCGCGGCGAGGCCGAGCGCGCCGACGCCTACGTCAACCCGCCCGAGTGGTACGAGGAGAACGACGTCGAGCTGCTCAGCGGTACCAACGTGATGTCGCTCGACCCAGCGACGCGCACGGCGAAGCTGCAGGGCGGCGATGAGGTCAGCTTTGACAAGGCGCTGATCGCCACGGGGGCGATGGTCAACATCCTCCGCGTCGAGGGTGCCGAGAACGAGGGCATCCACTACCTGCGTGCCTTCGGTAACTCCGACGCGATCCGCAACGACGCCAAGGCGGCCGAGCACGTGGTCCTGATCGGCGGCAGCTACATCGGCGCCGAGGTCGCCGCCTCGCTGACTGCCAAGGGCACCAAGTGCACGATCGTGACGATGGAGGAGATCGCCCTCTCCCGCACCTTCGGCGATGAGGCCGGCCGCTGGTTCCACCGGCTGCTCGAGTCCAACGGCGTGACGATCCACGGCGGCGAGGAGCTCGAGGCTTACGAGGGGGACGGCCGGGTCAAGGGCGTCGTTACCAAGAGCGGCCTGGCGATCGAGTGCGACGCGGTCGTCGTCGGCGCCGGCGTCCGCCCCGACGCGATGCTGGCCGAGCGCGCCGGCCTCGAGGTCGACGACGGCATCGTCTGCGACTCGAAGCTGCGGACTTCCGCCGAGGGCGTCTACGCCGCCGGTGACTGCTGCTCCTACGAGAGCGTCATCCACGGTCGCCGCATCCGGGTCGAGCACTGGGACGTGGCGATGCAGCAAGGAATGCACGCCGCCCGCAACATGCTCGGCGCCGACGCCGACTACGAGGTCGTCCCCTACTTCTTCAGCGACCTCGCCGACTGGGCCGGCCTCGAGTACGTCGGCCCGGCCAAGGACTGGGACGAGGAGATCTGGCGCGGCGACCGCGAGCAGGGCGAGTTCTCCGTCTGGTACCTCAAGGATGGCCGCGTCGCCGGCGCCCTCAGCGTCGAGCGCTCCGAAGACCTCGCCGAGGCCCGCCGCCTGCTCGCCGACAGGGTCGATGTCTCCGGGGCCAAGGAGCAGATCGCCGATCCCGACAGCGATCTTTCCGCGATCGGCTGACGCGCAGCCGACTTTCACCCCACCCCAGTGGGGTCAATGTCGGATGCGCCGAGCGGATATCCTCAGTCGCTCCTTTGCGGCCTGGTGTAATGGCAGCACGCCTCGCTCTGGACGAGGTAGTCGGGGTTCGAGTCCCTGGGCCGCAGCTCCAAGCCGTTCCTACGGGCTCAAATCCCTGCAAGAGCGTCTAATCCCTCTGCTAGTTTCGCCCCACTCGTGAGCTCTCGCCGCATATCCATCCTCGTCCTGCCTGCAGCCGCGCTGCTGATCGCCGGCTGCGGTGGGGGAGGAAGTAGCGATTCGAGTGAATCGACGGCTACGACCGTGGCGGCGCCGAAGGCGCTGAGCAAGGCCGAGCTGATCGAACAGGGCGACGCGATCTGCGCTGAGGTCAATGCCGCGGTTGGTTCGGTTGGCTCCAGCAGCACCGAAAACAGCAGCCCCGCCGGTCAGGCCGCCGATCTCTACAGCGGCATGGTCGCCAGCCTCAACAACCTCGGCACGCCGCAGGAAACCGACGGCTACACCGAATTCTCCAGCGCCGCCGAAGAACTGGCCAAAGCCGAGGACGAAGTCAAACTCGCTTCCGAGCGCGGCGACACGGCAGGCCTCGAAGCCGCCGAATCGAGCGCCTCCGAAGCGCTGACCTCGTTCCAAAACGCGGCCAGCGAATACGGCTTCAAAGACTGCAGCGAAGGCCCGAGCGCTCCGGCCACCTCAGGGCCGACCTCCGAATCGGCTGAAGCCGAAGCTGGCGGCGAAGAACCCGAAGCGATTGAACCCGAAGCCGTCGAACCTGAAGTAGAAGCCGAAGCCGCGCCCGAAGTCGCCCCCGAAACCGGCGGCGCTGGCGGCACGGCCGAAGGCGGCGGCACCGCGGGGGCCCCTGAAGGTGGGGGCACGACCGGCGGTAGCTCCGGCGGCATCGGCCCCGGCTAGCGCGACGCGCCCTCCATTAACCACCGGTGAGGTGGAAAAAGGGGGGCACATCTCGAGCGTCGTCCTCGCTTCCGGTTCTCCGCAACGAAGTCGTCACGAAGAGTGACTCAGGCCGCGGAGGACTCTTCCCAAGCTCCGTAGAGCCGCGAGTACGGGCCCCCGGCCTCGATCAGCTCGTCATGCGTGCCGGCCTCGGCGATTTGCCCGTGTTCTAGTACGACGATCTTGCCGGCGCGGCGGATCGTCGAGAGGCGGTGGGCAATCACGATCGCGGTGCGGCCGGCGAGCAGGCGGTTGAGGCCTTTCTCGATCGTTTTCTCGGTCCGCACGTCGACGTTGGAGGTCGCCTCGTCGAGGATCAGGATGCGCGGCTCGGCGAGCAGGGCGCGGGCGAAGGCGACTAGTTGGCGCTGGCCGGCCGAGAGCTGCACGCCGCGCTCTCCGACCTCGGTCTCGATCCCCTCCGGCAGGGCGGTGATGAACCCGGTTGCGCCGACCGCCGCTGCCGCGTCTTCGATCTCCTCCAGCGACGCCTCGGGCCGGCCGAAGGCGATGTTCTCGCGCACGCTGCCGGAGAAGAGGAAGCCCTCCTGCGGCACGATCCCGAGCTGACGCCGCAGCGCCAGCTGCTGCACGCCCGCCAGGTCATGACCGTCGACCAGCACCTTGCCCCGCTGAGGGTCATAGAACCGCGCGACCAGCTTGGCGAAGGTCGACTTGCCGGCCCCCGTCGTCCCCACTAGCGCCAGCGTCTGCCCCGCCGGCACATGCAGGTCAATCCCCCGCATCGCCCACTCGACGCCGCTTTCCCCAGGCTGAGCTTGAGGTTTGTCTTCCCCTGAGGCCCGATTAGCCTCAAGCTCAGCATCGTCGGCGTAAGAGAACCAGACTCCCTGCATCTCGATCTCACCGCGCAGCGTGCCGGGATCGATCGCGCCCTCGGCGTCGACCATGTCGGGCGCGGTGTCGAGCAGGTCGAAGATCTTGTCCAGCGCCGCCATCCCCTGCTGGTAGGTCGTGTAGAGCTGGGAGAGCTGCTGGATCGGTTCGAAGAAGACGGTCAGGTAGCCGACGAAGGCGATGATCGTGCCGATCTGGATCGCGCCGTCGATCGTCTGGGTGCCGCCGTAGAGCAGGATCGCCGCGGTGCCGACCGAGGCCAGCAGTTCGACACCCGGGAAGTAGGAGGCGTTGAGGAAGACCGTGCGCATGTTGGCCGCCCGGTTGGCCTCGTTGAGCTCGGTCATCGCGTCCACGTGGCGCGGCTCCTGGCCGAAGCTGCGCACCACCCGCACGCCGCTCAGAGTCTCCTGCAGGTAGCCGGTGATTGCCCCGATCCGCTCGCGGGTTTCGCGGTAGGCGCCGTGGGAGACGATGCGGAAGACGATGCTGGCGGCGGCGATCAGCGGGAAGGTGATGAAGGTGACCAGGGCCAGCTTGAAATCGAGCACGAGCAAGATCACGACCACGCCGACCAGGGTCAGCACGCTGGAGAACATCGTCACCACGCCGTCGGTGACGAGCTGGTTGAGCGCCTCGATGTCGTTGGTCATGCGGCTGATCAGCACGCCCGGGCTGCGCCGGGTGAAGAAGCCGATCGACATTGTCTGCAGGTGCGAGAAGACCCGCTCGCGCAGGTCCTGCAGGGCGCGCGTGCCGACCCAGCCCACGAGGTAGGTCTGCAGGTAGGTCGCCGCTGCGTAGAGTGTGGCCACGACGACGAAGGCGGCGACGATCCAGTCGAGGGCGGAGATGTCGCCGGTTTCAATGCCGTTGTCGACCGCCAAGCCGGCGAGGGCGGGGGGAGCGAGACCCGCCCCGGTTGCCACCAGCAGGGCAACGAACATCAGCGCCACCTTGCCACGGTAGGGCCGCAGCAGACCGATCATCCAGCGCACCTTGCGAGCGCGCTGGTCCTGGCCGCGCAGCAGTCGCCAGACGTCCCGGAAGAGCAGCCAAATATCTCGCAGCCGGCTCATGCCCGCCAACCCCCGTGGCGCGCCCGACCGTTCCGGTGCGCTTTATGTGGGCATACGCCATAAAAGGCGCACCGGAAGCTCACAGTCGCGCCACCTCCTCGCGCTGCTCGAGGTCGTGCTGGAGGAAGACCGAGTCGGCGAGGCCGTGCTCGGCGATCTCGCGGTAGAAGCCGCAGCCTTCGAGCAGCTCGGCGTGGGTGCCGCGGTCGACGATGTGCCCGCCGTCCATCACGATCACCTCGTCGGCAAGGGAGACAGTCGAGAGGCGGTGGGCGATGATGAAGGTCGTTCGCCCCTCCATCACCTCGCGCAGGCCGGACTTGATCGCGCCCTCGGTGGTCGCGTCGACCGACGAGGTGGCGTCGTCGAGGATCAGGACGCGGGGATCGGCCAGCAGCGCCCGCGCGATCGCCACCCGCTGTCGCTGTCCGCCCGAGAGGGTCAAGCCGCGCTCGCCGACCACGGTGTCGTAGCCGGCGGGCAGTTCCTCGATGAAGCCGGCCGCCTGGGCGCGCCGGGCCGCGGCTTCGATCTCCTCGCGCGGCGCGTCGGAGCGCGGGTAGGCGATGTTCTCGGCGACGCTGGCGCTGAAGAGGAAGCTCTCGTCGCTGACGAAGGCGATCTCTCGCCGCAGCGACTCGACCTCGACCGAGCGCACGTCGGCGCCATCGACGAGCACCGAGCCCTCGCTTGGGTCATAGAGGCGCGCGATCAGCGCCACCAGGCTGGTCTTGCCTGAGCCCGACGGCCCGACCAGCGCCACCGTGCTCCCCGCTGCGATCTCGAAGTCAATCTCGCTCAGCGCCGAAGCGAGAGTTGACCCACCTGGGGTGTGGTCAACTCTCGCCTCGTCGGCGCGGCCGCCGTCATAGCGCAGCGTCACGCCCTCCATCCGCACGCTGCCCCCGCCGACAGGCAACGGCGGCGCCCCCGGCGGGCTCGCGATCTCCGGCTCGCGGTCGAGGATCTCGAACAGGCGGTTGCCGGACGCGATCGCCCGCTGCGCCATCCCCATCGCCACGCCGAGCATCCGCATCGGACCGGCGAGGATCACCAGGTAGGTGTAGAAGGCGGTGAAGTTGCCGAGGTCGAGCGTTTTGTCGATCACCATGCGCCCGCCGATCAGCAGCACCAGCGCGATTCCCATCTGCGGCAGCAGCCCGATCAGCGGCGAGAAGAAGGCCTGCAGCTTGGTCGAGTAGATGCTCTGGTCGAAGACCCGCGAGACAGCGCGCTGGAAGCGGTGCAGCTGGTATTCCTCGCGGGCGAAGGCCTTGACGATGCGGATCCCGGAGATGTTCTCCTCGGCCTCCGCGGTCAGCTCGGCGATCCGCTGCTGCACCTCCTGCTGGGCCGGCCGCGAGACCCGGTTGTAGCGCGAGGCAGTGAAGACGATCAGCGGCGCAGGAATCAGCGCGATCAGCGCCAGCAGCGGGTTGATCACGACCATCACGATCGTGACCAGGGTGATCGTCAGCAGGTTTTGGGTGATGAAGATCAGGCCGTAGCCGAGGAAAAAGCGGATCGCCTGCAGGTCGACCGTTGCCCGCGACATCAGCTGCCCGGTCTGCTGCCCGTCGAAGAAGCCGAGCTCGAGCCGCTGCAGGTGGGCGTAGAAGAGCTGGCGCAGGTCGAATTCGACCGCCAGCGAGACCCGGCCGGCGACCAGGCGCCGCACCACGGTCAGGCCCAGCCGCAGGATCCCGGCGCCGACGATCGCCAGCGCCAGCGGCAAGAGGTCAGGCTTATCGCCGTCCTGGATCGCGTTGACGGCGCGCCCGATCAACCACGGAATCAGCACCGTCATCCCCATCGCCGCCCAGGCAAATGCCAGGGATCCCCAGAGCTGGCGGCGGTAGGGCCGCAAAAAGCCCATCAAACGACGGTAAGTGCGCACGGCACTCCACTATACAAAGTGAAGTATTGGCCGATGCCAGGCGACGCCTCCTCCGCTCCCGCGCGGTCGCGCTAATAGACACCGGCGATCTCGCGCCCGCGCTCCCGCGTCCGGGGGCGCCTTAGCCGAAAGCCGCGGCCTTGGCGCTTGGGACCTTACCGTTGATGCACTTGGGCCCGTGGCCGGGCTTCGGCAGGATCTGGAAGTTGGTCACTGCGTGGAAGGGCGTGGTCGAGCCATCGTTCTGGGCGAGGGTGATCACCAGGCGGTAGAAACCGGGGGGGAGGGCGTGGTAATAGATCTCCGGCCGCGTCGCCGGTGAGTAGCTGCCGGCCGAGTCGATGCGTTCGGCGAGCGCGCCGTTGGGACCGGAGTACTCGGCGAAGTCGAAGGAGCGCCCGATCAGGCGGCCGTTGCCGAAGGGGCTGTTGATCGCCCGTTCCAGCTTGGCCGGGTAGACACAGTCGGGGACGCGGTTGAGGGCGAAGCGGATGTGACCCTCGTGCAGCTGCGGTTCGCCGCCGAAGTGGTGCGGCGCTAGCTGGAAGTTGCGAATTTTGACCTTGACCACCACCGAGTGGCTGGTCTGTCGCGCGCCGCTGCGCGGCGA
Organism: Solirubrobacterales bacterium; assembly: GCA_035554595.1. Classification (GTDB taxonomy): domain Bacteria; phylum Actinomycetota; class Thermoleophilia; order Solirubrobacterales; family 70-9; genus VRUE01. Next base: position 18,822 of record DATMIH010000207.1, read on the forward strand.
GATCACGCTCACCGTCGGCTCGCCTGGGATTTCCGGCAGCGCCGCCTGGGCGCGGCTGTCTTCCTTGCCGCCGCCCAGCGCCAGCACGGCAGCGACGACTATGGCGGCAACGGCAATGACTATGAAAGCGGCGCTTCGCGTCTTCACGATTGGCGGGAACCTTAAGCGAGCGCCGTAACGTAGAGAGCTTGCTCACACGCGCAGGGACCCTCATCGCCGCGGCGCTCGCCTCGCTCGCGCTTATCGCCCCAACCGCCGCAGCCGCCGGCCTGGCCGATCACGTCCACGTCTTCGCCGGCACCAGGCCCGGTCACGACACCTTCGGCGGCGGTCACAACTTCCCCGGCGCGGCGGCGCCCTTCGGCATGGTCCAGTGGAGCCCCGACACGACCCCGGCCGATCGCAACGGCCGCGCTGGCTATGACTACCGCGACTCCCACATCAAGGGCTTCGGCATCACCCACCTCTCCGGCGCCGGCTGTTCCCTTTACGGCGACTTTCCCTTCCTGCCGACGACCGAGCCGATCGACGCCTCACCCGCGGCCGAAGGTGCCTCGCTCGACGGCCGCTTCCAGCCCGGCTTCTCCCACGGCGAGGAGAGCGGTCGGCCGGGCTACTACTCGGTCCGCCTCAACCCTGTTCGCGGCGGCGCAATCGAGACCGAGCTGACCGCGACCACCCGCACCGGAATGGCGCGCTTCACCTTTCCCCGCAATCCGCACGCCAGCGTCCTGATCAACGCCGGCGGCAGCGCCCAACCCGACGACTTCGCCGCGGTCAACATCGATCCCGCCAATCGCGAGATCGACGGCACCGCCTCCAGCGGCCTCTTCTGCGGCCAGCGACCGCGCTACCGGGTCTACATCGCCGCCGTCTTCAACCGCGGCTTCAGCGCCTACGGAACCTGGGAAGAAGACAAGCTGAACCCGGGCGAGACCGCGGCGAGCGACAGCCAGGCGCCCCCGACCAACCCGAAGACCAGCGCTGATGCCGGCGCCTACGCCAGCTTCGACACCCGCCACAACCGCACCGTCACCGCCCGCGTCGGCGTCTCCTTCGTCAGCGTCGAGGACGCTCGCGCCAACCTCGCAGCCGAAAACCCCGGCCACGGCTTCAGTGCCGTTGCCAGGGAAACCGAAGGGCGCTGGAACAGCTGGCTGGGCCAGATCCGCGTCCGCGGCGGCCCGCCGCGCCTGCTCGACACCTTCTACACGGCGCTCTACCACGTCGGTCTGGCGCCGCGCACCTTCAGCGACGTCGGCGGCGCCTATATCGGCATGGACGGCCTGCTGCACCGGGCCGAGGGCCGCACCCAGTACGCCGATTTCTCCGGCTGGGACACCTACCGCACCCAGATCCAGCTGCTCTCGATCCTCGCTCCCAAACGCGCCAGTGAGATGGTCCGCTCCCTGCTCGCCGACGCCGCCGAGAGCGGCTGCCTGCCGCGCTGGCCCTACGCCAACGGCCAGAGCATGACCATGGTCGGCGACTCGGCCGACCCACTGATCGCCTCAGCCGCCGCGTTCGGCGCCCAAGCCTTCGACCGCGGGGCCGCGCTCGCCGCGATGCTGCGCGGCGCCGACGGCGAATGCCGCAGCGCCAACGGCGAATACCTCGAGCGCCAGGGGCTGGCGCCGTACCTCGCCCACGGCTACGTGCCCTTCGACCTCGACACCAACGACCGCAACGCCAACTCGATCTACGGCAGCCCTGACGACGTCTGGGGCTCGGCCGCGACCTCGCTCGAGTACACGGTCGACGATTTCGCCATCGCCCAGTTCGCCGCTCGCGAGCTTGGTGACGGCGGGAGCTACCGCCGGTTTATGCAGCGTTCAGGCAACTGGCGCAAGCTCTTCGACCGCCACAGCAAGATGATCGAGCCACGCTACGAAAACGGTGCTTTTCCAGCCAATTACGACAATCTCGGCGGCGGCGGTTTTGTCGAGGGGGACTCCGCCCAGTACAGCTGGGCGGTGCCGCACGACCCCGCTGGCCTCTTTCGCCTGATGGGCGGCCGTGGCAAGGCCGCTAAGCGCCTCGGCCGCTTCCTGCGCAAGCTCAACGCCGGCCCCGGCGGCACCCACGTCGATCACGCCCTGCTCGGCAACGAGCCCACCCTGCAGGTTCCCTGGCTCTATGACTGGCTGCGCCGTCCCTACGGCACCCAGGCCGCGGTCCGGCGCGGCCTCCGCCTCTACAGCCCCTCGCCCTCCGGCTACCCCGGCAACGACGACCTCGGCACGCTCTCGGCCTGGTACGTCTTCGGCGCGCTCGGGCTCTACCCCGAGGTGCCGGGCGTCGGCGTGCTCGCGGTTGGCAGCCCCCTGTTCGGGCACGCCTCGGTCGCCCTGGCTAACGGCCGCCGGCTGACGATCGCCGCCACCGCGCGGGAAACGCGGGGGAAGGGGAAGAAAAAGCACACCACCGCCCTCAGCCCGAGCCGCGCCCCATACATAAGCGCCCTTCGCATCAACGATCACCGCACGAGCAAACCCTGGACCACCTGGTGCGCGCTCTCGCGCGGCGCCAACCTGGCCTTCGAGCTCTCACCCCACCCGAACCGCAAGTGGGGCAGCTCCGCCGCTGCGGCGCCGCCCTCCTTCGGCCCCGGTCGCGCGATGCCGAAAGACGCCTGCACGCCTTGACCCTCACGCCCAGCCGTAACGGGGCCCTCTGGGCCCTGGCGCTCCTCACTGCGCTTGGCGCGGCGATGCGCTTCGCCAGCCTCGACGTGCAGAGCTACCACCACGACGAGGTGATCACGGCGCTGCGGGTGATCCCCGGCAGCTTCACCGACATGCTGCACGCGGTCAAGAACAGCGAGTCCAACCCGCCGCTCTATTACGTGCTCGCCTGGGGCTGGGCGAAGGCCTTCGGCACCCACGAGGTCGGCCTGCGCTCGCTCTCGGCCCTGCTCGGCACCGCCACAATCCCGCTCGCCTACTGCATCGGTGCCGAGCTGGCTCACCGCCGCGCCGGCCTGATCGCCGCCGCCCTCCTCGCCGTCAACCCGATGCTGATCTGGTACTCGCAGGAGGCCCGCTCCTACGCCCTGCTGGTCTTCTTCTCTGCGGCCTCGCTGCTCTTCTTCGTCCGCGCCCTGCGCACCCGCGGCGCCCGCGACCTTGCCCTCTGGGCGCTCGCCTCGGCGCTCGCCCTCTGCAGTCACTACTTCGCCGTCTTCGCCGTTGCGATCGAGGCGCTCTGGCTGCTGATCGCCCTGCGCGGTCGCTGGCGCGTCGTCTTCCCGGCGCTTGCCGCCGTCGGTCTTGTCGGCCTCGCCCTCGTCCCCCTGATCTCGGCCCAGGTCAACCCGACCCACATCGGCTGGATCGAAGAAAGCCTGCTCTCCACCCGCTTCTTCCAGACCGGCGTCAGCTTCCTGGTCGGCGAAACGGGCCACGTGATCGCCGAGTCCCCGCGCGAGCGCTACGCCCTGCTGCCCGCGGTTCTCTTCGCCATGGCGCTGCTCCTCGTCGCTTTCCGCGGCACCCGCCGCGAGCGCCGCGGCGCCCTGATCGGCTTGGTCTTGGGATCGGGCGTGGCCCTCCTGGCCCTCCTCGCCGCCCTCGCCGGCAAGGACTACGTGGTCGAGCGCAACCTGCTGCCCGCCCTGGTGCCGCTGGCGATCGCCGCCTCGCTCGGCTTCGCTGCCGACCGCGCCCGGCGCCTCGGCCTGCTGCTCGCGGTTGCCCTCTGCGCCTACTGGATCGCCTTCGGCGTGCACGTCACCCAGACGCCCAACCTGCAGCGCCCCGACTTCCGCGGCATCACCGAAGAACTGGGCCCGTCGCGCGGGCCGCGGGCGATCGTCACTTGGAAGCTCGCCGCCGACCCGGTGCGCTTCTACCTGCACGAACACGCGCAGCGCATTTACAGTGGTGATTGGCAGCTGCGCACGATCGACGTGATCAGCAAGTCGCTCGAAGGCCGCGCCGTGACCGGCGTGCCACGTGTTTTCCACCCAGTAGCGCGGGTAAGGTTTGAGCGCCTCACGCTGACCCGCTACATGGCAAACCGCCCCCAGGACATCCCCTTCTACGAGCTGAAGCAGATCCACACTGGCTTCGGCTTCAACGCCGTCGTCGTCGACGGTGAGCAGCGGAGGCTGCCGTGAGCGCCAGCGAGTTCGCCTACCGCGTCGGCGCCGCCGCCCGCCGCCCCGCGAGCTGGTGGGAGCTGATCAAGTTCGGCATGGTTGGCGGCTCCGGCTACCTGATCAACCTCGGCGTCTTTGCTTTCCTCAGTGGCAATCTCGGCGTCCATCACCTGATCGCAGCGATCGGAGCATTCTGCGTCGCCTTCGCCAGCAACTTCTTCTGGAACCGCCACTGGACCTTCGGCGCCGCCGGCGGCCACGCCGGCTTCCAGGCAGCGCGCTTCTTCGCTGTCAGCGTCGCTGCGCTGTTGATCAACCTGGCGGTCCTGCAGGCGCTGGTAGGGGGGACCGCGATGGGTGACCTCACCGCCCAGGCGATCGCCGTGGCGGTGGCGATGCCGTTCAACTTCCTCGGCAACAAGCTCTGGACCTTCGCTTAGCAGCCACCCCCAGCGCCTCTCGGCCAATCGGTACGGCCCAGTCTCCGGCTCGCTAATATTCCTGAGCAATGGGGGAGGCCAGCGCAACCGAGATTCCGCAGGATTGGTATCGCTCGGCGTTTCCGCCCGAGGAGACGCTGAAGCGCCCCTGGGCCGATCGTACCGGCGCCGAAGTCGACCGGGCGCTGGCGATGCTGGGGGCCCAGGGCGGCGAGCGGGTACTCGACATGGCCTGCGGCACCGGTCGCCACTCGCACGAGCTCGCCCGTCGCGGCTTCGAGGTGGTCGGGGTCGACATCTCACCCGACCTGCTGGCTATCGCTGAAGCCGACGCCGAGGCTGAGTCGCTCAACGCCTCCTTTCTTGCCGTCGATCTACGCGAGCTCGACTTCGACCAGGAGTTCGACCTCGTCCTCAACCTCAACGACGGCGCAATCGGATACTTCGAGACCGAGGAGGAGAACCACCGCACCTTCGAGGTGATCGCCGCGGCCCTGCGCGCCGGGGGCGGCAACCTGCTGCAGCTGCCAAACGTGCTCTACGCCGAGACGCACCTGCCACAGAAAACCTGGATCGCGGGTGAGGGCATGGTCGAACTGATCGATCACCGCTGGGACGCCCGCACACGCTACTTAGAAGGATCGACGATGCCGATCCTCGTCGGCGAGACCTTCGAGGGGGTCGCCCCGATCCCATTTCGCCAGCGGCTCTACTCGGTCGAGGAGCTAACCGAGATCTACGCCTCGGTAGGCATGGAGTTCGCCGGCGCCTTTCGGGGGACGGGCAAGCCACGGCCGCCGAAGGAGAGCCAGTTCGAGGTCTTCTTCGCGGGCCGCAAGCCCGCCTAACGCCCTACCAGTCGCCCTCCAGCCAGCGCATCAGCTCCGGCATGCGTCCGCGCAGATCCGGTCGTGCCGAGGCCAGCTCGGTGCTGGCCAGTTGGATCGCACTGCCGAGCGCAAGCGTCGCCTTCGGCGCGCTCAGCGGCAGGCCCTGCTCGAGCCCCTCGAGCGCCCCCGCGTCCCCGCGCAGTGCCCAAAGTGCTTCCCGTGTCGCTGTCGGATCCTCCTCCGCGAACTCGACTACTCGCATCACGGCGTCGCGCACCGCGTCACCGGTTGGGGCGTAGGTGGCAGCGTCAACCACCTCGCCCACGAGTCGGTCGTCCAAACGGCCGTCGAGGACTGCGGCGAGTTCTCTACCCTCTGTCACTGGGACCTCCCTCTTCGGGTCTGCCTGCCCCCAGTCCTCGCATCTGTGGCCCGAGGACAAGCGTTACAGACATCAGTGTAGATGTCCGAGAAGACCATAATCCCCAACTCTGCATTGGTCAAATATTCCCGCGCACGACCCGGGTAGGCTCAGCGAGCGAGGTGAGAAGGCGAGCCAGATGAGCACGACGACAGGGAAATACGACCCAGCGGAGGTTGAGGCGGAGCGCCAGGCGGTGTGGTCTGAGCGCGATGCTTTTGCCACCCCGGATCCGAGTGACGGCGCCCGCTCGATTTACATCAAGCCCTCCAGTCCCTTCACCTCGGGCAAACTGCACATGGGCCACGTCCGCGATTACTCGATCGGCGACGCCTACGCGCGCTTTCGTCGCGCCCTTGGCGATGACGTGCTCTTCGGCTTCGGCTTCGACGCCTTCGGCCTGCCGGCCGAGATGGCGGCGATCGAGCGCAAGATCCCGCCGGCCGACTGGGTCGAGAGCTGCGGCGAGCGGATGCTCGAGCAGATGCGTCGGCTCGGCTTCTCCTTTGACTACGAGCGCGTCTTCTACAGCTCCGACGAGGGGCAGTACCGCTGGTCGCAGTGGCTCTTCGTGACCCTGCTCGAGGCCGGTCTGATCTACCGCGCCGACACCACCGTCGACTGGTGCGATCACTGCCGCACCACGCTCGCTGCGCTGCAGGTCGAGGACGGGCGCTGCTGGCGCTGCCACAACGAGGTGCGCCTGATCCGCCGCCCGACCTGGTTCCTGCGGATCACGCCCTACCTCGAGGAGAACGACGCCCGCCTGCCGGAGCTGGAGGCCGATTGGGACGAGATATCGCTCTCGACCCAGCGCTACATCCTCGGCCGCAGCGATGGGGTGGAGGTCGACCTCGACAGCGGTGAGGATGGCGGTCCCTCGCTCCTCGCCTTCACGCCGCATCCCGATGCGGCCGCGCAGGCGAGCTTCGTCCTGCTCTCGCCCCGCCACCCCGAGGTCGAGGCGTGGGCTACCGATCCGGCCGTCGCTGGGCAGCTCAACGAGCTGCGCTCGGGGGGCTGGGAGCGCAGCGCCCGCGACGCCAAGTCGGTGCCGCTGGTCGACACCGGCATGACGGTGAGGGCGCCCTGGAATGGAACCCGGTTGCCCGTGGTCGTCACACCGCTGGTCGACGCCCGCTACGGGCCGACCGCCGCGCTGGGGATCCCCGCCGTCGACGAGGCCGACGCGGCGCTGGCCGCGCGTCTCGAGCGTCTGCAGGAGGGTGCGAGCAGCGAGGACGCGGAGGCGTCTGCGCCTGACGGCCGTGTGAGCGCGGAGACGGCCGCACCCGACGCGACCCAGCCCGATGCCCGGCCGGCGGTCCGCTACCGCGCCGCCGACTTCTCGATCTCGCGCCAGCGCTTCTGGGGCACACCGATCCCGATCGTCAACTGCGAGAGCTGCGGCCCGGTGCCCGTCCCCGAGCAGGACCTGCCGGTCGTCCTCCCGCGTGACATCGAGCCGACCGGTGAGGGCAACCCGCTGGCCGAGCGAGCCGAGTTCGTCGAGGTCGCCTGCCCGCGCTGCGGCGAGCCGGCCAAGCGCGAGACCGACACCCTCGATTGCCACTTCGACGCGCTCTGGCTCTGGGTCCCCTCGGCGGTGCCGCCCGAGGCGCGGGCCGAGCAGATGTTCAGCCACCCCGACCTGCAGCGCTGGCTGCCCTCCGAGCGCCTCGTCGCCGGCGCCGACTCCGGTGGCTTCGTCTTTGACCAGCGCGTCGTCACCAAGGCCCTGCGCGACATCGGTCCGTTCTCATTCATGGAGCACGGCGAGCCCTTCAGCGGCTGCCTCTTCCACGAGATGGTGATCGCCGACGGGCGCAAGATGAGCAAGCACCTCGGCAACGTCGTCGACCCCGACGAGCTGGTTGAGCAATACGGCGCCGACACCGTCCGCCTCGCCGTGCTCTACGCCGCCGGACCAGCCAAGACGCTCAACTGGAACGATGGCGCCCTGCGCTTCGCCTCGCGTTTCCTCCACAACGTCTGGATCTACTCCCAGGCGCGCTTCGCCGGCCTCGAGGCGGCGCCCGAGGACGCGGAGGCCGCGGCTGACACCGAGTTCATGCGCGAGCGCCTGCGCAAGTGGTGCGACAACGGCCTCAGTCGCATCACCGAGGACCTGGGGGAGCTGCAGATGCACAAGGCGGTGCGCAACGTGACCAGGCTCTTCGAGCGCATCCAGGACTTTGAGAAGCGGGTGATCCAGCGCCGCGGGGCGCTTTGCCGGGCCGACGCGGAGGCTCAGGTGGCGGCGCTGAAGCTGCTGGCGCAGACCCTGGCGCCGTTCGCGCCGCACGCGGCCGAGGGGCTGCTGCTGGCCGCTGGAGCGGAGGACGGGGAGGACCTGCCGGGGCCCTGGCCCGAGCGCCTTGACCTGAGCGAGATCTCGGCCGGCGTCGTCGCCTCATGAGCAGCGGTTTTTGTTCCAAAAAACCTTGACTGTTCCCATCTAAGACCCCTATAGTTGAGGTGTGGCAGCGGAAGGCAGCGCGGCATTTGACGCGGTTGCCCTCGACGAGGCCGAGAAGCAGTTCTGGAGAGGACTTTGGGACACGGCCTGCGAGGACGCCGTCGTCGACCTTGGGATCGACATGGTGCGGTTCGGTCCGGTTGCGGCTGCCGTCGTCGCCGAGGAAGCGGCCGAGCCGGCGCTCAACTTCATCCTCGGCGCCGGTGGTCCGGGCGCGATCGAGGACGGCCACCTGCCGGCGGCGGTGCGCTGGATGGAGCGCCACGACGTCGATTTCCGCGTCTCGTTGACCCCGGGCCTACCCGAGCAAGAGGCGGCTGAACAGTGGCTGCGACAGCGTCACTACCGCCTCCTCGACGGGCCGATGAAGCTGCTGCGCGACGGATCGCCGCCGCGCTTTGAACGGCCGACCGGGATCGATATCTACGAGCGGGTGGACCCCTGGGAAGACGAAGGTTTCGGCGACCCCCTCGCCGAGAGCCTCGGCTTCGCCAGCTGGGCCGCGACCTTCTTCCTCGACCTGCCGGGCACGCCCGGCTGGCGCTGCTACTGCGCGGTCGACGGCGATGAGCCCCTCGCCTACGTGGCGATGCACCTGCACGACGATGTCGCCGTGCTTGCTCTCGCCTCGCGGCTCGTCCCCGCGGGCGACGGCCGTGGCCAGCGTGCCGTTCTGCACCGCTGCATCGATGACGCCGCGGCGGCGGGCTGTACGACGATCGCCGTCGCTGAGGCAGGCTGTGCACCCGCGGTCGCCGATCGCGAGAGCCTCATTCAGGCGGGATTTGAGGACGCCGTCCGCACCTTCACTTGGCAGCCTCGTGCCCGGGTGCCGATGTAGAAAAAGCGAATTTCTAGCGTTTTTGGACGTTTACACTAAAAAGACTTGACCAGTGCGTGGTGAATCTGTTATACGTACTCTTGCTGACGACCAAGCGCCAAGTGGAGAGGTGGGGACCCAGTCGGGCGACTCGCCTTGCGATGGCAAAAGGAGTGACCAGTCATGAGTCGAGTTGTTGGCCGTAACAAGAGCATTAGGGAGGCGACGGTGTCGTGGGCATTGCCCCACCTCCAGCTCGCGACGCTGCCCGGTGCTATGACGGCCACATCGCCCTCCCACCTCTGGCAGCCTGGCCCCCGGAGAGGGGGGGCGGCCATGTAAATGGGCCATGGCGCTCGTGAGGCGTGACGCTGGGAAACCGGCCACGCCGGACAGTCGCGCCGGGGAGCGCAGTCAAAGGCCCCGACGCAGCCGTAGCTCAGGCCAGAGCCCAGATAAGCGCTGGTCGGAGGTTGGGCCCGCCCCGCGGAAGCTGACACCGCCGGGGCGGGCCCAC
>DATMIH010000208.1:0-13790 GCA_035554595.1 Solirubrobacterales bacterium
TGCCGCTCGCGCACGTGCCGGTAGTGCAGAAGAGACTGATTCGCGGCGCCGGGCGGCGCTCCAAGCCGGCGATCACGGCGACCCAGATGCTGGCCTCGATGGTGATCGCGCGGCGGCCAACCCGGGCCGAGGTGACCGATGTGGCCAACGCGATCTACGACGGCACCGACGCGGTGATGCTCTCTGAGGAGACCGCGGTCGGCCAGCACCCGGTCGAGGCGGTGCGGGTGATGGATCAGATCGCCCGTGCCACCGAGCCCGATCTCCCTTATGGCGACTGGCTCTTCGGCCGCACCGACCAGGCGACCCAGGACGTCGCCGACTCGGTGGCACAGGGAGCGGTTGGGGCGGTCTACCGGCTCGGGCTGGCGGCGCTGGTGGTGCCGACCAGCAGCGGTCGCACGGCGCGGCTCGTCTCCGCCCATCGGCCCAACGTGCCGGTGCTGGCGGTCTCGCCGCGGATCGAGACCGTGCGGCGATTGAAGCTGCTCTTCGGGGTCACCGCGGTGCTCAACGAGCACGAGAGCGACGTGCGCGGTCTGCTGCAGGACTGCGCCGCGCTGGCGGCCAAGCACGGCATTGCGGCCTCGGGCGACCTGATCGCGATCACTGCCGGGTTGCCCGAGCAGGAACTGGGAACGAACCTCTTCGAGGTCCACCGCGTGCCCTGAGGCGCTCTGGGTGCCGGCGCGTTACGGCGTCATCGTTCGCCGAAAGGCGAACGCCTTCCGGCTCCCTCTTCCTTGTTTCGCTTGGCCCCAGAACGCCTCAGGGCACGCGAAGTCGCATAGGGTTTTCGCATGGCGATTCGATTGGAGTACGACGAGGGGTTGGCGGTGGCCACGCTCGATAGCCCGCCACTCAATCTCTTCGATCGCGAGATGTTCGAGGCTCTACAGGAGACGATCGCCGCGGTTGAGGCTGACCTGCCGCGGGCGCTGCTCTTTCGAGCCGAGGGCCGCGCGGTCTCGGGCGGTGTCAACGTCGCTGAGTTCGACGGGCTGACGCCAGAGCGGGCGAGCGCGCTGTGGGATGAGCTGATCGGCGCGGTCGAGCGAGTTGAAGCGCTGCCACTTCCCGTCGTCTTCGCCGCCCACGCGCTGACCCTGACCGCCGCCTTCGAGCTGGCGCTGGGCTGCGACCTGATCCTCGCCGCGCACTCGGCCAAGTTCGGCCTGGTCGAGAAAGTGGTGGGGCTGACACCTTCGATGGGCGGGACGCAGCGGCTTGCCGAGAGGGCCGGCAGCGGCCGCGCGCGCGAGTTTGTGATGACCGGCGAGCTCTTCGGCGCCGAGCAGATGCAGGGCTGGGGCGTCGTCAACCGGGTCTTCGAGGACGAGGGCTTCGACGAGAAGGCGCGTGCTTTCGCCGCCGAGCTGGCGGCCGGCCCGACCAAGGCGCACGCGATGACGAAGCTGGTCCTGCGCCGCTTCCGTGAGGGCGGCATTCCCGCCGCCGACGAGGCGATCCGCACCGAGGCCGGCGAGCTCTTCGCCAGCGAAGACCTGCAGCGCGCGGTAAAGACCTTCCTCGAGCACGGTGGCCCTGGTCATGCCAGCTTCGAGGGTCGCTGAACGGGATAGGGTCCGCCGATGATCGACTACGACGCAATCGCCCAGGGGATGAGCCAAGCCGTCCCTTTCGCCAAATTCCTCGGGATTGAGGTAACGAAGGTCGCGCCGGGAGAGGCCGTTGCTGTTCTGCCCGAGCGCCCCGAGCTGAAGAATCACGTCGGCTCCCAACACGCCGGGGCCCTCTTCACTGCTGCAGAGACGGCCTCGGGAGCCGCCTTCGTCGGTGCCTTCGCCGAGCGCATGGGCGACGTGACCCCTCTGGCGCGCAGCGCCGAGATCTCCTACGAAAAGATCGCCCACGGCCCGATTGAGGCCCACGCGACGCTGGGTGTTCCCGCCGACGAGGCCCTGGCCACCCTCGACGCCGACGGCAAGGTCGTGTTTCCCTGTCAGATCGTGTTGATCGACGCCGACGGTCTGCAAGTTGCCTCCGCCACCGTCGAGTGGCACGTGCGGCTGAACAAGCCCAGCGAGCCGCAAGCCGCCTAACCACCCCTCCGAATCCCTAGAATCGCCCCTCCGGGCCACCCAGCCCAATCCCGCGCCAGTAGCTCAGTTGGATAGAGCGTCGGTCTACGAAACCGAAGGTCACAGGTTCGAATCCTGTCTGGCGCGTTCCTTGGTGTTCCTCGGGAGGCCGCGTATTTCCCGGTGCAGAGCCGATCGCGACGTTTGCTCTCGAATCGACGTTCCGGGCGCCTCCCCGGCGTTCCGGGCGGTTCCGCGAGGTCTTGGTGTCATCTCGGTCTCATTTCGGCGGGCCAAATAGGGTCCACCGCATGGCGGACGCGGCTCAGGCCAAAGCGCGCAAGGCAATTCGCAAAGCGCAGTCCGATTTCGAGCGCTCGCAGGAGCGGCACGACCAGATTCGCGAGAAGCGCCGCGAGAGCTTTGAGCAGGCGCGGGCGGCTGGCCTGTCGACGCGCGAAATAGCTGAGGAGACGGGCCTGCACTTCACGCGGGTCGCGAGGATCATCCAGGCGAAGCCATGAGGTGTTGCTAGGTAGCAACGGTCCTTGCTACCATCGGCTCGTCCGAACAAAAAGTGGCCCCGGCGGGCGGTGGAACGCCCCCGGGGCCGTGGCACAGGAGGTACTAGCTCCCATGCACGACGAAGATATCCGGCGGCGCGTTCTGACGACCGCCCAAGAGGACGAGATCATCCAGCGCTCGGTCCTCACTGAAGCGCTGGTCCTGTACCCGGCCCAGCTGACGATCTTGGAGCTTGCCTTGCGGGTCGAGACCGACCGGCGAAGCTGCGAACAGGACGCGATTGAGCGCGCGGTCCGAGAACTGGCGCGTGACGGATTGATCCTCTGCGATTGCCGGCGGCTCAGCCCGAGTCGGGCGGCTGTGCGCTTCGACGAGCTGCTCGGGGGTGTCTCCTAGGCGCCCAACCCGCGGGAGAGCTTTCAGCGGTTTCTCGGGGGCCGGGGCGCAGGCCACAGGGAGGTTGTGGGGCTTCGATGGCTCCGCTTCCTGCCCCGGCCTCCGAGAAACCGCTGACGCGGCTTCGGATGAGACCAACAAATGAAGCCAACAACAAGAAGAAGAACCAAGCCAAAGTCCAAAGCAAGAAGGCAAGACAAAAAGCAAGCCAACAAAGAACGAAGCGAAAACCGAAAGCCAAGAGAAGCAAGAAGAAGGACCCAAGAAAGCAGGCAAGGGAAGAACTCAAACAGCAACAACCCAACCGCCGACACACTACGAATCCCGCGATTCGTGCCTGGGCCGCAGTTTGGTGATCCCAAACGTCAGGAAGGCTTCGGCGTGATGGTGCTGGCGACTCCGGCCGTGCCTCCGGCGGCCGATTGTGGCACGGCTTCGCCGTGCGGAGGCCGCCTGTATGGAGGCCCGGCGAGAGGCTTGACCTTCGGTCTTTTGCCGAACAAGTGGATCAAGCGAAGGCCCTTTTGGCACCACGGGGGCATGAAGAGAAATGCCCCGCCAATCACCTTCTTCACCGAGCGCACCCTCGCCGCCTATCTCGCCGTCTCGGATCGAACGATCCGCAACTGGATCAGGAGAGGCGAGCTGCCCTCCTACAAGCTCGGAGCTTCCCGCCGGATCGACCCCGGAGACGTAGATGCCTTCCTCGCCCAGCGAAGGGACGAGCCGGCATGACGCGCCGGGAGGCTCCGACGAAACGCCGCAACCCTTCCGGGGAGATCGTCTGGGTTGCGAGATACACCGGCCGAGACGGCAAACGCCGGGTCGCCAGGCCACGCTGGAACAAAGGCAAGGGCACTTTCGCCCTGAAGCGCGAAGCCCAGCAGGCGATCGACGAGGCCTACGGGCTCGCAGACCGCCCGGACACCCTTGGCGAGTACTTCGCCACCTGGCCGACCCATCACCCCCGCTCAGAGCGAACCAACGAGACCAACGAGCACCGCATCAGCCGCGTCCTCGAGGTCGAGGTAGAGGGCATCCCGCTCAAGCAATGGCCAATGCGCGAGCTGCGCAGAAGACACGCCCTCGCCCTGGTCGACCACATGCTGCGGGTCCAAGGCAGAGCGACAACGGGGGTCGTCGGCATCCTCCGCTCCCTCTCGGCAATGGCTGAGGATGCGATCACCGACGAAGTGGCCGACCTCAACCCGTTCAAGGGAGTCCGGGTCAGAGCCAACGATCCGCGAGCCAAGAAGAAGCGAAGGCCTATCCGAGTCTTCAGCTTCGAGCAGATGCACGCTTTCGCCAAAGCCGCCGGCCGCTACGAGGCGATGGTCCGCGTCTTCACCGACACCGGCATGAGGCTGGGGGAGGTGCTGCCTCTCAGGCGCGAGGACTTCGACGGCGAGACCCTGAGGGTCGGCCGTACCGCCCACGAGGGCACGATCCTCGACGGCACCAAGACCGACCACGGCGAGCACGACGCGGGGAGGACCGTCCCGGTCCCAGCGACCTTGGCTTGGATGATCGAAGCCCAGATCCAGCTAAACGAGGAGGACTGCGAGCTGCTGTTCGTAACCCCAACCGGCCGCATGTGGCGAGAGCGCAACTTCTACCGCGACCTCTGGCACCCGACCCAGAAGGCTTCTGGCCTAGACATCCGCCCCCACGAGTGCCGCCACTCCTACGTCACCCACCTCCGCGCCGTCGGCATCAACGACGCCGACCTGGCCGAGATTGCCGGCCACCGCGTCGAGACGATGCTGGCGCGGTACACGCATGCAGTGGGGAAGAGCCGTGAAGCGATTTGTGCGGCTATCGGCTGAAAGTGGATAGGTGCATCGTTTAAGCAAATCGTGAGGGCACGAAAGCTCCACTCGACGCAGCAACTCACCCGCCGAGCGAATAGTTCTGGCGCCAGCGTTTCAAGTCGGGTGGGTCCAGCCCAACCCCTCGAAGTAGGCGCCACGTGACCTCTTCGCCAAAGGTCAAGACAGCAGCAGAGTAGTTGCGGTAGTGGTTGCGATCAATTCGTACCAGCTGACCGACAGCAAAAGGAATCGTGGGTGCATGTTGTTGCGCCTGCTCGTCCACTCTTGAACCGTTGTGGACCAACACGTTGCGAATGGCGACGATCTCGTTCAAGGCAAGGTTCAGATCGCCTGGTATAGACCGATCCTCGGGGGCCTCAAGCCCAGCGTGGCGCAGCACTTCTTCCCAGCGCTGCGCTCCGCCTCCCCTCGCTTGGCCTACCGAGCCGAGTTTCTCGACCACAGTGCGGACCAATGCATCCTGCATGGCCTGCAGGACCTCGTCTTCGACCCGCTCGAAGAGTTCGGGCTGATCGCTGTGGAGCTGCGTCAATCGCTGCCCGACCACGATGGCGATTCGCATCTCCCTGGCGCTTGGGACCAAGGCCTCGACCAGCGAGTCCAGTGCGCCCAGCAATGCGACCAGCGACATCGCGTTGAACTCGGCGAACCCGTTCGCAATTTCGGCGTCCGCCAATTCGCGTCGCTGCCACAGCACCTCTGCATCTGGTGAGCTATCCGGGGGCTTATCTACGTGGGCGGCAAGGGAGCGGTGCAGCTCTTCGACTGAGTAGATCAGAAAGCCGCGCGTGCGCTCTATCGCGGCGACCCCGTCTCGCCAGTCGGCGACCATTGCCTCGGGTCCTCGGTCAAGGCGTGGGTCATGTCGGGCGGCGCGAAGCTGTGCTTCGGCGAGCGTCTCCGATTCCTCCATCGCCCGCAGTCTGCATTGTGACCCGGACCTACACGCATGCTGCTGTGTGAGCAGTGCGAGCTACGAGGACTGCCCAACAATCCGGCAACCCAGCTCTTCGGTAGTTTCGGGTTATGCCTCAGGATTTCAAGCGCCACTACGAGGAACAGCTCTCCTTTCTGCGGAGTTCGTGTGACGCATACGACGCCGGGATGGAGCCAGAGGCCAAGCGACTGGCGGTAACGCTTCGCGTACTTCTCCATGACACGCGTCACTCAACCTCATTGCTTACCCACCTTGGAGTCAAGGAGGAGCTTCCGTTCGTGAACACCGGCTCTCCGGAAAGAATGCCTGGTGCATTTGTTGCCTTCGATGGTGGTTTGTGCGTGATGCGCAAGTCGTTGGGCACTGGTGAGGTGACCCGCTTTATACCGGTACTCGACACAGATCGCGAGCGGAATCAGCAACCGCCGATGTGTTTTTCGGATTGGTGGGAAATGTCGGTCCTGACCGACAATGAGGGGAACGAATTCACCCGCAAAGACTTCATTTGGGATGTTGCCAATAAGGATGGCGGTGCGCATATTGATGCCAAACTCCGTCGCTCCTATGAGGCGCTGACGCGGGAGAATTCGATACGCCTAACAACGGACCAGGAGGTGACCGAGGATGGGTGGGAGGTGATCGCCGGCGGCACCTTTGGCGGACCAGAGCTCACAGTAGAGGAGCCAACGCGAGGCGAGCCCTTGGCGGGCAGTATTGCTCTTGCGTCGATTCGGCAGATTGCCCACGAGACTCTCTTGAGTCTGGCTGTGGTCGAATGGGGCGAGAGTGGCGATGCCACACTCGCGAATCCAATTTGCGGGCTACCGCTCCGCGGGTTGGATCTTTCCCACATGCGGGCGTCAACGGGGCGCAACGACCCCTGCCCCTGTGGCAGTGGCCGCAAGTTCAAGCGCTGTCTTGAAGTGAAGCTTCGGCGTTCGGCCTAAAGCTCGGCTGGCGTGACGACAAGGCCCAGCCGGTCTGCGCCTCGGCGCAGACGACCATCGAGAGTCACCAGCCGGCAGTCATGCAGCTTTGCCAGGGCGATGTACTCCGAGTCGTAGGTCTTGGCCCAGCCGAAATCCTCGGCTATCTGCCAGGCCGTCGCCGTGAGATCGTCGGTCTGGCGCTCGGCGATCCCGAGCTTCCCTCCCAAGAACCTTTGCAGCCCCAGCTCCGCGAGGGCATTGGAGATGTCGCCCCGAAAAGCCATCTCGTGCAGCACGGACGGAACCTCGCTCCGCAGTAGCGGAGGCGCGATCAGCTCGCCGTTGGCGTCCAGGGCCTTGCTTGCGCGTTCTCCGGCTCGGTCGAGTGAAAGCTCAACGGCAAGGCTCGCATCAACGACCAGCATCGGTCAGTGCGATTCACGCGACCGGCGAACCGCCGCAGCGACATTTGGCATTGGCTCCCCGGTCAGGGTCTCTCCCCAGCCTTCGGGCAGCGGTGCCATCTCCGGCTCGTCGGCTGATTCTTCGGCGACGACGATCCGTGCGCGCGCAGCCTTTGTCTCATCGAGGTCGAGCACGTCGCGCAGCAGCTTTTCCTTCGCGGTCATGGGCACAGCGTAGCGCCGTCGGTTGTCGTTCCTGCTCTTGCCGGAGATCCCGCTCAGCTGGTCGGCGTGAGGGTCCGAACCGAGTCTGATAATCGGGACGATGGTTGATTCCACCGCGATATCAATTGCCGCCATTGCCACGACGGGCCTGGCTACCGGTGTCGCGGGGCCCTTGATTGTGTCGCGGGCGACCTCTCGAGGACAGATGCGCAAGTTTCGCCACGAAAGGGCAATTCGAGATGTCGCCGAGCTTCGGCAGTTGCTTGACGAAACTAGTGAGGCATTCAATTTCATGCTTCGCCGATTTGCTGGTTTGGACGCTCTAATCAACAAGGTTGGCGTAGGCAAGGCTTCGGAAGAAGCTCTCGACGAACTCAGTGACCGCATCGACCAGTTCGAGGCCACAGCTTCCAGGCTTGCAATGCGACTGGGGCCTGATGGCGAGTTGACCGCTATCTGCCGACGGCTCATCGCGTCTGTGGAGGAGGTCCAGAGTGACCTATACGAGGCCGACCTCTTGAGGCGGCGCCTCGACGAGGACCGACTGACCGATGAGGAGCGCAAGCAGACCACAGTTGAAGAAATGAAGACGGTCTTTAATGCCGTTGAGAAGGCTGGCAACCTTCGGCAGCTTCAGCCAGCCTTTGTCGCAGCGGCTTACGATGTTGCCGGGGCAGCGACTCAGGAATAGCTCTAACTTTTCGACCTTTGGTCGAAACGACCGCAACTGTCAAGTCTCAGATCGGTCGCATAGTCGCCGCAAACGGCTCTGTAGAGCGGTTCCTGGCTGGTCTACGAAACCGAAGGTCACAGGTTCGAATCCTGTCTGGCGCGTTCCTCGGTGTTCCTCGAATGGCCGCGCAGGCCCGGGCGTTCCTCTTCTTGCACTAGCGGTTAGGCTGACGCCATGGCAGTCAAGCTCCATCGTTGCTCGACCATGTGGGTCAAGATCGACGCGCACCCGTGCTGGAAAGTGCAGAAGGCGCTTGATGAGCAGGGGGTTGAGTACGAAGTGGTGAAGGGACCGCTGCGGCCCGGCAAGCGAAGCGAGCTCGAGCAGCTCTCGGGACAGCGCAAGTACCCGGCGATCGAGTTCGAGGACGGCCGCGTCTACCGTGAGGAATCGAAGGACATGGCGGCGCGGATTCGCGCCGGGAAGCTCTTCGACTCTTAGTCAGTGTCCCGGCTCAAGTTCCAGATCTCGGTATCGCTCGATGGGTTCGTTGCCGGCCCGAACCAGAGCGAGGAGCACCCGCTGGGCGAAGGCGGCATGGAGCTGCACGAGTGGGTGCTCAAGCTCGCGGCCTGGCGCAAGCCGCACGGCCGGGAGGGGGGAGAGGTCAACGCCAGCACTCCCATCTTCGAGGAGGCGACAGCCAACGTCGGCGCGACGATCATGGGGCGCGGCATGTTCGGTGGCGGTCCCGGCCCTTGGGGCGATGACCCGTGGCAAGGTTGGTGGGGAGAAGAGCCTCCCTTTCACCACCCGGTATTCGTCTTGACCAATCACGAGCGCGAGCCGCTTGCGCTCGAGGGCACCACCTTTACCTTCGTCACCGATGGCATCGAGTCCGCGCTGACTCAGGCTAAGGAGGCCGCGGGTGGCAGGGATGTCGCGATCGGCGGCGGCGCCGAGGCGATCCAGCACTACCTGGCCGCGGGGCTGGTCGACGAGATGCTGCTCAACGTCGTTCCGATCCTGCTTGGGGATGGCGCCCGCCTGCTCGAGAACCTCGGCGCCGATCTCGGCTTCGAGCAGATTGAAGCAGTCGATGCGCCCGGTGTGGCGCACCTCAAGTACCGCCCGCGCCGCTCCTAGATCTCGATCCAGGTCCCCTTCGGGCCGAGGTTGCGAACGGGCGCGCCGCCGACCTCGCTCTCGCAGCCCCAGGACTCGTGGATGTGTCCGCAGACCGCCAGCCGCGGTGCCTTCTCCTCGATTGCTCGCAGCAGCGCCGGGCTGCCGAAGTGATCGCCGCCGCCGTTGGCGTCGCAGTGGCCCTGGGGCGGCGAGTGGAGGACGAGCACAGCGCCCTCCGGGCAGGCCTCGAGCATCGAGGTTGCGGCATCGTCGTCGAGGTCAAAGCTCCACTCCCATGGGGTGACCGGGATACCCGCGCCGAGACCAAAGAACTCGGTTCCGTCGATCTCCGTGCCGCTGCCGTGCAGGACGGTAGCCGCGTTCCAGCCCGAGGCGGCCTCGCGCAGCGCCCCCTCGGTCTCGTTGTTGCCCGGGACCAGCACGGTCGGCGTCTCGATCGAGGCAAGTGCCTCGATCGTCTCGCCCAGGCCCTCGTGCACCGAGGCGAAGTCGCCGGCCCCAATCACCACATCGGCCTCGGCCGACATCGCGACCAGCTCAGCCGCTTGGCCGAGGTCGCGGTGCAGGTCGCTGAAGGCGAGCAGTTTCACCGGCCGAAATCTAACTGGCGTCGCTCGGGAGCGCGAGCGTCTGTACTATCGGTTGCAGACGAAAGGTTTCTAACCTGTGACATTCAGCGCGCAACGGTTGCGGTCGGCCGAGGCACGATGGAGGCATGGAGACGATGACGAGGGACAACTGGACTGATGCGCGGCTTGACGATCTCAGCCACCGCATGGATCAGGGCTTTAACTGGGTCGATTCGGACATCCGAGAACTACGCAGCGAGATGACCTCGCGATTCGATTCGCTTCAGCGGACGCTCATTCTGGCGGCCGCTGGCGTGATCGCGTCCCTGATCGGTTTGATCGCAACGCAGCTCTGAGGCGGTTCAGGCCTCGGCCGGCGCCGCCCGCCGCGGCAGCCGCTCGCGCCAGGGTTTCGCTGGCTCTTCCTCCGCCCGAACTCCCAGATCGAAGTAGAGCAGCGTGCGGCCGAGCGCCACGTAGGGGACGAGCAGGGCGAAGACGACCGAGCCGATCACGTTGATCCAGAGCAGTGAGAAGTTGGTGAAGATCAGGGTGAAACCGAGCACCGGGCCGGCGGCGATGCTGAGCAGCCAGAAGAAGCCGAGGGCCCGAAGAGCATGCCACCAGCGCCCGCGAACCCGCTCGGAGCTGGCCCGGAAGGCGTCGCGGATGCCCCTGTCCGCGATCAGGATCTCCTGCTGGACGAACTGCCAGCAGACGAACTTGTAGATCGCGAAGGGGATGCCGATCACCGTGATGAAGAGCGCCAGTGCCGCCACGTACGGCAGCAGCGATCCGGCGACGACACGCCAGAAGCGGCGCAACGTGCCGCGCCAGGAGTCGAGGAATCCCATCTCACCGGTTTCGACCAGCAGGCGCACGGCGAAGATCACCACCGCAGCCACCAGCGCCCCCGCGATCGGCTGTCCGAGAGATTCGATCGTGTCGGCGAGAGCAAGGTGGGCGCCCGCGCGTCCGGTGGCGCTGTCGACGCCGCGCTGGCCGGCGATCAGGGCGGCGAGGCCGCGCACCGCACCGACGAGCACCAGCGCGCTCAGCCCGATCGGCACCATCGTGCGCCAGTGCCTGCCGTAGAGCTGCCGCGCCGCCCGCACGATCTGGCCGAAGGCGCGGCGCCGGCGCAGCTCGGTCAGGTCGACCGGGCCCCACCTGGTCAGGCCGACGAAGAGGATCAGCAGCAGGGCCGGGATCGCGACCATCGCGATCGCCGCCGGCCGCGAGCGCGACTCGAGGTTGATCACATCGGAGACGGCGGAGACGGCGCCGCAGAAGGCGCCGCTGACGGCCGGCCCGGCAAACGAGCCGCCGGGCACCCGCGGGCTGGTCGAGCGCTGCTTTTCCATCCAGGTGAACGGTTCGAGCCACTGCTTCTTGGTCAGCGGACCGGTCGGCCCGTTGTTGAAGCCGGCCTCCTTCTCCCCCCAGTGGCCGAAATAAGTGAGCCACTTGAAGCGGCTCCGCGTGGTCGGGAAGGTCGGAATCGCGATCGGGTGGACCCGCACTTCGCGCAGCGGTTCGCTGGTGTTGTCACAGCCGACACCGGATCCCTTCGACCCGTTCTGGACGTAGACGGTCGAGTCATAGAAGGTCGCGTGTGAGCCGGCGGCCGGGTAAACGACCGGGTGCGTCCCTTCCTTGTCCACCTTCGAGTCTTCCCAGTCGGCGCGCTCGCCGCCGGCGTGCTGGAAGAGGATCATTTCGCTCGGGCCTTCGGCCAGCGCCTGGCGGGCGGTGTTCGCTCCGAAGGCGATCTGCATCCCCTCCCAGTCGCCCTCGTGCAGGTCGTTGAACTGGTTGAAGTACCAAAAGAACCAGTACTGGACGACGAGGCCGGGGTGCCCGACCTGGCGGGCGATGTGGGCGTAGGTGGTCGGCGGTGCCTTGCCTTCCGCCACCAATTTGGCGAAGTCACGCGCGTAGACGCAGGTGTCACCGAGCGGATCGCCGTGCAGGTCGAGGTGGAAGGGGTCGCCGAGGCCGGCGATGTCGGCCGCGGTGGGCGCCCGTTTGATCGCTTCTTCCTTGCCGCCTTCTTCGACCCGCTTGAGCTCGACCGACGGGTTGCCGAGCACGGTCGAGACGCTGGTCGGCTCGTACTGCTCGGCCGAGGTTTCACACGGTGGGTCCTGCTCTTCGCGCAGCATCGTGATCGGTGCGTAGGTGTCGATCAGCTGCTGGGCCGGGGTGGACGCGGCGGCCGCCATCGGCTGGCCGATCAACGCAACCACGACGAGCAACGGGACGAGGCGAAGAGCCCGGGCGATCACGCCCGGCAACGTACGGCAGAACCTGTTGAGGTGCAACGCACTACGGCTTGCTCGGAGCCGTAAAACGTTTCACTGCAGTCGCTAGGACGCCGGCTCTGCCTCCGCTACCTGCTCTTCGACCTTGCCGGGCTGCATCGTTGCCACGGCGACGACGAAGGCGAGCGCCATCACCCCGGCCATCGCGTAGAAGACCGTCTGCGTGGCGAGCGCGAAGTCGTGGGGGATGTTGTCGACCACCTTGGCGAGCGCGCCGCTGACGTGTGCTGGCGCTTCACCGGCGCCGCTACCCTGACTGATCGCGTCGGCGATTTCGTCGACGGCCGCCTTCGGCACGCCGTGGGCGGTCGCCGTCGACTCGAGGTTCGACTTGTTCTGCAGGATCAGGACCGTGCCGAGCACCGCCATGCCGAGGCTGGAGCCGAAGTTGCGCACGGTTTGCGTGATCCCGGTGGCTTCGCCGTAGCGGCTTGCCGGCACGCGGTTGAGCGCATCGGTGTTGGCCGGGCTGAGCACTAGGCCGACCCCGGCTCCGGCGAGGACGATGTAGTACCACTGCGAGCTGACCGAGAGGTCGGGTAGGGAGTGGGCCCAGAGGGCGAAGCCGACGGTGGCCACCGCGCAGCCCAGCACCACCGGGGCGCGGGCCCCCGCTTTGTCGAGCATGCGTCCGCCCCACTGCGAGGCGGTGGCGAAGCCGGCGAAGAAGATCAGCAGGTAAAGCCCCGTTTCCGAGGCGCTTTCGCCGAGCGAGATCTGCGCGTACATGCTGGCGAAGAAGAAGAGCGGGATGAAGGGGATCATCAGCAGGAAGAGGATCGCGTTGTCTGCCGCGAAGGCTCGGTCGGCAAAGATCCGCACCTGGATCAGCGGGTTCTCGATCCGCAGCTCGTAGAGGACGAAGGCGACGAGGATCGCGATGCCGGCGGCGATGCAGATCCAGGTGATCGGGTTGCCCCAGCCCCAGACGCTCGACTGCTGCAGGCCGAGCACGGAAAGGCCCATGCCGCCACAGACGAGCGCCGCCGGGTGCTTGGCGTTCTCCGGCTTGGCGATCGCGGTGAGGACGAGGGCAATGATCGCGACCGGGATGTTGACCCAGAAGATCGTCGGGGTGGCGCCGCAGAGCGCCGAGGCGGTGGCGAAGACGATCACGCCGAGCACGACCATGCTGCGGTGGCCGGCGATGTCGGCGATGCGGCCGCCGAGGGCGAAGAGCGCCGAGAGCGAGAGCAGGTAGCCGTTGATGATCCACTGCACCCCGGTCGAGGAGAGCGAGAGATCGTTCTGCAGACTGGGCACGGCGATCGCGACGATCGTCATGTCGATGAAGGTCATCGAGACGGCGAAGATCATTGCCGCGAGGACTAGGTTCTTGTTGGTGTGGCCGCTGGTCTCCATGTCGATCCGCTTTAACGCGAGGCCGCCGAATCCTCCCCGTTCGATAGTCTCGCGGCGCTCATGCCGGACGTATTTTGGATTGGAGTCGTTCTCGCGGGCGCGATCTTCCTGATCAGCGTCATCTCCTCGATGCGCTCGCGCACGACCAGCGTCGCCACCGGCGCCGCGATGGGCGCGTACCTCGGCATCATGCTGGCCTTCCCGCTGCTGGCTATCGGTCTCGCCGGCAGCTAGTCGCGGGACCGCCGCGTAGGCCCAGGCTCAACGGGTATTTAAGCGGCTATGACGATTCCCAACCTCGCCCTCCACGATGGCGTTGAGATCCCGCAGCTGGGCTTCGGCGTCTTCCAGGTCCCGCCTGAGGACACGCAGGAAGTGGTCGAGCAGGCGCTCGACGCCGGCTACCGCCACATCGACACCGCT
>DATMIH010000209.1:0-1884 GCA_035554595.1 Solirubrobacterales bacterium
GGGAATCACTTCGCTGCCGGCCTGCCCACTGGCGTGGTTGTAGGTCAGCAGCGGGACGTAGGTGTTGTAGATCGCCGACCACCCTTCCGGCGAGTGCGAGAGCGCCGGATCCAGATAGTCGGGGAACGACGCAAAGGTCGCCCGCAGCACGCCCCCTTCTTTCCCACTCGACCCGGATCCGCAGGCAGCAAGGCTCAGCGCCGCGGCAGCGGCAAGCACCAGAGCAAGGCCCTGGCGCCGAAATCGCACAGCTCGATAGGGGATAGCACGCACCGAGCCCCCTTCGGCAGATGCGGCTCATTACTTGAACCCGGCAGGAAGACGCCCCCGGCGATATCAAGCACTCTCTGCTTCAAAGATCTTTCGGGGCGATCGAGGGGTCCCTCCCCGAACCGCTATGGCAGCTCGCCATGGAGCCGCCGGTGCGCGATCTCGTAGACGGTCTGCGCATTGGAGTCCCGAGGATGATGTCGGACCCCGAATGCGAGGTAGCGGAGCGCGAGGCCATCGCTGTTGCGGACGAAGCGGAAGACCATTCCGAACTTGCCGCTCGGAGCAGGTAGATAGACCTTGAAGCAGGCTGGGAGTTCCGTGCCGTCGCGACCCTCGGAATCGCAGCGGCGCAGAGCCTTGATCTCGACGCCATCTCGCTCGAAATCGCTGCGAGCCTCGCGCAGCGCCTCAGCGCCAGCCCGGCCGCTGCGCATCGTGTCCTCGGCGAAAGCACCCTCATCGAAGAGGACGCGGGCATGACCCCGCCGGATAGACAAGGACTACCCCTCGCCGTCTGCGGGCTGAAACGGCCCGTGCGCTGCCTCTAGGGCCGCGATCTCCTCCTGGGTGGCATCGCGCTCGTCTTTGCCGAGCATCGCCTCCCAAGAGGTGTCGCGGGTGATCACGAACTCGTTGGCGCTGCGCTCCTCGGTGATGATGAACTCACCCTCCAGCGCGCCGCTGACCTTGATGTGCGCGGGCTGCTCCATCCCAAGAAATCATGGCAGACCCACCGGCGAGGCTCTCAAGCCTAGGTCTCAGGACAGCGGCTCGCCGCCCCAGGAATTGGTAGCCGCTCTCGGCGAAGCGCTGACCCAAGGCGAGAAATGCGCGTTGGTCGCCCTCGACCAACCGCCAGTCGTCGAACGCCCGACTGGCCCGGCCAGCCCCCTCATCCCAATTCGTCATCCTCGTTTTCCCCCTGTGCCTCGCCGTATCGCTAGTGCGAGCTAGAGGCGCTTCGTACGAATCCTCGACTCGACCTCAGGATCAGTGCCCCCGGCTGGATTCGAACCAGCGACCGTCGGATTAGAAGTTCAGCCGGAAGGTGTCCAAGAGATCGAATCTGGTCTGTCGAGTTCGATCACGTCCAAGGAGTTCGGCTGAGTTCGCTGGAGTTGGGGACCAATTTCGGGACCAAGTTTCAGCGGATCATCGAACCTCAGTCGCAACGTCGAACTCGAGCCATTCGATCGACGGTCAACGCAAGCCAGCTCAGTCTGCGTCTTCCCTAATGGCCCCGCTTTGCAAATTCCATGAATTCGGTGGCGTGCCCATCTCCAAGCTGCGTGCAATCTCCGATGGCTGCTTCCGTTTCGCTTCGTATTGCTCCGCGAGTTCTCTTGCCTTCAGGTATTCGACACGTCGTTTCTCGCGGTATGCCTTGAACTCAAGGTCAACCCCGTACAAGCGTTTGGCAACGAAAAGCAATGCAGCCAAACCCGGGACCGTGAGGGAGCCGAGAATCAGCTCAATCTCAAATGGGCTTCCATACTGCAGCCTCTTGATAGGCGTCATCTCGCTTCGACTAACCCCGACGCTCCCGGTACCGGCGGCGCCCGCCACAGCGGCAATAGACGAGAGCAGAGAGCGAAAATCCCCAATCTGGGG
>DATMIH010000210.1:0-1556 GCA_035554595.1 Solirubrobacterales bacterium
CGGGCGCTCACGGTCGCAGCCGCCGCTTGCCGCGAGACGCCTTCCTTCGATCCTGCCCCCGATGAGCGAGAGCGAAGCATTCGAAGCCGCGCTTGTATCGAGCTGTACCAGCCGCCGTCTGGAAGCGCCGTTTCGCCGCCCGTTTCGCGCTCCCCACCACACCATCAGCCCTGCCGGCTTGGCTGGGGGAAACCATCATCCGGGCGAGGTAACGCTTGCCCACCGGGGCGTCCTCTATCTCGATGAACTCGGGGAGTTCCGCCGCGACTCAATCTGCGCCCTTGACGAGGCGCTCGGGGCGCGCAAGGCATTCTCCTCGACAGAATTCGAGGACTTCCCCACTTGCACGACGCTTGTTGCAGCGGCCTCGCCCTGTCCGTGCAGGCACGGTGGAGGTGACCCTCGTTGTGAATGCGCGCCGGCCGCGGTACGCCGGTACCGCGCGAGGCTCGAGGCGAGCCTCGAAAAGAGGTTCGATATTCGTTGCGTCGTGGAGGCCCCAAGCCGCGCCGAGCTAGCTGTAGTTCCTCACAACGTTGTTCATCCGGGCCTCCTTGAAGGCTGGGGGTGCGACCCACCCAGATCAAGGAGGACACCGGATGAAGATCCACGCTAACGCCCGCACCTGCCCGAACAGCCGCAAGCTGCTGGTCAAGCGCATCGAAGAGGAGAGCTGGTCGCTGATGGTGGCGGCCGAGGCCGCCGGCATCAGCGAGCGCTCGGCGCGCAAGTGGCTGGCCCGCTGGCGGGCTGAGGGAGAGGCCGGACTCGCCGACCGCAGCTCAGCTCCAAGGCGGGTGCCATCGCGCCTGCCGGCAGATCGACTCGAGGCGATCGAGGCACTGCGACGCTTGCGGATGACCGCAGCGGAGATCGCCGAGATTCTCGGCATGGCGCTCTCGACCGTCTCCAGGTGGCTGGCCCGGATCGGCCTCGGCAAGCGCAGTCGCCTGGAGCCGCAAGAGCCACCCAACCGCTACGAGCGAAAGCGCCCCGGGGAGCTGATCCACGTCGACATCAAGAAGCTGGGGCGGATTCAGGGAGGCGCAGGCAAGCGAGTCCGCGGCGGCCAGCGCAGCCCCTACAACCGCCAGGAGACCGACGGCGCCGGCGTCCGCCGCAACACGGTGGGCTGGGAGTTCGTCCACGTCTGCGTCGATGACGCCACCCGCCTCGCTTACGTGGAGGTCCTGCCCGACGAGAAGGGCGCCACCGCGGCGGGCTTCCTGCGCCGTGCTGTCGACTGGTTCAAAGGAATGGGGATCCGGGTCGAGCGGGTGCTCTCAGACAACGGCGCCTGTTACCGCTCCGGCATCCACGTCGAGGCCTGCGCGGAGCTCAAGATGCGCCACCTTTTCACCCGTCCGTACCGACCCCGCACCAACGGCAAGGCTGAGCGCTTCATCCAGACGCTGACCAACCGCTGGGCCTACGGAGCGATCTACGGTTCCTCGGCCGAGCGCACCGCAGCGCTGCCCGGCTGGCTCGATCACTACAACTTCAGGAGACGACACGGCTCCCTAGGCCACAAGGCACCCGCGGCTCGGCTCGCCGAG
>DATMIH010000211.1:0-34384 GCA_035554595.1 Solirubrobacterales bacterium
CTTCCTCGACCTGATCCAGGAGGGAACGCTGGGCCTGGTCCGCGCCGCGGAGAAGTTCGACTACCGCAAGGGATTCAAGTTCTCGACCTACGCCACCTGGTGGATCCGCCAGGCGATCGCCCGCGCGCTCGCCGACAAGGCGCGCACGATCCGCATCCCGGTCCACGTGGTCGAGAAGCTGAACAAGATCGGCCGCGCCGAGCGCAAGCTGGTCACCGAGCTGGGCCGCGAGCCGACCCCGGAGGAGATCGCCGACGTGACCGGGATCGATCCCGAGGAGGTCGACTCGATCAAGCGCTCGGCCCAGGCGCCGGTCTCGCTGGAGAAGCCGGTAGGCGACGAGGAGGAGTCGGAGTTCGGCCAGTTCATCGCCGATGAGAAGGCCGAGTCCCCCTTCGACCGGGCGGCGGACCTGTTGACCAAAGAGGCGCTGAAGGAAGCGCTGGAGAACCTCTCCTACCGCGAGCGCCGCGTGCTTGAGCTGCGCTACGGCCTCGGCGGCGAGCACCCACGCACGCTCGACGAGGTGGGGAGGACGTTCAACGTCACCCGCGAGCGCATCCGCCAGATCGAGAACCAGAGCCTGAAGAAGCTGCAGCAATTGGGCGAAGCCCAGAAGCTGCGCGAGGTCACCTGATCTGAAGGGCTAAGGAGTACGGGCATCCCGGCCGATACAGGTCGGGATGTTCGAGATCGACAAAGCGCTGCGCACGCTGATTGAGCGCGAGGGCTCAGACCTGCACGTCAAGGTCAACTCGAAGCCGGTCATCCGCCAGCACGGCGAGCTGGTCTACCTCGAGGGTTACGAGCCGCTCACCAGCGAGGACACCGAGAAGGCGTTCCACGACATCGCCGAGGTGCGCTCGCAAACCGAGTTCGAGGAAGCCGGCGAGGCCGACTTCTCCTACTCGATCTCCGGCCTCTCACGCTTTCGCGTCAACGTCTTCAGGCAACGCGGCTCGATCTCGATCGTCTGCCGCGCGATCCCCTTCAACATCCGCTCGGTCGAGGAGCTGGGATTGCCGCAGGTGGTCACCGACCTGGCGGAGGAGCAGCGCGGGATCATCCTCGTCACCGGCACCACCGGCTCGGGCAAGAGCACGACGCTGGCGGCGATGATCGATCACATCAACCGCACCCGGCCGCACCACATCATCACGCTCGAGGACCCGATCGAGTACCTCCATGAAGACAAGCGCTCGATCGTCAACCAGCGCGAAGTCGGCTCCGACACCGAGAGCTTTGGTCGGGCGATGCGCCGCGTCCTGCGCCAGGACCCCGACGTGATCCTGATCGGCGAGATGCGCGACGAGGAGACCGTGCGCACGGCGCTCTCGGCCGCCGAGACCGGCCACCTGGTGCTCTCCACGGTTCACACCCTTGACGCGACCGAGACGATCAACCGCATCATCGACTTCTTCCCGCCGCACCTCCAGCATCAGGCGCGGGTGATGCTGTCTTCGACGTTGAAGGGGGCGATCGCTCAGCGCCTCGTTCCCGACATCACCGGCGAAGGCCGCGTTCCCGCCTCCGAGGTGATGGTCGTCACCGGCCGCGTCCAGGACCTGATCATGAACCCGGAGGAAACCGGCAAGATCACCGAGGTGATCGGCGAGGGCGAGTACTACGGCATGCGCACCTTCGACCAGTCCCTGCTCAGCTACGTGATGGAGGGCAAGATCTCCGAGCAGGTCGCGCTCGACTACGCCTCCAGCCCGCACGACTTCAAGCTAATGCTGTCCGCCGGTGGCCAGCGCGCCAGCGGGATTGAGCAACTGGCCGGCTCCAGTAGCGAGTAGTACGAGTGTCCGACCCCGCGGTCCGCGGGTTTTCACGGCTCAAGCGAAGCCCGCCTCCGGTCGATCAACCCGACGATGCAGATTCCCGCTCCGATCCGTCGTCGCTTTGCTGAGCTGGTGCGAAGCGAGCGCGGCATGGCGCTGCCAGTGGCGCTCTTCGCGATGATCGCCGGCACGGCGCTGGCCAGTGCCGCGGTCGTGTCGACGATCAACGTTCAGAAGGGGTCTCACCGCGACTCTTCGACAAAGAGCGCGATCGCGGTTGCCGATGCGGGGGCGAACATCGCTCGGACCCGAATAAATCGCTACGCGGTGGTACTGGCGACGAAACCGTGCCTGAAATTGGGCGCCACCGGTGTCCTTGAAGGAGCGGTCGCCGAAAGCGACGGCTGGTGCCCGGCGGTTACCGGCACGGTCGGAGGTGGTCAATACAGCTACCGGGTGAGTCCGGCCGGCTCGATCTGCGGCGAATACAGGCTGTGCGTGGTCGCGACCGGCACGGTCGGCGGAGTAAGCCGCCGGATTGAGGTCGCCTACAACGAATCGGCGGTGGAAGAAACGATCGAAGAAAAAACCAGCGGCGAAGAATTGAGCAAAGAAGAAAAAAGCGGGACCACTACGACGGGCGGCTCGGTTGGCTTCGAAGGTCTGATCGGCCTGGAATCGATCGAACTCAACGGCAACGCCGACATCCGTGTCGGGATCGGCACCAACGGCAATGTCACCGCCGTCGGCAACGCCGACGTCTGCGGCGATATCCGCCATGGCATCGGCAAAGCATGGAAACACGAAGGCAACGCCAAACAGTGCCCGGGATACCAGGTGACTGAAGGCAACAAGTCATTGCCGCCGGTCAGCAGCTTCATGCCGTCGACTATCGCTACCAGCAACTCGAACTACCGTCTGGTCAAGTGCACCTCGACCAAACCGACCCCGACCCCCACCGGCTGTGAATTGGACACCTACAGTGGTGGAAGCCGCAGCTCGACCAAACCGTGGAACCCGACCACTAGGGCGATCACTCTCTCCGCCAACACGACGCTCACGGTTAGCGGTGGCGACTACTGGGTCTGCTCGCTGAGCGTCAGCGGCAACGCGCAGCTGATCATGTCCGCGAGTGCTCAGGTCCGCTTCTTCTTCGATACCCCCGAGCACTGCGGGCTTTCGTCCGGGGCTAATCAGATCTCCCTCAGCGGCAACAGCCGCATCGCCTCGACGAACAAATTGGTGCTGCCGGCCTTCTACCTGCTTGGCTCGACCACGATCCCGACCAGCGTCAGCCTTGGTGGCAACGCCAACACCGAAGACGAATTCGTCGTCTATGGCCCCAACACGACGATCAACATCGTCGGCAACGCGACCTACAAGGGCGTGATGGCCGGCAAGAAAGTCGCCGTCGTAGGCAACGGCAGAGTCGAAAACGACTCCGCCTACAAACCGCCGGCAGAAATCACACCCGTCACCGAAACCGGCGAAACCAAAGAAAAAGAAAAAACCAGCGGCGGTACGACCAAAAAAACGATCACGACCGCGCGCTACTACTCGCCGCAGTTCTACGTCGAATGCACCGGCACGGCTGCACCGGGTGCTGCCCCGAACGCCAGCTGCTGAGCCGGCTCCCGGCGTCGGAAAATCACCTCTCAACACTCAAGCTATAGCCCGATTCTGTCGAGCTATTAAGCAAACGTATGAGGGAGAAGCTCAACGAAAACCCCCTGGCGCAGGTCGCCGTGATCGGCGTGCTGCTGCTCGTCACCGGCATCTTTCTGATGTCCTCAATGAGTGGTGGCGGCGGCGAAGAAGCCGAATCGAGCGAAGCCTCTTCGGCTAGCGTAAGCAGCGAAGGCGCCGCCGAAGCGCCGCCGGCCGGCCTTTCCGCCGCGTTGGCGATGGTGAACCAGGCTTCCGCCGGGCACGCGCGTCCGCTGCCGCAGCCGGTGACCGCGGCCTGGAAGGACGACAAGACAGTCGTTCTGCTCTTCGTCCATGACGGCGGCATCGATGACAAGCTGGTCAAGGCCACCACCGCAGGCCTGGCCTCCCTGCCCGAAGCAGCCACTTTCACAATCCCGGCGAGCAAGATCTCGCGCTACGCGGCGATCACCGAGGGGGTCGGCGTCGACCGCGTCCCGGCACTCGTCGTCGTCCGGCCCAAGCGGCTCCACCAGACGATCCCAACCGCCTCAGTCAGCTACGGTTTCCAGAGCGGACAGAGCATCGTCCAGGCAGTCATCGACGCCGGCTACAAGGGCCCCACGCTCGACTACCACCCGTGAGCATGGACTCGCGGGACTACCCGAGCCACCTGCGGCCGGTCCCCGAATCCGGCGACTCGACCGCGCCGGTCCTCGATCCAAATGCCGGCGGCACCCCCGGCCTGACGCCGCCGGTGATGCCGGGTCGCTCCAGCGGCTTCGTCACCGATGTCCTGGTCGATCTCGGCTTCGTGCCCGAAGACCGGGCACGACAGGCGATCGAAGCTGCCCGCACCGCCGGGCGGACTCCTGAGCAGCTACTGCTCGAGCAGGGGGCGATTGACGCCGATCAGCTCTCCCGCGCCGTTGCCGAGCGCTACGGCCTCGACCACATCGACCTCGCCGTCTACCAGGTCGACATGGCGGCGGCCAACCTGATCACGGTCAACACCGCCCGTCGCTACCGGGCGCTGCCGGTCGGCTTCGCCGATAAGCAGACCCTGATCGTCGCGATGGCCGACCCGACCAACGTCCTCGCCGTCGACGACATCCAGATCGCGACGGCGCTCGACTGTCGAGTCGCGGTTGCCGCCGAGGAGGACATCGAGGCCCTGATCGGCCGCCTCAACACGCTGCAGAGCGCCGTCACCGAGGCGGTGAGCGAGGGCGAGGCCGAGGCCGAGGGCGAGCTGGCCGAGGTCAGCGACATGGAAGTGAGCGCTGAGGACGCGCCGGTGATCAAGCTGGTCTACAGCATCCTCGGTCAGGCGGTTGGAGAGGGCGCTTCCGACGTTCACTTCGAGCCGGGCGAGAGCGAGATGCGGGTGCGCTTCCGCATCGACGGGGTGTTGCGTGAGGCAGCGCATGTGCCGAAGCGGATGATCAGTGCCGTCGTCTCACGGGTGAAGATCATGAGCGACCTCAATATCGCCGAGAAACGCGTGCCCCAAGATGGCCGCGTCAGCATCGTGGTCGAGGAGCGGCGGATAGACCTTCGTATCACCACGCTGCCGACCCAGCGCGGGGAGGGGGCGACGATCCGCATCCTCGACAAGGACAACGCGCAGCGCTCACTCGACGACCTCGGCATGGACGGCAGCGCCCGCGACCGCTTCGCGGAGGCATTCCACCAGGCTTACGGCGCCGTCCTGGTCACCGGGCCGACCGGCTCGGGAAAGTCGACAACGCTCTACGCGGCGCTACAGGAGATCAACGACGTCGAGAAGAACATCATCACGATCGAGGACCCGGTCGAGTACCGCCTCGACGGGATCAACCAGATCAATGTCAACCGCAAGGCCGGGCTCGACTTCGCCACCGGCCTGCGCTCGATCCTCCGTGCCGACCCCGACGTGGTCATGGTCGGCGAGATCCGCGACGGCGAGACCGCGCGGATCGCGATCGAGGCGGCCCTCACTGGCCACCTGATGCTGACCACGCTGCACACCAACGACGCTCCCGGCGCGATTACCCGCCTGACCAAGATGGGCATCGAGGCCTTCCTCACTGCCTCCGCCGTCGATTGCGTCGTCGCCCAGCGCCTGGCGCGGAAATTGTGCAGCCATTGCAAGCAGCGCACGGTCGTGCCTCCGCAGGCGCTGGCCGATGCTGAGATCCGCGTTGGAGGCGAGATCGAGGCTTACGAGCCAACCGGCTGCAGCCGCTGCAACCAGAGCGGTTACCGAGGCCGGGTCGGGCTTTACTCGGTGATGCGCATGAGCGAGCGAATCAAGGAGATGGCCGTCGCCCAAGCACCGGAGGCAGAAATTGCCGCCACTGCGCGCGAGGAGGGCATGTTCACCCTGCGCGAGGACGGCATCGCAAAGGTGCGCGCCGGTCTGACCAGCCTCGAGGAGGTCATCCGTGTCACCGCATAATCGATTCCAGGTATCCAGGTTTTGGCCGGGAAGGACGATCTAGAGCCATGGACTTCGACTTCTCCGAGGTGCTCGGCCGCATGGTCGAGGTCAAAGCCTCAGACGTTCACCTGACGCCGGGCTTCCCGCCGGCAATCCGCGAAAAGGGCAAGATCGAGCGGATGGAGGGCTTCCCGGTGCTGACCGGGCAGGAGACCCGCGAGGTCGTCTACAGCATCCTCAACGACGATCAGCGCAAGCGCTTCGAGAACCACAAGCAGCTCGACTTCGCCTACGCGATCCCGGGCGTCGCCCGCTTCCGCGTCAACTGCTTCTTCCAGCGCGGCGCCGTCAGCGCCGCCTTCCGCCTGGTTCCGCAGGACATTCCCGCGCTCGACTCGCTCGGGGTGCCGCAGGTGCTGCGCGAGCTGGCGGCCAAACCACGTGGCTTCGTCCTCGTCACCGGCCCCACCGGTTCGGGCAAGAGCACGACGCTGGCAGCGATGATCGACGTGATCAACTCCGAGAACCAGGACCACATCCTGACGATCGAGGACCCGATCGAGTTCCTGCACCAGCACAAGCGCTCGATCGTCAACCAGCGCGAGGTCGGTTCCGACGCTGAGAACTTCTCGCTCGGGCTGCGTGCCGCCCTGCGAGAGGATCCCGACGTCATCCTCGTCGGCGAGATGCGCGACCTGGAGACGATCTCCACCGCGCTGACCGCGGCCGAGACCGGCCACCTCGTCTTCGCCACCCTGCACACGCAGTCGACGGCGCAGACCGTCGATCGCATCATCGACGTCTTCCCGCCTCAACAGCAGGGTCAGGTGCGCACCCAGCTCTCGATCGCCCTGCAGGGCATCGTCACCCAGCAGCTGCTGCCAACCGCTGACGGCATGGGTCGGACGGTCGCCACCGAGGTGCTGGTGCCGACCCCGGCGATCCGCAACCTGATCCGGGAGGGCAAGACGCACCAGATCTACGCTGCCGTGCAGACCTCGGGCGCGGTTGGAATGCAGACGATGGACGCCGACCTGGTGCGGCTGGTGCGAGCCGGAAAGATCACCCGCTCGCTGGCCGAACAGCGCGCCTCGGTTCCCGAGGAGCTCAAGCGGCTGTTGGGAGGCGCTCCGGTCGAAGCGCCGGCCAGCCTCGCCGGCAACGGCATGGGCCAGGCGCAACCGGCATCGATCGCCCCGCCCGCCTATACCCAGGGGAGCTAGCCGATGGCGGCCGCGA
Source organism: Solirubrobacterales bacterium (assembly GCA_035554595.1). Taxonomy (GTDB): domain Bacteria; phylum Actinomycetota; class Thermoleophilia; order Solirubrobacterales; family 70-9; genus VRUE01. The sequence continues at coordinate 7,093 of DATMIH010000211.1, forward strand.
CCACATTCGCCTTCCGGGCGATGGACCTCGCCGGCGCGGCCACCGCGGGCGAGGTAGAGGCCGAGTCCAAGTCCCAGGTCACCGAGCAGCTGCGCCAGCGCGGCTTGATCGTCCTCGACGTCAGCGAGAAGAGCGAGCCGTTCAAGCTCGAGAACCTCTGGCGCCAGTGGAAGGGCGTCGATATGCGCGAGCTGGCCGTCTACTCGCGCCAGTTCGCCACGCTCGTCGCCTCCGGCATGCCGATGCTGCGCACACTTCACTCGCTCGAGGAGCAGACCCTGGACGAAGAGATTCGCGACGCGACCGCCGGCATTCGCTCCGACGTCGAGGCGGGCAGCACGCTCGAGCAGGCGATGGGCCGCCATCCCAGGGTCTTCGATCGCCTCTTCCGGGCGATGGTCCGCTCCGGCGAGCAGTCCGGCCGCCTCGAAGACGTGCTCGACCGCATCGCTTTCCAGGTCGAGAAAACCGACGCCCTGCGCCGCCAGGTCAAATCGGCCCTGATGTACCCGGCCCTGGTCTTCACCTTCGCCGTCGTCGTGTTGGTCGCGATCGTCGTCTTCGTGATCCCGGTCTTCGTCACCGTCTTCAAAGAAATCGGCGAAGAACATCCCGGTGAAAGCACCTCTCTGCCGGCGCCGACCGAACTCTGCGTCGGAGTCTCCAACGCGCTGACCGGGTATTGGTTCGTGATCATCCCGGTCCTCGTCCTGACCGTCGTCGCCTTCTTCCGCTGGAAGCGCACCGAACGCGGTAAAGAAAGCTGGGACCGCTTCACCCTGCGCATCCCCTTCAAGATCGGCGACGTGATCCAGAAGGTGGCGCTGGCCCGCTGGTCGCGCACCTTCTCCGGCTCCGTCTCCTCCGGGGTGCCGATGCTGCAGGCGATCAAACTCACCGGCGAGACGGCCGGCAACATCGTCATCGAGCAGGCGATGGATGACGTCTACGCCTCGGTCAAGCGCGGCGGCTCTCTGGCGGGGCCGATCGAGCAGAACCCGATCTTCCCGCCGATGGTCGGCCACATGGTCGCCGTCGGCGAGGAAACCGGCCAGCTCGAGCACATGATGAGCAAGATCGCTGACTTCTATGAGGCCGAGGTCGACGCCAAGGTCAAGGCCCTCACGGCCCTGATTGAGCCCCTGATGATCGTCTTCGTCGGCGGTATGGTCGGCTTCATCGTGATCGCGATGTACCTGCCGCTCCTCAGCCTCTACGAAAAGATCGGCTGACCCGCACCGATAAGGCTCATGGCCCTTCTTACCGTTGCGATCATCATGTGTCCCTTCGCGATTGTCGGCTGCCTGAAAGGCCGTTACGCCCTAAGCATCCTCGGTCTGCTCATCCTGTTTGGAATTCCCGCCATCCTTGCGGCGACGCGTCTGGCACGCGCAGACTCCTGGTGGGCCAGCCGGTTCTACGATGAACGCAAGCTGATCGAAACCGGTCACCGCTATCCCGGTCACAGCAACATCAGCGATGCGTTGACCCTTTAAGCGGATGCCAGCCGGCGACGACGATTGGCGGCTAACGGGCCAGGAGAGCTACCTGATGGATGCCATGCTGACCTGGCAGAGCTGGTCTGCGCCTCTGGGCTGGGATCACGACCATTGCGCCTTCTGTTGGGCGAAGTTCATGGCAGCCGACTATCCCCCGGAGCAGCGCGAGTGGCGAGAGCAGCACCCTGAGGTTCTAACGGTCGGCTACACCATTGATGGATCCCAGAAATCACGTCACTGGATCTGCCCAAAGTGCTTTGAGGACTTCCGCAAGCGCTTCAGATGGACCGTTGTCCTTCCCGACTAAAGGGCGTATTCGGCCGCTCAGCCCGACTTTTGGGGAGATGAAGGCCTAGTTTCGGGGATTAAGGATTTGGGGTGGTGGTCGATGAGAGGGCTGTGATGAATCTGCCAGTGCTTCGGTGCCAAAGGCAAACTCGCTGTGAGGCGGGGGCGCAAAGCTGTCGGGACTCTCTTACGGGAGTCGGCCGGGCTACCACCGGGGTCGACAGACACCACGTGGCTGAGATGCGACGGGGCTCTGGCTCAACTATTAGGAACCTAGGAGGTCCCTGATGTTTATCCAGAATCTCCGGGCCAAGATTGGCGCCCGGCTCAACGGCGACAGCGAGGCTGGCTTCACGCTGATCGAGCTCCTCGTCGTCATGCTCATCCTCGGAATCCTGGCCGCGATCGCGCTGCCGGCGTTCTTCAACCAGCGCGAAAAGGCCGGCGACGCAAAGGCCAAGGAGACCGTACACACGGCTCAGGTTGCAGTCGAGACATTTGCGACTGAACATAATGGCGCGTATACAGGTGTCAACAACGAAAAACTGCACGAAATTGAGCCTTCCCTGCCGAAAGAAGCAACAGAAAAACCCGAAATTACGATTGTCGACAAATCGGGTACGAAACCGGGCTACGAAATCACGGTGAAATCGGAATCGGCTAGCGGGAACACGTTCACAGTAAAAAACACAGAAGGTACGCTGACCTACTCCTGTACTACCGGTGGCAAAGGCGGATGCCCGACAGGCGGCAACTGGGCTAACGGCTAGTTCGGCGGCGAAGTTGCTTGGCCTAGCCAAGCGTGAAGTTCCGAGGGGCGGGCCGGTCGGCCCGCCCCTCGGCCTTTTGGCCACCGCACGCGCTCCTGGGCTAAGCGAATCTCCGATTTGAGCCGATAGATCAAGGATGCCGGCCGTGCCGATACCACGCTTGATGCAGAGCCCTATCTGCCTCGTGGTTTTTGCCTGCGCGATCCTCGTGGCTGCTCTACTCGCGGCTCCGGGGGCTCACGCGGCACCCGCGAGCTACAAGGGTTCCTCTGCCGACGGCAAAGTTGTCTTTTTCGAAGCCAGCGAACCCGTGGTGCCCGGCGACACCGATACCAAGCGGGACGTCTACCAGCGCTCTTACGACGCCCACTCGGGGATCGAAAGCTACGTGACGCGCGAGGTCTCGCTGGGGCCGGCGGGGGGCAACGACGCCTACAACGCGCTCTTCGAGAAAGCGAGCGCCGATGGCAACCTGGTCTTCTTCTCGACCGAAGAGTCGCTGGTTGAGGCCGACACCGATCACCGCAGCGACGTCTACATGCGCAACATGGTCACTGGGACGACGACGCTCGTCTCGGTCGGCGAACCTGCCTGTGCGCCGGCCTGCGGCAACGGGCCGGTCGACGCCGGATTTGCCGGGGCCAGTGCCGACGGGAGCAAGGTCTTCTTCGTCAGCGAAGAACGGCTTACGGCGGCCGATACCGACAGCATGGTGGATGTCTACGTTCGCGACCTGGCCGGCGAAACGACCAAGCTGGTCTCGGCCGGAGGCTCCTCGTGTGCGCCGGCCTGCGGCAATGGCGCCTTTCCGGTCGCCCTGCGGGGGGTCTCCCCCGATGGCACCCACGCCTACTTCACCACCGCAGAGTCGCTGTCGGGTGCCGACAAAGATTCGGAGGTTGACATCTACGCCCGCGATCTCAGCGGCGAAACGACGACGCTCGTCTCGCGGGGGGGCGAAGGGTGCGCTCCCACCTGTGGCAACAGCGGTGCCGTGCCGGTCTTCCAGGGCAGCTCCGCAAGCGGCTCGCGGGTCTTCTTCTCGACCGACGAGCCGATGGTTGGGGTCGATAAAGACACGGCGACCGATATCTACGCGCGCGATCTGCCCGGTGGGCCGACGATCCTGATCTCGGGCGGAAGCTCGTCGGCGGAGACCGCGAGCTTCTCGGCGAACACGGCAGATGGCACCCACGTGGTCTTCACCACCGCTGAGCCTTTGGTGCTCGCAGACGACGACAACGCCAATGACGTCTACGAGTGGAGCGGTGGCACTCTCGAACTGGTCACATCGGCCGAATGCGTGAGCGCCTGCGGGGCGACCTTCGACGCGGTCAGCGCCGACGCGAGCACAGTCCTTTTCAGCACCGCCGAGCAACTTTCGTCGGCCGATACCGACAGCAGCGTCGACATCTACTCGCAGCAGACCGGTGGCGGCAAACCGCAGCTCGTCTCTCTCGGCAGCGGCTGCAGCGGCTGTGGCAACGGCCCGGCTGACGCCCGCTTCGCCCGTGCCTCCGCCGATGTTTCGCACCTCGTCTTCACCAGCTCCGAAGTGCTCTCGCCCGAAGACGGCGACGCCGAAGACGACATTTACGCGCGCGACGTCGCCGGCGAAGAAACGAGCCTCGTCACCACCTCACCGAGCTATTGCCCGCTGAAAAAAGGCAACTGCGGCGCCACCTTCGTCGGCGCCTCGAGTGAAGGCAGCCGCATCTTCTTCACCACGGTGGAGCGCTTCACACTTGAAGACGGCGACAACGAAGTCGACGTCTACGAACGCTTCCTCGGCGACACTCCGGCCGAAGACGTAACGCGGCTGGTCTCAACCGGCAACTCGCCCGACCTGGAACTGGGGCCGCCGGCGCCAAAACTCGAAGGAACGAATCCGGTGTCGCCCGCTGCATCGACGGCGCCGAAGATCCTCGGCGAAGCGAAAGCCGGGTCCACGGTCAAGCTCTACACCACCTCCAACTGCTCAGGCGAACCAGTCGCGCACGGCTCGGCGGCTCAGCTCGCGTCGCCTGGCATCAGCATCAGCGTCGGCGCCGGAGAAACGGCGAAATTCTGGGCCACCGCCGAAGCCGAAGGCTTCGTCTCGCTCTGCGGCGGCCCGATCTCCTACACGCAGGAAGACATCTCCTCCGAAGGTGGAGGGGGGGGCACCGAAGGTGGCGGTAGTCCCGGCGGCGGAGGCGGCTCAGGCGGGGTCACCGCCAAACCCAAGATCAGCAAACCGACGGCGGAACAGCTTTCCAGCTACGTCACGCCGCACACGCGGATCACCTTCGCTCCGGCATCGAAGACGCGCTCGCGCAACCCGGTCTTCCGCTTTCTCGACGCGACCGGCCAGGCTGGAACGAGGTTCAGCTGCAAGGTTGACCATCACCCATGGAAGCGCTGCGGATCGCCGCTGAAGCTGAAGAAGCTGACACGCGGTCGGCACACACTCGAGATCAAAGCGGTCAACGGAGAAGGGACACCCGAGCTCCACCCGGCCGTGCGCAGGTTCAAGGTGGTGCCGCGATGAGGGCGCGACTGCGACATCGCCCCAGGGTTCACGACGGCGAGGCGGGGATGACGCTGATCGAGTTGCTCGTGGCGATGGTCATGGGAGTCATCGTCGTCGGCGGCGCCACCACGATGCTGATCAGCGCCGTGCGGGCCCAGCCCAAGCAACAGAAGCAGGCCGAAAACATCGACACGGCACGCTTCGAGCTGGAACGGATGACGCGGGAGATCCGCAACGGGGTGGTCGTCACCGCATCGGCGCCCAACAGCGTCTCCTTCGTCGCCCGCGTGCGGCGCACCAGCTGTGGTGGCACAGTACCGACGAACCTGAGCACGCCCGCGATCCAGTGCCAGATCGTCTACAGCTGCACGACGACGACCTGCTCGCGGGTCGAACGGGAAGTGGGCAAAGCGAGCGGTGGCGTCGTCTCGACCATCGTCACCGGCATCAACTCCTCCGAAGTCTTCTGCTTCGTTCCAAGCTCCAACCCGGACCCGACCGAATGCGGACCGGCGCAGCCGAGCAATTCCCCGACCTACATCGGCATCACGCTCAAGGTTCCCAACCCCAGCGGGCCGGGCCTGCTGACGATCTCCGATGGCGCCAGCATGCGCAGCGCGACCCTCACCTCTTGACCGTGCCGGCGCCGAGCTCAAAACCACTCGCAGCACACCGTGGCCAGGCCGGCTTCACGATCATCGAGGTGCTGGTCGCCGCCCTCGTCTTGGCCCTTGCCTCCGCGGCTATCTTCGGCGTGCTTGCCGCGGCGACCCGCAACGGTGCGCGGGCGAAGTCGACCCAGGTGGCGCTCGACCGCGCCCAGCAGGAGATGGAGAAGCTGCACAGCATTCCCTACGGAGAACTGGCGCTCACGGGTGCGCCCAGCCACTCGCCCAATCCGCTCGATCCCAACAACCGCGTCGTCAACGGCAACTTCGCCCTGCAACGCGAACCCGCCAGCGAATACGCCCCGATGGTGACCAACGTGGTTGGCAGCGAAACGCAGAGCAAAGGTGTGGTCAAACCGGGCCCGATCACATTCAAAGACGGCGAAACCGTCGGTCACCTGTACCGCTACATCGTCTGGCGCAACGACAAAAGCTGTCCGGAAAGCGAAACCGGCGAAGACCTCTGTCCGGGCTTCAAGGACTACAAGCAGATCGTCGTCGCGGTAAAGATCGATGCCACAGGCAGCGAACCGCGCGAACGCAACTACATCGAAGTGCAGTCGGCCGCGCTCGACCCCAACGCGGTAGCCACGGCGCCCACCGGTGGCACTGGTGGCACCGGTGGGACGGGGGGAACCGGTGGCACTGGTGGCACCGGCGGGACGGGGGGAACCGGTGGCACCGGCACCGCGGTCACCGCCCAACAGTTCTTCCTCACCGACACGCCGTGCTCGGCGAGCGGGACGACGATCCGCGAAGAAATCACAGGCGACCACCTGCTTCACAACACACTCGGAACCTGTGCCAGCGGACCGCAGGCCAGCACGACGGTCGGTGCGCCCGATGCCCTGGTGCTGGGAGCCCCTCCCGACCCCGACCCCGAAGACGAAACCAATCCGTCGCTCTACGACTACTCCAACGACGGCTACCTGGAGCCGACGCCCGACACGGACAAGGGCGTGCAGATCCGTCGCGACGACACCAGCGGCTGCCACTACACCCCGACCGGGACCGTTAATCCCGAGTCCCAGGTCCACCGCTGGGTCACCGATCCCTTCGCTGCGAACTTCAAAATGAACGGCAAGGTTACGCTCGAGTTCTACACACGGACTCTCAACGATGCGCTTTATCACGGCACTCTCTGCGTCTACCTCTTCAACCGTCACAGCACCGCGGCGGGCGAAGCGAAAGTCGAAGACACTCAGCTCAGCGACAAAGCAACCGGCCTCGCATATTGGGTCTACACGCCGCAGGGAAACGGCTTCTGGCCACGAAACGCATGGACCAAGGTGCGGCTGACGATGGAATTTGCCCCGAAAACCATCCTCAAAGAAGACCGGCTCGGGGTGGCGCTCAGCGTCGATCCCGGCAATACAGACGCCGAAGCGATCCCGATCATGTACGACCACCCGAACTACCCGACTCGGATCGAGGTCGACACCACCACGCCGACCGAAGGCGGCTAACGGGTGGCCGCCGCCGCGGTTATCGCCTTCCTTGGGGGGCTGATGGCCGGCAGCTTCGTAACGGTCGTCGCGCACCGGGTGCCGCGCGGCGAATCGATCGTCGGGCCGCGCTCACGCTGCCCCGCCTGCGGCGTCCAGATCGCCGCCTACGACAACGTGCCGGTCTTCTCCTGGCTCCTGCTGCGGGCTCGGGCGCGCTGCTGCGGGGCGGCGATCTCCCCCCGCTACCCGCTCACCGAGCTGACGCTGGGCCTGCTCTACGCCGCCACCGTGTTGGTGCTCTGGGATGACCCCGGCGAAGTTGCTCTGGGCCTGGTCTTCGTCACGGTGCTGATGGCGGTGACGCTGACCGACCTCGAGCGGCGCCTCATCCCCAACAAGATCCTCATTGTCGGGGCCGTGTTCGCCATTGCGATTGCCACCCTCTCGGATCCTGCCGGGCTGCCCGAACGGGGGATTGCCGCCGTGGCAGCCGGCGGCCTGCTCTTCGCCGCTGCGCTCGCCTACCCGCGGGGCATGGGACTGGGCGACGTCAAGCTGGCGGCGACGATGGGTCTCTTCCTTGGCCGCAATGTAGGTCCGGCGCTCCTCGTCGCGCTGCTGGCCGGGTCGCTGGTCGGGATGGCGATGATCGCGCGCGAGGGGGCCGCTGCGCGCAAGAAGGCGATCCCGTTTGGCCCGTTCTTGGCGCTGGGAGGGGTCGTCGGCCTGCTCGCCGGCGACCAGATCGTCAGCTGGTATCTCGGCATCTTCTCGTAGGTCGGTCCAGGTTTTCCTATAAATGAGTAGTTGCAGGGCGAAAGGTCTGAGGCATTTCTGTCGATCCCAGAAAGGCCGATGCGACCGAGCTTCGCCAAGCCGACCCTGCAGCTGAGTCTCACCCGGAAGAAGAAGACCGGTGGGATCGCCGGCCTCGACATCGAGGCGGGCAGCATCGCGGCGACCGAAGTGGAGGGGACGAACGGGTCCACCCGGGTCACCGCCTCGGCGATTCAGGCGATCGAGCCGGGCGTCTTCCACGAGGGCGAGGTGCTCGATCCGGACGGGCTCGTCGCCGGGCTCAAGCAGCTCTTTTCCGAGCACAAGCTGTCCAAGCGAGTGCGGCTCGGGGTTGGAAACCAGAACGTCATCGTCCGCACCTTGCGCCTGCCGGCGATCGAGGACCCCGCCGAGCTGGACGCCGCGGTGCGCTTCCAGGCTCAGGAGCAGATCCCGATGCCGCTCGAGCAGGCGGTGCTGGAGCACCAGGTGGTTGGCGGCGTCCCCGCCGAGGAGGGCGCGGCGCCGCAGGTCGATGTGGTCGCCGTCGCCGCCCGCCGCGAGATGGTCTCCTCCTTCGTCGAGCCGCTGCGGCGCGCTGGCCTGGAGCCGGTCGGCGTCGACCTCTCCGCCTTCGCGATGATTCGCGCCCTAGCCGACGCCGGCATGGCCGGTGCGGCCCTTGAGCCTGGGCAGCGCCCCAGCGAGGCGGTTCTCTACTGCAATGTCGGCGACGTCACCAACCTCGCCGTGGCACGCGGCCGCTCGTGCCTCTTCACCCGCGTCTCCCACGCCGGTCTCGAGTCGATCTCCGAGCGCCTCGCCAGCACCCGCGGGCTCAGCCCCGAGCACGCCGCCCAGTGGCTCGCTTACGTTGGCCTCGAACGGCCCGTCGAGGAGCTGGAGGGCGATCAGGAGACCGCCCTCGAGGCGCGAGCGGCGCTCGAGCAGGGCGTAGCGGCGCTGCTCGACGAGCTTCGCCTCTCGCTCGACTACTACGGGGCGCAGGAAGGCGCCCTTCCCGTCGGTCGCATCGTGCTCAGCGGCCAGGGCAGCGCGATCCCCGGCCTCGCCCGCCAGATGGAGGAGCGGCTCGGCGCCGCCATCGCCGTTTCGAGGCCGGCCGGCCTCGAGGGCTTCGACGACGCCGCGGCGGCCCGCCTGACCCTTTCCTACGGCCTCGCACTCGAAAGCTGAGCGGATGCGCCCGGTCAATCTGATCCCACCCGAGCAGCGCCGTGGCGACAGCGCCCAGCTGCGCACCGGGCCGCTTGTGTACGTCGTTCTCGGCGCCCTGGCGCTCGTCCTGATCGGGGTCACGATGCTCGTGCTCACCGACAACCGGATCGCCGACGGCAAGGCCGAAGTCGCGACGCTTAAGCAGGAAGACGCCGCAGCCGCTGCCGAGGCGAAGAAACTTGCCGCCTTCACCCAGTTCCGCACCTTGAGCGAACAGCGGATCGCCACCGTCAGGAACCTCGCCGACAGCCGCTTCGACTGGGAACGGGTGATGCGCGAACTTTCACTCGTGCTGCCAGGCAACGTTTGGCTGACCAGCCTCAGCGCCTCGGCAACTTCGAGCTCGGCGGTCGGCGGCGAAGGCGGGGGCAGCGGATCGGGGTTGCGTGGCGCAGTCCCCGGGCCGGCGCTTGAACTGAGCGGCTGCGCCAGCGGTCAGGAAGCGGTTGCCGAATTCGTCACCGCGCTCGAAGACATCGACGGCGTCACCAGGGTCGGCCTCGATTCCTCCGAACTCGCCAGCAAGAGCGGTGAGGCGGGCAGCGGCGGCGGGGGGGGAGGCGACTGCCGAACCCGCGAGTTCATCGCCCAGTTCGACTTGGTCGTCGCTTTCGACGCCGCGCCGGTGCTGACGGAAGAAGGGGAAGAAGAAGTGGTCAGCACGGCGGCATCGACTGAAGCGGCGTCGAGCGAAAGCTCCGAAGAAGGGTCGGAAGGCTGATGAAGGTCGAGGCCAAGAAGAAGACGAACCTCATAGTCGGCGCGATGCTGGTGGTCGCGGCGGTGGCCACGGCCTTCTGGATCCTGGCGCTGAGCCCGAAGCGCGAAGAAGCGAGCAAGCTCGACACCCAGGTAACGCAGCTCGAAGGCTCGCTTGCCCAACACGAATCGGAAATCGCGACGGCCGAGGAAGCGCGGAAGGAATTCCCGGTGGATTACCAGCACCTCGTCGTTCTCGGCAAGGCGGTGCCCAGCGATGACGAAACTCCCTCGCTGCTGGTGCAGGTGAACCACATCGCGAATCACGCTGGTGTCAGGTTCCAGACCCTGACGCTCGAAGCCGCAGCCTCGGGGGAAGCCGAAGTGAGCACCCCGCTCACCACGGCCGGAGGCGAAACGGTCTCCGCGACCGAGGCTTCCGCCTCGCTGCTGCCCCTCGGTGCGGCGATTGGGCCGGCTGGCCTTGCCGTGATGCCTTACTCGCTCACGTTCACCGGGGACTTCTTCAAGATCGCCGACTTCATCAAGGGTCTCGACTCCCTGGTCAAGACGACCAACGAAAAGGTTGGCGTCGACGGGCGACTTGTGACGATTAACGGCTTCTCCCTCAGCGAAGACGGCGAAGCCGAATTCCCCACACTGCAAGCGAATTTCTCGGTGACCACCTATTTGACCCCGCCGAGCGAAGGGACGACCGCGGCCGCCTCGCCCGAAGGGCTCGAAGAACCGACGGCCTCGGTGCCGGCCTCGACGACGACGGGAGGCGCACCGTGAAACGGCTGAAAGCTGGGCCCGAGTTGAAGATGCCGGAGCTGAAGGTCCCCGGCTTCCTCGTTGACCTCTACTGGGACCTGCGCGATCGGCGCCTGTTGCCGCTGGTCGGCCTGGCGATTGTGGCGATCGTCGCCGTGCCTTTCCTGCTCGGCGGTGGCTCGGAATCGGAATCGAACACCGGTGTCTCCTCGCTCGGTGCTCCGCCCAGCCCTGAAAGCCGCTCGGCCAGACTCACCGTGGTCCAAGCGAAGCCGGGCCTGCGCGCTCCCAAGCGCCTGCGCAACGACCACCCCACCGATCCCTTTGTGCAGCGCTACACCTCGGCGGACCTGAAGGGGGCGAAGCTTGGCGGTGGCGAAGAAAGCGCGGCGAGCTCGACCTCTTCGTCGACAAGTACCTCGACCAGCACCACCGTGACCAAGACCTCGAGCTCGGGGACGACCGAAGTAACCACGGAAACCTCCGGCAGCCCGGCAGCGCCTGGAGTTCCGCCGCATCTGACCCTCTACGCCCCCGCGATCGATGTCAAGACCATTCGCACCGAAACGAACCCCGACGGCACCAAGCAGACGAGCGACCCGGTCATCCGCCACCGGGTCCTTCCTCCCGCCGCGCTGCCAAGCGAAAAGGAGCAGGCGGTCACCTACATGGGGATCAGCTCGAAGACCGAAGCGGCGATGCTGTTGATCTCCGACGCCGTCACGGCTGTTTTCGGCGAAGCGAAATGCCTCTCCGGCGAGTCGGCTTGTCAGCTGATCGAAGTGGAACCCGGCATGCCGATGACGTTCGTCTACGGCGCCGACTCGGTGCGCTACAAGATCACCGTACTCAAGCTCGAACCGGTAGTCGCGGGACACCGCTGATCCCTGTCGCAGCGCAAAACTTCAGTAAGTGAAGCTAGGTCGCTACACTTGCTGAAGCGAGGCAATCGCTACAAACCGCCTCGTTTTGATCATGAGTGCCGCCTCCAACTCCCAATGTCCCGTATGTCGCACGGCCGAAGTGGTCTGTGGCAAGTGGACCCTCCTCGTCATCCGCGACCTGGCCGAAGGGTCTAGTCGTTTTTGCGAGCTAGAGCGCTCGCTGGAGGGGATCAGCCCGCGCACGCTCTCGTTGCGCCTGCGGGCGTTGGAAGAGGAGGGGATCGTCGAGCGCCACACCTTCCCCGAGGTTCCGCCCCGGGTCGAGTACGCGCTGACCGAGAAGGGCGAGGCCCTGGTGCCCCTGGTCGAGGACATGCGCCGCTACGGCACCCGCTGGCTCTTCGAAGACGCGGCTGAGCCCGCCCCAGCCGCCGCCGTTTAGCTTTGCCGCAACGAAAAACGTTGCGCTATAGTTAGGTCCATGCCGGTCGAGACCGCAGAGAAGATCACGGCCCTCAGCCACGATCTCGGCTCGCAGCGGCGCTTGGCCGATCTGCTGGGAGTCAGCCCAGCTCAGGTGTCTCGCTGGCGGCGAGGTGGCGGCATCGATCTCGCCAATGCGGAGCGCGTGGATCTCCTTGAGCTGGTGGTTGCCAGCCTTCTGCGCCTCTACCCCGCCGAAGCTGCCGAGCTGTGGCTGCAGGGATTCAATCCCAATCTTGGCGATCGTCGCCCGATCGACCTGGTTCGAGCGGGGCGAGCACAGGAGCTGCTCGGCGCGATCGCAGCAGAGCGTTCCGGCAGCTTTGCGTGAGGCTCTGGCGCGCGCTGCCGCTTGACGAGCGGTCCATTCACGATCAACCCGGCGGCGCACTCTGGTTTCCTCGCGAGCAGCAAGGGGCCGGCAGGCACGACAACCCTGAGCTATATGGGTGTCTTTATGTGGCGTCGGATCCCGTCTCGGCGGTGGCCGAGCAGCTCGCGCCGTTTCGCGGCAGCGGCACTTTGGTGCCATCGATGCTCATACGCTTCGGCTTGCCGCTGGCCCTTGCGGCCCTCGAGCTCAATGACGACGTGCCGGTTGTCGACCTCGATGATCCGCAGGTGCTGGACGCGGAGGGTCTGCGGCCATCCCGGGTCGCGACGCGCCTGAGGAGCGCCACGCAGCTGCAGGCGGCTGAGATCTATGCAGCGCACGGTGACGCGATGGCGATCCGCTGGTGGTCCACCCTCGAGGCGAGCTGGATCAACTGGACGATCTTCGGCCGTGCCGCCCCAGCGCTGGATTTGACTGAAACGGCTCTGCTTGATGTTGGCAACGGCGTCGTACGGGAGGCTGCCGACCTCTTGGGTCTCGCTTCCGCCTGAACGCACCTAGGTGCCCGTGGACCCTCCCTCCTTGACGTTACGTGTTGCAAGCGAGCGTGCAGGCGCAGGAGCGCCAGGCACGGGGGGGAAGCGAGGGCCGTGCGTGATCGCCTGCTCAACGAGTCGCTGACCCGCCTTGCCTCCGAGGCGGCGATCAAGCTCAGTGCCCTGGTCGCCGGTGGCGACCAGATCCCCTATGACGTCGATGCCGAGAGCGGCGACGACTCGCTCTTCTACAGCTACCGGCCGCTGACTTCCCTCTACGTGCGGGAACGCGAGAGCGAGCTGCGCCAGCTGGACGCCTTCTCTCCGGCCCGCGATACCGCCGCCGCCGCCGGCATCGCCACCGCTTACCTGGAGGCCCGCGGCGAGCAGGTTCCCGGCGACCCCGGTGAGCGCGCTGCCCAGATGCTCACCGTCTTCCTCGCCTCGCTCTGGGACGGCTGCACCGAACTTTCCCTCGACCACGAGCGCCTGCGTAACGCGCTCGTGGTGCTCGAGGCCGAGACCCGCGGCGCCGAGGAGGCCGAGGTGCTGATCGCGCCCCTGGTGGGGTTGCGGATGCCGCTGCCGCGCCTGCAGCTCGCCCACGGGCTGCAGATCGTCCGCGCCGACTCGATCGAGGCGCCAATCGAGGCAATGCGCAGCGAGGGCATGGGCCGCGCCGCCTGGCAACCCCAGTTCCTTGCCGTCGCCGAGCAGGGCGAGGGCACTGATAGCGCCTCGGCCGCCCTGGGTCAGCTCGGCGAGCTGATCAGCGTCATGCACCTTTTCAAGGCCGGCAGCCTCGGCCTCGGCCCCTACGCCTTCGCGCCCACCGGCGAAGACCGCTGGGCTCGCCTCGCCACCGGCGCCCCCGCCGTTCGCCCGGGCTCTTACGAGCTCAGCGAGGAGGAGGCGATCCAGCTTGCGGAGTTCGCCGCCACGCTGGAGGCACGCCCCGATCCGGACGGCGCCCTCGCCTGGGCCGTTGATCGCTTCGAGCTCGGCTGCGGCCGCGACTCTGCGCTCGAGGGCCTCAGTGATCACCTGCTGGCGCTGCGCGCCGTGCTCGACGGCCACGGACCCGTCGGGGCCTCGTTGCCGATGCGCGCCTCCGCCCTGATCGCCGATGAGACCTTCGGCCGGATCGAGGCCCGCGAGCGGGTCGAGAGCGCCCTCGAGCTGGAGCGCGCGTTGATGAACGGCACCCCCTCAACCCCCGGCCTGGCGATCGCCGGCTGGATCGAGGAAGGCGTGCGTCGCATCCTGCGCGAAACCGCCCTCGGCGAGCTCAGCTCCGACCTCAATACCGCTGCCGACGAGAGCCTGATCGCCAGTGGTCTCGGTGGTGGCGATGCCGAGATCGCCGTGGCGGAAGAAATTGCCGAGCCGGAGGAGATCGTCGTCCCCGACGAGATCCCGGTGGCGGAGGAAATCGCGGTCTCGCGGGCAACCCCGCGCGTCGAGCAGCCTGCCGCCCACAACTTCGAGCCGCCAGAGGAGGAGTACGACATGCATCAGGAGACCCGCATCCTCGAGCCGATCCCGGACGAGGGAGAGATTCGCATCACCGCCACACCCTGGTTGGAGGAGGTCGACGCGCCTGAGCACAGCACCCTCGACTTCCCCGCGATCGAGGGCGACGTCCAGCACCGCGAGCGGATCGACACCCCGCGCGTGCGGCACCTATTTCCGGTGCCGGATGACGCCGACTGGGAGGTCCGCGAGCTGAAGTACAGCCACTACGATCGCCGCAACGCCGGCTAGGCGCGGCCCGCGGCGATCTCGATCCGCTCCTCGCTCGAAGCGAACAGGTAGCGGTTGATCTCGGCCAGGCCGGCGAGGTCGTGCACGTCCTCGTCGAGGTAGGGGACGCGGATCACGCCCTGGGCGCGCAGCTCTTTGGCCAGCCGCTCGATGTTGCGGGCGTCGCGCTCGGCCAGCGCCTGATAGTCGGCGAAGTTGTCGGCCACCCGCTTCGCCAGTTCCTCGTCGCCGAGCTTCTCCGCGAGAGGGGTCTCCAGGTCCTCGCTGCCGCCGCGCAGCTGCTCGGCCGGGTAGTGGACCTTGTTGACGATCACGCCGCCGAAGGGCAGTTTCGCCTCGACCAGTTTGCGGTGGAAGTAGACCGCCTCGTCGACCGGCTCGCCCTGCGGCCCGCAGACGACGAGGAAGCAGGTGTGGGGGTCGCCGAGCAGGCTGTTGACCCGCTTGGCCCTCGCCTGAAAGCCGTCGACCATGCCGCTGAAGGCGTTGAAGAACTCGGCCAGGTCGGCCAGCAGGTCGAAGCCGACGATGCGATTGAAGACCGAGAGCGCCACCGAGGCGCCGCGGCCGGCGACCTTGGCGGCGAGGCCGGTCGGCTTCATGAAGACGCGCAGCGAGCGGCCCTCGATGAACTGGGTCAGCCGTTTCGGCGCGTCGAGGAAATCGAGCGCGTTGCGGCTGGGCGGCGTGTCGAGGACGAGCAGGTCGAAGCGCCCCTCGCTGTGCAGCTCGAAGAGCTTCTCCATCGCCATGTACTCCTGCGAGCCGGCGAGGGCGCTGGAGATCTGCTGATAGATGCGGTTGTTGAGCACGCGGTCGCGCGCCTCCTCATCCGGCGCTTGGCGGGCGACCAGCTCGTCGAAGGTCGCCTTGGCGTCGAGCATCATCGCCCAGAGCTCGCCCTTGATCTCGACCCCCTGCTGCTCGAACAGTGCCGGATCGACCTGCCTGGCCTCGTTGCCGAGCTCCTTCAGGCCAAGCGAATCGGCGAGCCGCTTGGCCGGGTCGATCGTCAGCACGCAGACCTTGAGCCCGCGCGCCGCCATTCCGGTTGCGATCGCCGCCGAGGTCGTCGTCTTGCCGACGCCACCCGAGCCGGCGCAGATGCAGATGTCCTTGCCCTCGAGGATCTCGCCGACCGCCGGCATCAGCCCACCTTCCTCGCCAGCTGCCGCGCGCCCTCGATGCCGAGGTCCGGTTCGAAGAGGAAGGGCAGCGTCTTTACCGGGGCCTCGACCCGCCGTCGCAGGCGGGCCAGCTGGGCGCGCTGGGAGCGGGCCCGGTTGTGCTCGGAGAGGCCCGCCCGCGCCGCTGCTCGCAAGCCGTTGTCGCTCTCGTCTGCAAGGCCGGCAAGCTGCTCGGCCTCCTCGTTGGTGAAGCGATCGGGGTAGATGCCGTTCATGTAGACGCGGTCGACGGCAACGCCGACGTCGTCGATCAGGTCGCGCTCGAGCGTGGCCGACTCGTTGACCGGCATCTCCTCCGGCAGGGCGACGATCGCCACCCCGGTGTGCTCCTGGTCGGTGATCAGGCGGTCGAGTTGCTGTGCCTGCGAGTGGATCGGGCCGACCCGGGCGATCGCGGCGAAGGTGCGCGGCGTCTGCAGGAAACCGATGCCGTGACCGGTGGCGGGCGCGTCGACGATCACCAAGTCGTACTTGCGCCCGCTCTTGACCTTGCGGTCGAGCTGGGCCAGCTCCCAGATCTTGCCGATCGTGACCAGCTCCTTTAGCCCTGGCGTCGCCGCGGCCAGGTAGTTGAAGATGCGACTGCGGAAGAGCATGTCGCGCATCGCCCGCACCTTCAGCTGCAGCAGCACGTACTCGCGCATCGACTCGTCGGGGTCAATCGAGATCGACCAGAGGTTCTCCTCCATCTCGACCTCGTGGAAGCCGACCTCGGTGTGGGCGAACATCCGCGAGGCGTTCTCCTGCGAGGAGACCTCGCAGACGATCGTCCGCTTGCCTTCCGCGGCGGCGCGCAGGCCAAGCGCCACCGCGACCGTGGTCTTGCCGACGCCACCCTTGCCGGTGACGAAGACCAGTCGCTTGTCGAGAAGTTCGGTTACCGGGTGATTCCTAGCAATTTCTGAGGCTGGCAGGAAAAGCGGGTGGCTATGCGAATACTCGCGCAATGGGATTCCTTAGCCGCAAGAACAAGTTCGCGTCCCCGCCTGCCGAAGAGGAGAGGCATCCAATCGTCGAGGAGCTGGAGGCAATGGAGCAGGCGGTTCCCGAGTCAGGGACAGACCTCCCGGCCACGGGTCCTGTCGCTGCAGGGGACCGCGAGGCGCCTCGGCCGGCGGATCCTGTCACTGCAGGGGACCCACCACCCCCTCCGGTCGCTAAAGCGTCCTCGGGGGCGGTACCCCCTACAGCGCCACCCGCCGGAGAGGCGTCTGAGGTTGAAGCTTCTGAGGGACCAGCCGCGGCGGTTGCCGTGAAGTCTGAGCCGGAGCCGGAGAGGTTTATGCCGCGGGATCTGCTTGCGCCGAGTCGGCACGAGGTTGCCTTGAAGGAGCCGGAGGTCGAGGCGCCGGTTAAGCACGCCGAGGTGATCGCGTTTGCCAACCAGAAGGGTGGGGTTGCCAAGACGACCACCACTTTGAATCTTGCTGTGGCTTTTGCCGAGTCGGGATACCGGGTGCTTTGTGTGGACCTGGATCCGCAAGGGAACCTGACGATGAGCCAGGGGATCGACCCGGACAAGGTCGAAAAGAGCCTCTACGACGTGCTCGTCCACGACATGCCGATGGCCGAGATCATCCAGCACCGCGAGATCGACATCGCGGTTGCCTCGATCGATCTCGCCGGCGCCGAGATCGCGATGAGCACCAAGATCGGCCGCGAGCGTTCGCTCGAGAAGTCGCTGAAGGAAGTCTGGGCCGACTACGACTACGTCTGCATCGATACACCGCCCAGCCTCGGGCTGCTGACGATCAACGCGCTTACCGCCGCCAACAAGGTGATCGTCCCCGTGCAGTGCGAGTACCTCTCGATGCGCGGGCTGGTTCAGTTGCAGAACACGCTGAAGATGATCCAGGAGAACCTCAACCCGGATGTCCGCATCGAGGGCATCCTGCCGACGATGCTTGACACTCGTACCGTCCACGCCAAGGAGGCGGTTGAGATCCTCGAGGAGAACTTCGGCGAGCTCGTCTTCAAATCACGCATTCGCAAGGCGATTAAGTTCGCCGAGGCTCCCGTAAAGGGTGCGAGTGTGCTCAAGTACGATCCGCAGAGCAACGCCGCGGGCTACTACCGAGATCTGGCGAAGGAGGTTCTGGCACATGAGTCGGCGCAATAAGCGGGCAAGCATGCGTGAGGGACCTCTTTCGGACCTCTTTCGGTCGACTGACGAGGGACAAGCCGATCAGCCGGCGGGTCCTGTCGGTGCAGGGGACCCACCTCCCCCTGCGGTCGCTAAAGCGTCCTCGGGGGAGGTCCCCCCTACACCGCCACCCGCCGGAGATGCGTCTGGGCCCTACGACCAAGAGCCCGAGAGCTCTTCTGGCGAAGAGCACTCAGAGACGCCTCCCGAGCGGCTCAAGCGTGTTTTCTCCGAGGAGCCGGCTTATGCGCGGCGGGAGATAGAGCCAATTGTTGAAAGTCCCCGTTATGGACGGGAGGAGCCTGAGTACGAGCCGCCCGGAAGTGGGGAGCCGCACCAGCCTGTTATTCGGGTGGTGGGTGTTGGTGGCGGTGGGGTCAACGCGGTCAACCGGATGGTCGAGGCGCGGATTCCGGGCGTCGAGTTCATGGCGGTCAACACCGATCTTCAGTCGCTGCAGCTCTGCATGGCCGACGTCACCGTCCACATTGGCGAAGAAGCGACGCGCGGTCTCGGCGCCGGCGCCGATCCCGAGCTCGGCCACCGCTCCGCCTTCGAGGAACAGGACAAGATCAAGCGCCTGCTCAAGGGCTCGGACATGGTCTTTGTAGCCGCCGGTGCCGGTGGTGGCACGGGTACTGGTGCCGCCCCGGTGATCGCCCGCCTCGCTCGCGAGGTCGGCGCGCTGACCGTCGGCATCGTCACCAAGCCGTTCAGCTTCGAGGGTAGCCGTCGCGGCAACCAGGCCAACAAGGGCATCGAGGAACTTTCTGCCGAGGTCGACACGCTGATCGTCGTCCCCAACGACCGCCTGCTCGAGGTGCTCGACCAGCAGACCTCGATGGTCGAGGCCTTCCAGGTCGCCGATGACGTGCTGCGCCAAGGTGTGCAGGGCATCTCTGACCTGGTCACGCTCCCCGCGGTGATCAACCTCGACTTTGCCGACGTTCGCACGATCATGTCGGAGGCTGGCCGGGCGCTGCTCGGCATCGGCATGGGCCACGGCAACGAGCGGGCCATCCTGGCGGCCGAGAAAGCGATCTCCTCACCGCTGCTGGAGACCTCGATGGAGGGTGCGCGGGCGATCCTGCTCTCGATCACCGGCGGTGCCGACCTCTCCCTGGTCGAGGTCAGCGAGGCGGCCAAGGTGGTCGGCGAAGCCGCCCACCCCGATGCCAACATCATCTTCGGCGCAAACGTCGACGAGGAGCTGGGCGATCAGGTCTGGGTGACCGTCGTCGCGACCCGCTTCGATGGCCGTCCGGCCCCGCAGCGCCGCGTCGCCGAGCCGACGATCCGCCGCACCAAAGAGGCGCCTCGTTCCACCCGTCGCGAGCGCGGCGGCGATCTCGGCGGCATCGACGTCCCAGAGTTCCTACCCGGGTAGAGGCCGCTCCCTCCCCTGCGGCAGCGCATGGGTGGCTGCAAACCTTCGCCTGACGTCGTCCTCGGTTGTCCGAATAGCCCTGCTATTCAGACAACCTGCGTCCTAGCCATGCTCGGTTTTCGCTCACCCCTGCACCACCGCAGTCTCGGGAGAGGCCTCTACCCGGGCCCCGTCTCATGAGCGGGGTCGTTGCTGCCGGTCATCCACTTTCCGCCGAGGCGGGGGCACAGGTGCTGCGCGAAGGTGGCAACGCGGTCGATGCGGCGGTTTGCGCCGCGCTTGCCTCCTTCGCGGTCGAGAGCCCGCTGACCGGCTTTGGCGCCGGCGGCTTCATGATGGTCCACGACGGCAGCGAGACGACGCTGCTCGACTTCTTCGTCGCCGCTCCGGGCCGCGACGGAACGGGTCGTAAGGCCGAGCTGGAGCCGGTGCAGGTTCACTTCGACGTCGAGACGGTGCAGACGTTCTACGTCGGCCCGGTCTCCTGCGGAGTCCCCGGCACCGCGGCCGGGCTCGAGCAGGCCCTGCGGCGCTTCGGCACGATGCCGCTCGCCGAGCTGGTCAAGCCCGGCGTCCGCCTGGCTCGTGAGGGCGCCCCGGTCAACGCCGAGCAGGCCTACATCCTCGACATCCTCGAACCGATCCACGCCCGCATCGCGGGCACGCGGGAGCTATACGCCCCGGACGGGCGCACCCTGCGCGAGGGCGAGCTCTTTCGCTTCGCGGCGCTGGCCGAGGCGCTCGAACGCTTCGGAGTCGAGGGGGCGGAGCCCTTCTGCAGCGGCGAGATCGCCGCGGCGCTGAGCGCCTACGTGGTCGAGCGCGGGGGAACACTCGGACCCGCCGATTTCGCCGCCTACGAGGTGATCGAGCGCGAGCCGATCCGGGCCGCTTTCCGCGGTACCGAGGTGCTGACCAACCCGCCACCCTCCTCGGGCGGCACCCTGATCGCCTACTGCCTCGGGCTGCTCGAGCAGGCCGGTGAGCACAGCGGGCCCGAGCAGCTTGTCGCGGCGATGGAGGCTGCCAACGCCGCTCGTGGCGACCTGCTCGGCTCGACCACCCACATCTCCACCCTCGACGGCAATGGCATGTGCGCCAACGTCACCTGCTCAAACGGCTCCGGGTCGGGCGTGCTCGTTCCCGGCACCGGCGTGATCCTCAACAACATGCTGGGCGAGGAGGACCTCAACCCGCACGGTTTCCACTCGATCTCGCCGGGGCGACGGGTGACCTCGATGATGGCGCCGACCGTGGTCCTGCGCGAAGGCGAGATCGAGCTCGGCCTCGGCAGCGCCGGCTCCAACCGGATCCGCTCGGCAATCCTGCAGACGATCGTGCGGGCGATTGAGCAGGGCATGGGGGCCGACGAGGCGGTGCGGGCGCCGCGCCTGCACTTCGAGGACGGGGTCGTCCAGGCCGAGCCCGGGATCGACGAGGAGGCCCTGGCCCGAATCGAGGCGCGCGGAACCCCGGTCTTGCGCCGGCCGCAGATCAACCTCTTCTTCGGCGGCACCCAGGCCGTCGCACGCGAGCGCAACAGCGGCCGGCTCAGTGGAGGCGGCGACCCGCGCCGAGGCGGTAGCGTGGCGGTCGCATGATTGATTTTGAGGCCGAGGGACTGCTCGACGGGCTCGAGGGCAAGGCCCGTAAGGACCGCCTCGCCCTACTCGAGGAGCTTGAGGACGACGGGGCGACCTTGGAGGAGCTGCACGAAGCCGTCGCCGCCGGGCGCCTCACCCTGCTGCTGGTCGAGCGCGCCCTCGCCGGCCCCGGCCCGCGCTACACGCCCCGTGAAATCGCCAAGATCTCCGGCCTCGACCTCGAGCTGGTCCAGCGCTTCAGCGCCGCCCTCGGCGTTCCCTACCCGGGCCCCGACGAGCAGACCGGCACCGAGGCCGACCTCGAAGCGGTCTGCCGCGCCAAGGAACTCCGCGATGCCGGCCTGCCAGAGGAAGGGATGCTGCAGGTGGCGCGCACGATCGGCATGGGTATGACGCGGATCGCCGAGGCGAACCGTGAGCTGACCGTGCGCACGCTGATGCAACCCGGCGACACCGAACGCGATCTTGCCCACCGTTTTGCCCAGGCAGCCGAGTTCATGCTGCCACTGTTCGCGCCAATCCTGACCTACACGTTCCAAGCCCAGATGCTGGAGCAGATCAGGCGCGACGTGATCGGTGCCGCTGACCTCGAATCAGGCGAGATCCGCGGCACGACCGATCTCGCGGTTTGCTTCGCCGATTTGGTCGAGTTCACCCGCCTCGGCGAGGAGATCGCGCCCGAGGAGCTGGGCTCGGTCGCCGGTCGCTTCGAGGAGATGGCGAGCGAGGTCGCCGAAGGGCCGGTGCGGCTGGTGAAGATGATTGGCGACGCCGCGATGATGGTCTCGACCGAGGTCGAGCCGATGCTGGACGCGGCGCTGGACCTGATCGCGCTTGCCGAAAGCGAAGGCGACGAGTTCCCGGTGCTGCGCGCGGGCATCTCTCGTGGGCCCACACTCGCCCAGTCGGGTGACTACTACGGGCGCTCAGTCAACCTCGCCAGCCGCATCACCGGCATCGCCCGTCCCGAAAGTGTCCTGATCGACGAGGCGACCAAGGCGGAGGCCGGTGAGGGCTTCGCCTATTCCTATGCCGGCGAGCGCCGGCTCAAGGGAATCGACGCCCGCATCAAGCTCTACCGCGTCCGCCGCGCCTGATGCGTGATCATGCATAGACGCTCGCCCATCTCGTGCTGTT
This sequence comes from Solirubrobacterales bacterium, assembly GCA_035554595.1. Lineage (GTDB taxonomy): Bacteria > Actinomycetota > Thermoleophilia > Solirubrobacterales > 70-9 > VRUE01. The sequence continues at coordinate 29,226 of DATMIH010000211.1, forward strand.
CGGTGAGAATGTGCGATCGCGCATATCTACTGAGTTAGACAGTTATTCCCTGCTATATTGCATGATCGTGCATTCCAAGCTGAACCCGGCGCAGAGAGAGGCCGACGCCATCGGGGCTGCCGTTCTCCGCTCTCGGCGTGCGCTCGGGCTGCGCCAAGATCAGCTCGCCCTCGCGGCTGGCGTGAGCACTCGCGTGATTCACCAGATCGAGAACGGCAAGCCGACCAGCAGACTCGACAGCGTGGCTCCGGTGCTCGAGGTATTGGGGCTAGAGCTTTGCGTTCGAGAGCGATGAGCGAGCGTGCTGGGGAGAGGCTCAGTGTCTACCTCAACGAAGAGATGCTGGGAACGATCGAGAGGCGGGGGCCGGCCCGTTACCGATTTGCCTACTCGCACGAGGCGCTGGCAAGGCACGGCGAGGGGAGCATTCCGCTCTCGGCATCGTTGCCGGTCCAGGTGGGTGCGTTCTCACCCAGTCGGTCGGCACCCTTCTTCGAGGGCCTCTTGCCTGAGGCAACCGCGCGCGTCGGCGTCGCCCGTCGATTCGGGCTAAGTGAGGCCGACGGCTTCGGGCTCCTGTCGGCGCTGGGAGCCGATTGTGCCGGTGCGGTGGTTGTAGTGCCGGCCGATCGCTTGCCCTTGCCCGAGCGATCGGAGGTTGAGTTGCTCAGTGCCGCGGACCTCGGGTCCCTGGTCGCGGAACTGCCTCGCAGGCCGCTTGGGGTGAGCGCCGATCCAGATGGGGTTCGACTCAGCCTTGGGGGCGTACAAGACAAGCTGGTCCTCACCCGGCGTGCGGATGGCCGATTCGGCCTTCCAAAGGGGGGTTGGCCGAGCACATGCCTGCTCAAGCCCGACTACGGGCACTACGAGGACATTGCCGCCAACGAGGCGTTCTGCATGGGGGTTGCGGCCGCGGCGGGTCTCGATGCGGCCGTGACCGAGCTGCTCACGATCGGCCAGACACCGTGTTTGTACGTGGAGCGGTTCGATCGATCGACCGGCCGCGACGGTGTGATCTCGCGCATCCACCAGGAGGACACGTGCCAGGCGCTGGGCCTGCTTCCATCGGCAAAGTACGAGGAGAACGGGGGGCCATCCGTTGCCGCGATCGTCGAGCTCTTGAGAACGCTTGGCAGTCCACGCGCCGCGCTCGACATCAATGCGTTTGTCAAGGCGGTGCTGGTCAGCTTCCTGCTCGGCAACAGCGACGCTCACGGCAAGAACTTCGCCCTTCTCTATGGGGCCGACGTCGCTGCGCGGCTCGCACCGCTCTACGACATCGTCTCCACGGCGGTCTACCCAGAGGTGACGAATCGTCTTGCCATGCGGATCGGTGGAGTCGACGATCCGGCCGACGTCGGGCCGGCGGCGTGGCGTCAACTGGCGACGGAATGCGGTCTCGGCGGGCAGCTCGGCCGGTTCGTCCGTGAATGGACTGGAGAGATTGCCACCCAGGCCGTGGGGCTCCGTGACCGGGCGCGGGCCGAGGGTTGGCATCGCCCCGTGATCGACAGGATCGTCGAGGTCTGTCGACGGCGGGCCGAGCGGCTCTTGGCCTGACTCCTCTAGGCCGGCTTGCGGGCGGAGACGAGCAGGTTGTAGAAGAGCTCGGCGGGGAGATAGGGCTCGAGCAGGCTGCTGTCGACCTTCTGCAGGGCCATGTAGCTGCGGAAGGCGAAGCGGCGCCAGCCCCAGGAGATCGATTCCGGCTCGGCGCTCGACTCGACCGTGCGCAGGCCCCAGCCCCAGGCGTTGGCGAGCAGCTCCTCACCGCCGACGTGGCGGTCCTCGAAGCCGGCGTCGCGCAGCAATCGCCGCAGGTCGGCGGGGGCGAAGGCGTGGACGTCGACCTCGCCCTCGAGCGAGTGGCCATCTGACAGCTCGGCCTCGGCGACGCCACGGGTTTGGGCCCCCACGAGCCGCCGCCAGGCCGGGGCGACGAACAGGCCGGCGCGCTTAGGGAGGGCGGCGAGGCGGTCGCCGTAACGCGAGGGCTCACCGGCGAAGGCGATCGCGCCGCCGGGCCGCAGCACGCGGCGGAATTCGGCGAAGGCCTTGTCGAGGTCGGGGATGTGGTGGAGAACGGCGTGGCCGAAGACGAGGTCGAAACTCTCGTCCTCGAAGGGCAGCACCTCGGCCTCGGTCTGCACCGTCTCGACCTCCAGCCCGAGCTCGCTGGCCGTGCTCGCCAGCCGCTTCAGCATGCCCGGTGAGATGTCGGTCGCGGTGAGGCTCTCGATCACGCCGAGCTGCAGCAGGTTGAGCGAGAAGTAGCCGGTGCCGGAGCCGATCTCGAGGCCGCGGCCGAAGCTGGCGCCGTTGCGTCCGCCAAGCGCCTTGACCAGCTTCTGGCGCACCTGATCCTGGCCGGTGGCGCCGAAGTCGATGCCCCACTTGGCGTCGTATTCGTGGGCGGCAGCATCGTGGTAGCGGGTGTTGACGTCCTTAATGTGGTCGTGTGTGGCGGTGGGGGAGGCTGGCATGGCGCGGAACTCTACGTGGATCGGCGTAACGCACGGTGCCCAGGTTGCTCAATAGCGTCCCGCGGGCATGGCTCGCGAATACCTCCAGGAAAACCAGCCCGAGGGTGTGCCGCCGCTGCCGCTGACCGGCGAGCGCACTCTGCCCGACGTGCCCGAGGAGAACTACTGGTACCGCCGCCACCTGGTCGTCTATGAGTGGATCGCGGCGCGGGTGAGGGGGAAGCGAGTCGTCGACATGGCCTGCGGCGAGGGCTACGGCTCCAACGTGCTCGCCGGGTCCGCGGCGAGCGTCGTTGGCGTCGACGCCAACCCGGAGGCCCACGAGCACGCCCGCCTGCGCTACGTGCGCCCCAACCTGCGCTTCGAGCGCGACCTGGTCGAAAGCTTCGCCGAGCCCTGCGACGCGGTCGTCTTCCTGCAGACGATTGAGCACGTCCAGGACGCCGGCGCGATCCTCGAGCACTTCCGCTCGATGCTCGATCCCGGCGGCATCGCCTACGTCTCCACTCCCAACTTGCTCACCCTCGCTCCGCCGGGCGCGGAGAAGTCCGACAATCCCTGGCACGTGCGTGAGTATCGCGCCGAGGAGTTCCGCCAGCTTTGCGAGGCGCACTTCCCGCGAGTCGAGCTCTACGGGCTCTTCCACGCCCGCAAGCTGCGCGCCCACGAGCTGGCGCTGAAGCTGGGCTGGGACCGGATCCACAAGGCGCTGGGCCTGACCAGGCCCTTCTATGACCGCTTCACGCCCGCGATCGACAGCTCCGACTTCGCCCTCAGACAGGGCGACCTCGACCGCGCGCTCGACTTCGTCGCTGTCTGCCATGGCCCCTGAGGAGAGCGCCGGCGACCTCGCCATCGTCCTGCACTCCCACATGCCCTACGTCGAGGGCTTTGGGACCTACCCCTTCGGCGAGGAGTGGCTGTTCGACGCGGTGATCCGCTCCTACCTGCCGGTGTTGGAGGTTGCAGAGCGGCTGACGATGACGATCACCCCCGTTCTCGCTGATCAGCTCGAGGACGCCGGGGTCAAGGAGCGCCTGCGCCATTTCCTCACTGAGTGGCGGATCGCGGCGGCGGCGGCCGACGTCGAGGAGGTCGACGCCGAGTGCCGCGACGCCTGCCTCGCCGAGCACGAGCGCTACAGCCATGCCCTGGAGCTGCTCGACGCTGATGGGGGGGACCCGCTGCGCCCCTTCCAGCGGGCGGCCGCGGAGGGACGCATCGCGCTCGCCGGCTCGGCGGCGACGCACGCCGTGCTGCCCCTCCTCGCCACCCGCCAGGGCCTGCGCCTGCAGCTGGAGACCGGCATCCGCTCGCACCGGCGCCGTTTCGGTTGGGACGGCGGCTTCTGGCTGCCCGAGTGCGCCTATGCGCCGGGGCTCGAGTGGCGGCTGGCCGAGGAGGGCGTGAGCTGGTTCTGCGTCGATCAGAGCCGCCACCGGCCGTCGCTGGACGCGCTGGCGCCGGTTGCCACCGAGGCCGGTCCGGTGGTGCTGCCGATCGATTGGGAGGCGATCCAGTGGCTCTGGTCGTTGAGCGGCTACCCCTCCGACCCCGCCCACGCCCAGTTCGCCGGCGAGTCGCTGCGCGGCGTGCGGATCTGGAAGGTCGGCGGTGGCGGCTATGACCCGGCGGCGGCGGCAGCGGTGGCGCGCCGGCAGGCCGGCGAGTTCCTCGTCGCGACGGCGACGCGGCTGCGCGAGTACAGCGCCAGCCGCAAGCGCCGCGGCCTGATCGTCTTCGCGATCGACACCGAGCTGCTCGGCCACTGGTGGTCGGAGGGGGCGATCTGGTTGCGCGAGGTCCTCGCCGGGGCCGATGACGCCGGGGTGCGCCTGCTCACCGTGCCCGAGGCGCTGGCCGAGCACGAGCCGGTCGATCAGCCGTTGCACGCCTCGACTTGGGGCGAGGAGAAGGACCTGCGCACCTGGGACTCGCCGGCGGTGGCTGACCTCGCCTGGGGCGCCCGCCGGCTTGAGCTGCGCGTTCTGCGGGCGCTCTCGCGCGGGCTGCGCGGTGACGCCGCCAAGCGCGCCGCGCGCGAGCTGCTCGCCGTCCAGTCGAGCGACTGGGCCTTCCTCGATCAGCGCCGCCAAGCGGGCGACTACGCCTACCAGCGAGCCATTTCCCACTCCGAAGCTGCCCTGGAGGCCATAGACTCTCCGGCCATCGCCGACCCGCGCACGCGCGCACTAGCCCCTGACCTGACTCTCTCGTCGCTGCTGCAGCCGTGAACACCCCGATCGACACGGTGACTTCCGGGTGTTCGAATCCGTGGCGATCGGGGGGTGAACACCCCTGATGACCCGCGTCCTCATCCTCTCCTGGGAGTACCCGCCGCTGATCGAGGGTGGCCTCGCCCGCCACGTCCGCAAGCTCTCCGAGGCGCTGGTCGACCGCGAGGTCGAGGTCCACGTGCTGACCCGCGGCGGCGAGGAGTCGCCGGCGGAGGAGCGGCGCGGGGGAGTGACGATCCACCGCATCCGTGAGCCCAAGCGCCCGACCGACCTCGGCGAGTTCGTCGCCTGGGTCGAGCGGATGAACTCCGACATGCTCGCCGCCGGGGTCGAGCTCGGCGACCGCTACAGCTTCGACCTCGTCCACGGCCACGACTGGCTCGTCGCCAACGCCTGCGACCACCTGGCCAAACGCTTCGACGCGCCGCTGGTGACG
>DATMIH010000212.1:0-31007 GCA_035554595.1 Solirubrobacterales bacterium
CTCGACTGGCTCCGACGGCAGCCGCCAGCAGGGCCGATCGTCGAGCTCGACCGCCTCGGCGCCGAGGCCGATCAGGACGACGCCCGCCCGCTCCGGCAGCAGCGCCCGCAGCAGCGAGCCGACCGCCGGCGCGATCCGCGCCGCTTCCAGGGCAGTGGTGGACCGATCCAAGCCCCGCCCACCACGCGATAGCGCGTAGATCTCCGCCGCCTCCGCATCGCTGGCAAGCAGCTCACCGTCCTCCTCCAGCGCCGCCGCCAGCTCGGGGTAGTGCTCGAGCCACCACCTCGCTTCGGCCGGGATCACCAGGTACTCGGCACCGTCCGCCCGCAGCTTCGCCAGGTGGCCGGCGGCCTCCTCCCCGTCGGCGGGATAGTGGCCGGCGTAGAGCCCGGTCGGGCTCTGGGGGAAGTGCTCGCCATCGCGCCGCCCGAGCCGCAGCAGCGACTCGTCGCCGCGGGTCATCACCAGCACCCGGCTGCCCTCGGGCACGGTCGCCCGGACCTGCGCCCGCACCCGGTCGACCTGGTCGCGGTATCGGCGCTCCCAGCTCATGCTCACTGCGCCGCCGGGGCCAGGGAGTAGATCGCGCAGCCGTCATCGCGCAGGACGGCGCTGCCGTCGAGCCGCCGGCCCAGCTCCTCGTAGAACTCGAGCCACCAGAGCATCGGCGCCGGGAAGACGATGTACTCGGCTCCCTGCGCGTACAGCTCTTCCAGGCCGGCGAGGACCTCGGCGCCGTCGGCCGGGTGGTGGCCGGGCCAGCTGCCGTCGGGGAGGCGGGGGAAGTGCCAGGCCTGCAACTCGTCGGTCTCGAGCAGGCGCTCGTCGCCCTTGCTGACCACCAGCACCGTCGAGCCGGCCGGCAGCGCCTGGCGCAGGGTTCCCCGAATGCCGGCGACCAGCTCCGCGTACTCGGGGCTCTGCCGGCGTCCGTAGGGATGCCAAGCCTCCCCCCATTTCTGCTCGAACCGACAGCGGTTGCGGGCGAGCAGGCGGCTGTACTCGCCGTCCTTGAAGAGCTCGCCGAAGGAGCCCTCGCCGAAGTGGTGGACGAGCACGTCCTCGGCGCAGAGCAGCCGCAGGCCGGCGCGGCGAGCCCGCAGCGAGTAGTCGTCGTCCTCCAGGGTTCCCACTCCGAAGGACTCATCGAGCGGGCCGATCTGCTCCCAGGCGTCGCGCCGCATCGCCAGGCAGAACATCGTCAGCGTCGGGATCTCGATCGCCTCTCCCCGGCGACTGCGGGCGCGGGCGCCCGCTTCGCGGAGGAAGTCGCCGTAGGTCTCATAGGTGACCGGCACCTCGGCCTCGTTGCCGATCCGGTTGGTTACCGGGCCGACGAGGTCGGCCTCGCGGTCGAGGTGAAAACCGAGCTGGGAGAGCCACCCCGGCGCCACGATCGTGTCGCTGTTGAGAAGGACGAGGCGCTCACCCCGCGCCGCCGCCAGGCCCTGGTTGCAGGCAGCCGGGAAGCCGGCGTTCTCCTCGTTGACGAACAGGCTGACCCGAGCCTCGCGCCCGGCCAGCCCCTCGAGGTACCCGCGGCTGCCGTCGGCGGAAGCGTTGTCGACGACGATCAGCTCGAACGGCCCGTCGCTGTTCGCCAGCACCGTCTCCAGACAGAGCCGGGTGAGGGGGAGGCTGTTGTAGGAGACGACGACGATGCTGGCAGCGGGCTTAGGTGCCTCGGCCACAGCCGACGGCGTGGGCGTTGCCGCGATCGTCGCCAGCGTCTCCTCCGAGAGGCGGGTCGGCCTGCGCGAGACCGGAGCCAGCGACATCCCGTAGGGGAAGGGGTCGCGGGGGACCTCGCCGCGCCGCCCGGGGACCCGCATCCCCAGGTGGCCCAGCAACTTCCCCAGCACCACCTCGGGGGCGAAGTGCTCGCGCGCGAGGTCGCGCGCCGCTCGCCGGTGCCGCTCCGGCTCGCGGTCGATCCGCGCGACCGCCTCGGCGACCTCCTCCGCGCTCGAGAAGGCGAACAGGCCCTCGCCGGTGGGAAGGGCGTGGCCGAAGCCCGTGTCCTGGGTAATCACCGGCCGCCCGGAGGCGAGGTAGGTAGCGCTGCGGTCGCTGAACCAGCCGGTCCTGAAGCGGACGTTCTGGTCCTTGGCGACGGTGAACTCGCCGGCCGAGGCGGCGATGAAGTCACGGTAGGCGACGAGGTCGGTGGAGAAGGACATCGCCGGACTTACCCGCCAGCCGTGCCCCTCGAGCAGCTCGCGGTCGGAGTCCTCGTATGAGCTGAGGGCGAGCTCGAAGCGCGGCCCGACCCGCTGCGGCAGGTCGAGCAGCTTCTTGAACTCCTCGTCCTTGCTCCAGGTGTACACCGAGCCGTCCATCGAGACATCGCGCCAGGGCTGGCTCCAGTTGCCGATCGTCGTCAGGCGGTCGTGGGCCGGCGCCAGCGCCGTCTGCCAGAGATCCGGGAGGACGGGCTGCCGCGTCGTCTCGAAGCGGAAGCGGTCGGAGACCGGCAGCAGGCAGTCCGCCTGCCCATAGTTCTCGGCGAAGGTGAAGAAGGCGGCGTGGGCCTCGAGGAACGCGTAGGACTCCTGGTATCCCTCCGCCAACTCCAGCTGCAGCTGCACCGGGTCGGTCTCCAGGTAGACGAGGCGATCGGTCGCGCTCAGCTCCGGCAGCGGCTTGGTGCCGCCGTGGAGGTTGACGATCAGCTCCACCGATCCGAGCAGCCGCCGCAGACGACCCTCGGTCATGCCGAAGCAGCGGCCGTCGCCGTGCAGGGCGCGGAAGGCCCAGCGGTCGCTGAGGCCGTAGCGGCGCATGATCGTCGCGATGAAGGCGGCGGCGCGGCCGGAGGCGTCGGTCTCGCCCTTGCCCATCAGCATCGACGGGGTTCGCCCGTGCGCCTCGACGTAGTAGGCCTCATAGCCGAGCCGCTCGAAGCCGAGCAGGTAATGGAGGTTCTGCCAGACGACGCCGGCCACCGGCATCTTGCTCATCATCCCGAGCACCACGACCCTGGGCCGCTGCTCCTGCGCCGGCGCGTTCATGCCGTCTGCGCGACCGGTTGCCGTTTCCTGCGCTCGCGCGTCTGCGCCTCGTGCAGCTGCTCGTAGATCCCGTCGGCGGCGACCAGGTCCTCGTGGGTGCCGCGTTCGGCGATCCTGCCCTCGCTGAGGACGAGGATCTGGTCGGCGTGGCGGACGGTCGAGAGCCGGTGGGCGATCATGAACGAGGTCCGGCCCACCATCAGGTCGTCGAGCGCATCGAGGATCACCCGCTCGGTCTTCGAGTCGATCGAGGAGGTGGGCTCGTCGAGGATCAGGATCGGCGCGTCCTTGAGAAAGGCGCGGGCGACGCAGATGCGCTGGCGCTCGCCGCCGGAGATCTGGGCGCCGCGCTCGCCCAGCATCGTCGCGTAGCCGTCGGGCAGGCCGCTGATGAAGTCGTGGGCGTTGGCGGCCCTGGCGGCGTCGCGCAGGTCCTCCCCGCTCGCCTCGAGCTTGCCGTAACGGATGTTCTCTTCGATCGTCCCCGAGAACAGCAGCGGCTCCTGGAGGACGACGCTGATCTGGTCGCGCAGCGACTGCAGCTCGAGGTCGCGCAGGTCGACGCCGTCGAGTTCGATCCGTCCCGCCTGCGGGTCGTAGAACCGGATCAGGAGGCTCATCAGGGTGCTCTTGCCGGCGCCGGTGTGGCCGACTATCGCGACGCGTTCCCCCGGCCGGGCGTGAAAGGAGATGCCGGAGAGCGTTTCCTTGCGCCCCCGGTAGGCGAAGCCGAGCCCCTGCGCGGTGACCCGCCCCTGCGCCCGCCCCAGCGCGACCGCATCCTCCTTCTCGGTCACCTCGGGGTCGGTGTCGAGCAGGTCGAGCGAGGAGTTGAACTGGACCAGTTGCTCGTGGACCGTGCCGACGGTGAGGCTGAGCTGTTCCAGCGGCTGGTAGACCGAGCCGATGTAGGTCATCATCACGATCAGCTCGCCGAGCGAGATCTTTCCCTCCAACACGTGCCAGGCGCCGACGCCGAGGACGATGCTGGTCCCCGCCACGGTCGTCGTCTGCACGCCGAGCGTGTAGAGGCTCTGGCTGACGGTCAGCTTGACCCGTTCGTCGACCGCGGTCTGGCCCTGCTCGCGGAAACGCTGGTGCTCGTAGTCCTCGCGCCCGAAGGTGACGATCACCCGCAGCATCGACATCGCCTCGTGGACGATCGAGAGCGACTGCCACTCGAGCGACTGCACCCGCTGCAGGCGGGGCACGATCCGCCGGCCGTAGAGCCCAAAGGACCAGTAGAGCAAGGGGATGATGATCAGCGAGAGCAGCGCCAGCTGCCAGTCGATCAGCGTCGCGATGACCAGCATCCCGACCAGGGTCAGGGCCGATTCGGCGATCGGCGGCACCACCATGACGATGTTCCCGACGGCTGCCGCCTGGTTGTTGATCTGGCTCATCAGCGCCCCGGTCTTGCGCTCGTCGTGGAAGGTCAGGGAGAGTCGTTGGACGTGGGCGAAGAGGTCGCTGCGCAGGTCCAGGACCATGTTCTGCTCCATCTTCGAGCCGAGGTAATGGTTCAGCACGGTGAAGCCGTTGCCGACCGCGGTGATCAAGAACCGGGCCAGCACCATCGTCACCAGGATCACCCAGACCGTCGGGTCGGGGCCGAAGACGAAGCGGATGATGCCGCTGGCTTCCTGGGCCTGGAGCACGTTGGTGAGGATGATCGCCAGCGGCCACGGCTCGGCGAGGCCGAAGACGGCGGTGAGGATCGTCAGCGCCAGCACCCCCAGAAGCGTCTTGCGGTAGGGCCGCAGGTAGGGCTTGGTCCGGGGCAGCGCCTTCCACAGCGCCCAAGCGCTCGGCTTCTCCTCCTCCGGCTCGGGCTTCGCGCGCCGCAGCCTGGTCGGGAGCCACCTCATCGGCGCACCTCGGCATCGAGCAGCCAGCGCGGGAAGGCGGCCTGCTCGTCGCTTCGCGGCGCCGTGGCGGCTGCCTCGCTGCGGCTGCTGAGCTGGTCCAGCTCGGCCAGGGCCAGCCGCGTCGCCGTCGCGATCCCCTCCAGGCCGAGGACGACCGCCAGCGCCGCCGCCAGCGCGATCGCGCCCCCGATCGCCGTCTGCGCCTGCTGGAAGGCGAGGAGCGAGAAGAAGACGAAGATCAGGATCACCACCCGTCCCGGCGCGGTCGTGCGCGGCCAGATCCGCGCTCGCAGCAACTGCCTGCCGTTACCGTGCTCCTCGACCGCGGTGCGGATCTTCACCCCGCCGAGGGCGCCGACCCGCAGGTCGAGGTCCCAGCGATCAAATGGGCCGCCGCTGCGGACGAAGCCGCCGGCGGCGGCGAGCCCGTCCTGCAGCTGCTCGATCCAGGCCGATGGGTCGCGCCAGTTTTCGCTCCAGACCTCGACCGTCCGCGGCCGGGGTAGGGTCAGCCGGGTGGGCACCCGCCGACGCCAGGGCGAGAGCCCGTTGAGAAGCCGCCCCGCCAGGCGCACGAAGGGCTGCAGGAGGAAGAGCAGAGAGGTGACTGCCCGTCGCTTCAGCGTCTGCGCCGGCGTCCTTCCCGGCACCGCGTGGTGGGCTCGCCAGCCGTTAGAGATCGCCACCGTGAGGATCCAGGCGAGCGCCGCCAGGAAGAGCGGCGCCGCCGCCAACAGCGGTCGCCAGAGCAGGCCGAGGAGGGACAGCTCCCCGAGCAGACCGACGAGCAGCAGCCCCTCCGGCGCCCGCAGGGCCCCGGCCAGGACCCGCGGCGGCTCGTAGATCGATTGGAAGAGGCCGCTGCCCCAGGTCCCGTAGCGGACCATCGCCCGCCGCCGCGGCGTCTGCGTCGAGGGGCCCTCGTAGATCCGCCCCGACCAGCGCGAGGCGCCGGCCCGGTTGTAGTGGGTCGGCCACTTGCGCTCCAGCAGCGCCTCGGCTTTGCCGTAGCCGAACTGCTGGCGCAGGTAGCGGCGGATCGAGTCGCGGCGGCGGTGCATGACGACGGCGCCGGCGCTGAAGCCGAGCGTCCGGCCTGCCTTCTGCAGCCGCCAGCAGACGTCGACGTCGTCGCCGGCGGCGAGGAAGCGCTCGTCGAAGTTGCCGACCGCTTCCAGCACGTCCTTGCGGAAGGCCATGTTGCAACCGGGTACGTGCTCTGCCTCGCGGTCGGAGACGAGGACGTGGATCGGACCGCCCGGCGCGGCGGCGACGCATTCGGCGAGGAAGCCGTCGTCCTCGGGCGGGATGTTGGGGCCGCCGACACCGGCGTGGCCGTCGGCGCGCAGCAGGGCAGCGACGTAGTGGAGCCAGTCGGCATCGGGGTAGGCGTCGTCGTCGAGGAAGGCGACGATCTCCCCCCGCGCCACCTCGATCCCGCGGTTGCGGGCGTGGCCGAGGCCGCGGTGCTCGGTCTCGACCAGGGTCGCGCCATGGCCGCGGGCGATCTCCGCGCAGGCCGCGCTGGAGCCGTCGTTGACGACGATCGTCTCGTAGTCGGGGTAGGTGAGGGTGGCGAGGCGCGCCAGGCACTCGCCGAGGGTGGCCTCACCGTTATGCGTGCAGACGACCACCGAGACCGCGGGCCAGGGGCCACCCGGCCCGAAGGGCACGTCGGCGTAGGCGCGGCCGGCGGCCGCCAGCGCCGGCTTCGGTTGCCGCTCGCGGTCGACGAGCCCGAAGTCCCAGTCTTCGACCTCATGGCCGCCGCGGTGCCACTCGTCGGTCCAGGCGAAGGCGAAGGTGCCGGCGGCGCCGGCGGCGAAAGCGTGGCGGATCTGCCACTCGATCACCTGCGCCTGCTTCTCGACGCCGTTGCGGCGGCTGTCGATCCCGAGCTCCGTGATCAGCAGCGGCCGGTCGCCGGAGAGGTTCTGCAGCCGCGCCAGATAGGACTCGAAGGTGCGCTCCCGCTCGAGGAAGACGTTGAAAGCGGCGATGTCGAGGAAGGGGAGCTCGAGGTACTCGGTCGAGGGGTAGTTGACGTAGGTGACGAGGCCCTCCGGGTCGGCCAGCTTCGCCTCCCAGCAGAGCCGCTCGAGGAAGCGCTCGACCGGCCGCTTGCCATGCCAGCGGACGATCGGCGCCGGGATCTCATTGCCGATCGAGTAGCAGAGGATCGCCGGGTGGCGCTCGCAGGCGCGCACCTCGTCTCCAAGCCGGGCGGCGATCCGGCGCCAGCGCTCGGGGTCGTCGAGGAAGGCGACGTGCTGTTCCCAGGCGAAGCCGACCATCACCCGGAGGCCGTGCTCGAGGGCGGCGTCGAGCAGCCACGCGGGCGGCGGCACGTAGGTGCGCAGGGAGTTGATCCCCACCGCCGCCATCGCCGCGAAGTCCTCGCGCACGCGCGCCGGGGCGGGGAACGACGACCCGTCCTCGGAGCGGAAGGTGCCGTAGGTGACCCCCCGCACGTGGAGCTTCTCGTCTGCAAGCAGGATGGAGCGGCCGCGTATGCGCGGTCGTGAAATCGATGATGGGGTCGAAAGAACGGTCAAACGCTCCTATCTGGGGATCCAGAAGGGATGTCGGCCCTGCCGACCGTTTACTTAAAAATTTCGACCCACCTTCCCAGTTTCCAAGCCAAGTTCCGACCAAACTGGACAGCTGTTCCGACCTTGTCGAAGATCTCACCCAGCCATCGAAAGGGCGATCACCACTCGGGGAGTTCGGTTCGGAGGTTTTTGGCTTGTTCAAGCGGTTCGAGTTGGTCCGAGTTGCACCTAGTTGCGCTCAACTTAGTACCCACTTAGTACCCGCTCGAATGCTAAGCGGGGTCAAGCGCGAGCGATCGCAACGTCGGACGTCCGCGCATCGTGGAAGGCAATGACAACAACTCGATCCTCGGCCTCGATGTACATGTAGACGGCGATCAGCCAGCCCCATGGACCGATCAGCGCCCGACAATCTCGCCAGACGCCAGATAGCTGTTTGCCAGCGCGCGGGAACTCTTCCAGAGTAAGCAGCGTGCGCGAGACCCGTTCGCGCGTGTCGGCCGGGAGCTGGCGGGTCTCGATCAGACTGCGAAGCTCATCACGCGCCTGGCGCGTGACCTCGATCGCCGGCATCAGCTACAGCTCGGAGAGCGGCACCGTTTCGCCGCGCCGAGCCTGCTCAATAGACTCCTGCGCCCGCTCCCAAGCACCAGGAATCCCGTCGAGAATTTCAGTGATCCGCGAGGCATCCGGATCGGCTTCATCCAATGCGCTGGAGAGAAGGGAGCGAGCCAAGGTTCCTTCTTGGACATGGGTGCGCTCCGCCAGGCTCGCCAACTTCTGCGCGTAGTCCGGCTCGAGAGTGACGTTGATTCGGCGGTTTCGCTCAGCCATGGATCAAGGGTACACACAAGGGCACACGATGTACACCACTGGTTCGCTAGCCTGGACCCCATGGCGCACCACAAGCGCAAACGACCCAAGCACAGTGGAAGCGGCTGCCTCCTCTGCAAGCCGCACAAGCTGACCGCCAACGTTAAGGCTGAGCGCGGCCGAGATCGCCGATCTTGGGTTCGGCACGAGCAGATTGCGTGCCGAGGCTCGTAGCGCCACCCGGGTCCGGCAGTTCCACCAAAGCCCGACTTTCCGCACCTAATCATTCCTCGGGGCGCGCTGCGCCCCAGCGGCCTCTGGACGCCGGTTGACGCACCGGCATCGCAGCCGATTCCTGAGATCCCCGAGGGGGTGCTGCTCGTCGTCGGGAAACCGCCGAGCGATCTCGACGCATTCGCCGTCGCTCCCTGCGCCGAGGATCTCGGGATCGATCCGTTGACGTTGGATCAGGTCAAAGGGCTGATCTCCGGCTTGCCGTTTGAGCCCGCGATGATGGCGCTGGCGGTTTTCAGCGCTGGTGCCTGGTTCGCCGGCGCCGACTCAGCGAAGCACCTGGCGCTGGCCGAAGAGATCTTCGGAACCGGGCGCCCGATCATCGAGAAGTTCCGCGAGTTCAGCGCCGCTGGCCCGAAACACCTCCTCATCAACGAACAGCATCTGGCAGTCCTAATGCGGCTGTTGATCACCGGCGCCGGCTCGGATGCGGATGGCCTGCGCCAGCTCGATGACGAGGAGATCGACAAGTTGCTCGGTGCAGTGGTGGCGATCGCTGATCCGATCAACGCCGGCAATGATCGGGCGACGGAACGGGGGAGCCCCGCGACTTGGGCCCCGTACACCGTTCGGGCGGGTCTCTACTTCGACCAGTCGAACTTGGGCAGCGACCACGGCCGCGCGCGGGCTCTGTTCGTCGACCTGTTCGGCGTGGTGGGTCCTGAGTCCCACCGGTGGTGCGACCTCGCAGCCCGGGCTGCTCGAAAACCAGCTCCCAGCAGAGGTCACCGAGCGCCTGGTAGGCGCGATAAGTGCCGATCGCGCCGAACTGGTCGAGCGCTTCGCCGAAGCCGGCGACAGCTTCGACCACCTGGTCTGGGACCGCGCCCCTTTGAGCAGCGCCCGTTCCTTCGCCTTGGCGACGGCCGCATGATCCTGATGAGCCCGCGGTTCCTGCACGCATGGATGGGGGAGGGTTTCTACTATCGCCTATGGCCCCGAATTGGTCGCGATTGAGGTCAGCGGCGGGCGGCCGGCCCGGCTCATCCATCGCAGCAGAGATTTCCAAAGCCATCCGATGCAATCAGCCGAGGCCACAAGAGCGCGTCTTCTCGCTCCCAGGAGACAAAATTGGTACCCGCTTGGTACCCGTACCTCGCCAGGGACCCTTCCTTTGGACAAGAAAAAAGCCCCGTTTCCGGGGCTTTTCTCGATAGCGGGGGCAGGATTCGAACCTGCGACCTTCGGGTTATGAGCCCGACGAGCTACCTGGCTGCTCCACCCCGCGGCGTGAAGGGCATGCTAGCAACGTGGGGGCTGTTGTCTCATAGAGTGCCGCCGGCATGGATGCGGGCTCTCACAGGGTGGCGGTGATCGACATCGGCTCCAACTCGACGCGGCTGCTGATTGCCGCCGTCGCCGGGGGGCGGGTGACGGAGGTAGAGCGGCAAAGCCGAGTGACTCGTCTGGGCCGCGGCGTCGATCTCTCGGGGCAGCTCTCGGCTGAGGCGATCGAGGCGGCCTGCGAGGCGATCGGCGACTACATGGCGATCTGCCGCGAGAACGAGGTCGAGAGCATTGACGCGATCGCGACCAGCGCCGTGCGCGACGCTTCCAATGGCAGCGCCTTCGCCGCCGAGCTGCGCGAGCGCTTCGCGCTCTCGGCCCGGGTGCTCGACGGCGAGGAAGAGGCTCGGCTCACCTACCTCGGCGCCACCTGCGAGAACTCGCCCAGCGTGCCGACGTTGGTCGTCGACATCGGCGGCGGCTCGACCGAGCTGATCGTCGGCACCGGCGAGGTGGTCGCCTTCCACACCTCGCTGCAGGCGGGCGTCGTTCGCCACAGCGAGCGCCACATCACTGGCGACCCTCCCAGCACGCTCGAGCTCGAGGCCCTGGCCCGCGACGTGCGCGGCCTGATCGAGGGCGCAATCGTCAACCAGCCCGGCGCCCGTGCCGAGGCCGGCATCGCCGTCGCCGGCACGCCCACCTCGCTGGCCTCGATCGAGATCGGCCTCGAGCCCTATGACCCGAAGCAAGTACACGGGCATACGCTGACCCTCGGCACGATCCAGCGACTTCTCTCGCAATTGGCCTCCGCCCCACTGTCCAAACGGGCAGGGATAACAGGAATGCACCCCGATCGCGCGCCTAACATCGTGGCCGGAGTGGTGATTTTGGTCGAGACGATGCGCGCATTCGGCCTCGACCGCATCGAGGTCTCCGAGCACGACATCCTCTACGGCAGCGCAATATCGGCTGTTTCGGCTTTGGACTGCGGATAACCCCGCATTCTCAATCGTAGTAATTCTGTGTTCCTATGTGGACAGTCGTGTCTCTCCTGCCCGGACATTTGGGTTAAACAAGCGGTCGAACCCCCAAAAGTTGGTAGGCAGGAGGTCATCGATTACGAGTAGCAGGCCTAGTGCCAGCTAGACGTATCGGATAGGCGAGCAGATAATCGCCACATCGAGAAAGAGGTGGGACAACCCCTCTCAGACTCGGTTATAGGACTCGGACGATTGCCGCATCATGGCGCCTCCCGCCGTCTGGGTCCACTAAATAAGAACTGGTTCCTGAAGACGTACCCCTGCCCGTCCTGAGGGACCAACTTGAAACGACCGCCAGAGATGGCGGTCGTTTCTTTTTGGGCAAGAGCGACCAGTAAGGCCGTGTTAGGCGAGGTTCGACTTGCGCGGGTAGACGACCTCGGGATCGGTGAGGACGTTGACCAGGGTCGGCTTACCCGACTCGAAGGCACGCTCGAGCGCCGGTCGCAGCTCACCCGGTTCTCGCACCAGGACCCCCTCGCAGCCGAGCGCTTCGACCATCTGCTCGTAACGCGTTTCGGGCCGCAGCTCCGCCGCCACCGAGTAACCGTAGAGAAACTTCATCGGGTGGTGCTCCAGTGCCCAGATGCCGTTGTTGCCCATCACGCCGACGATCGGCAGGCCGTGGCGGGCCATCGTGTCGAACTCCATCCCGGCGAAGCCGAAGGCGCCGTCGCCAAGCAGCAGGCAAACCTGGCGGTCGGGATGGGCCAGCTTGGCGCCGATCGCCTGGCCCGGCCCCGCCCCGAGGCAACCGAAGGGACCGGGGTCCATCCAGCAACCCGGCTGGTAGGTATCGATAAAGCGGCCGGCGTAGGAGACGAAATCGCCGCCGTCGCCGATGACGATCGCGTCGCGCTCGAGCACTTCGCCCAGCTCCTTGTAGACCCGAACCGGGTGCAGCGGCGAGCGGCCGTCGTCGAGCTCACCCTGCTCGACAGCCCGCTTCTCCTCCTCGACCTTGCGCAGCTGCGCCAGCCAGGGGTCGGTGCGGCGCTGCGGCGACCCGAGCGCTTCGCGGATCGCCGCCAGGCTGGCGGCGACGTCGCCGACAAGGTCGACCTGCGGGGCGCGGTTGGCAGTCAGCTCATTGGGTGCGGCGTCGAGCCGAATCAGCTTCGCCTCCTCGGCGATGGAGGCGCCGAAGCCCAGGCGGAAGTCAAGCGGCACGCCGATCACCAGCGCCACGTCTGCCCCGCCGAGGCCGGCGCCGCGGGCACGGCTGAAGGCGAGCTCATGGTCGGCAGGCAGGCAACCGCGCCCGAGACCGTTGAGGAAGACCGGGATCCCGAGCGCCTCGGCCAGGGCGCGAAGCTCGTCCTCCCCCCTCCCCCAATACAGGCCGGAGCCGGCCATGATCGCCGGCCGCTCGGCCGAGGCAAGCAGTGCCGCGGCCTCCTCGATCCCGTCTGCCGGACCGGCCTCGCCCGGCACGGGCTCAGGGATGCCCGCCTCCGCCTCGGTGAAGACAACGTCAAGCGGATAGTCGACGAAGGTCGGGCCGCCCGGCATCGCCTGCGCCAGGTCGAGCGCCGCCGCCGTGCGCACCCCGATCTCGCCCGGCTCCCTCACCGTCTCCGCCGACTTGACCAGCGGCGAGACGACCGGCACGTGATCGAACTCCTGCAGCGAGCCCGACCCCCAGCGCATCTCCGGCGCCCGCCCCCCAAGCACACAGACTGGCGAGCCGTTGGCCTGCGCCCCGGCGATCGCGCTGATCCCGTTGGTCACGCCTGGCCCCGCGGTCAGCGCGGCAACGCCCACTCTGCGGGTCGCCTTGGCGAAGCCCTCGGCCGCGAAGGTCGCCGTCTGCTCGTGGCGGACGTCGACGATCTCGATGCCCTCGGCCTTGCAGCCGTCGTATATAGAGAACAGGTGTCCCCCTGAAAGCGTGAAGAGGTGCGTGACCCCCCTGGACTTCAGCGCCTTGGCAACAATCCGCCCTCCATGATCCATAGAAGCTGGAGCCTAAGGGACGCTTCTCGTGCGGGTGGCGCCGGGCAGGGGGTCGAGGACAGCCCGTGGACTGCCCGCAGGCCCCCTGCCTCGTGACAGGACCCGCACGCCGAAGCCCCCGAGCTACCATCGCCCTGCCCGGGTGGCGAAATTGGCAAAAGCGGCGCCCTTAAAAGGCGCTGCCCCACTGGGGGGCTTGCGGGTTCGAATCCCGCCCCGGGCATTTTGTTGAGTTTGGGTTTCTAAATCCGCACTAAAAACTGCTGAGGGACCGCAACAAAGCCGCTGCTACGGTGTCCTTGAGCTAGAAGACAAACGCCTTCCCCGGCTCTAACGGAGGATTCGCTTGGAGGCTTCAGCTCTCACACATGCCAGTCGCCGCGGACTCCTCGCCCGGCGCTCGCCGCTGCTCAAACTTCAAGGGGACGAGCACCTGATCGCGATGGCCCGCGCCGGCAACCCCGGCGCCTTCGAGGCGATCGTCGATCGTTACCAGGGGCGGCTGCTCGGCTTCTGCCGCCAGATGCTGGGCTCCACCGAGGATGCCGAAGACGTCCTGCAGGAGGTCTTCGTCAACGCCTACCGGGCGATGCTGGCCGACGAGCGCGAGATCAACCTGCGCCCGTGGCTCTACCGGATCGCCCGCAACCGTTGCCTCAACCACCTGCGCAAACCGACCGCCGACGCCCAGGAATCGATGGACATGGTTCCCGAAGTCGAGGCCGCCTCAACCGCCGAGAAGGTCCATAACCGCGAGGAGTTCCGCCAGCTGCTCACCGACGTCGGCAAGCTGCCCGAGACCCAGCGCTCGGCGCTGCTGCTGCGCGAGATGGACGCGATGTCCTACGAGGAGATCGCCCAGGCGATGGAGACCAGCGTGCCCTCGGTCAAGTCGCTGCTGGTGCGGGCGCGGATCTCGCTCGCCGAGGCCAGCCAGGCGCGCCAGCTCACCTGCGGCGAGGTGCGGCTCGACCTCGCCGAGGCCGCCGAGGGGCTGCGCAAGCTCTCCGGCCCGGTCCGCCGCCACGTTCGCGACTGCGAAGAGTGCAAGGACTTCCGCTCTCAGCTCCGCTCCAACGACAAGGTGCTCGCGGCCCTGGTGCCGGTCGGGCCCCTGGTCGCGCTGAAGGGCTTCATCGCTTCAAAGCTTGGCCTGGGAGGTGCTGGCACCGGGGGTGCGGCGACCGCTACGGGCGCCGGCGGCGCTGGCGCGGTAGGCGGCGTTGGCGCCGCGCTCGGTGGCGGCGGTGCCGCCGGTGGCATCGGCGGCCTCAGTGGCATCGGCGGGGCAGTCGGCGGGGCGATCGGCACCAAGGCCGTCGCTGGCGTGGTAACCGCCGCCGTCCTCACCGGCGGCATCGTCGAGGTCAAGCAGCAGACCGAACCGACTCCAGTGAACTCACCTGCTCCCATCGCTCATGTCTCCACTCAAGGACCGCCGATCGCCGCGGTTGCGCCGGCGCAAAACGCTGTCGCGGCGCCCGCCCCGCTCGAAACGGCGGTGGTCGAACCGACTCCGGTCCCGGTCGAACCGGCCCCGGTTGAAGCCGAAGTCCCCGAGGAAGTCGCCGCCGAACCGCCCGTGACGGAAGAAGTCACCGGCTCCGGCGGCGTCGAAGCGCCCGAAGCGACCGCGGATGAGCAGGCCGCCGCGGGTATCGACGGCGCCACGCCCTCGACCGCCACCGCCGGCGCTCCCGCGGGAGCCGGCACCGGCACCGTCGTCGTCACCGTCGGCGGCAGCGGCTCGACACCACCCACGACGGCCCCACCGACCGAAACCGCTCCGCCGCCCCCACCGCCAGCGGCTGAAAGCCCCGCCCCGGTCGAAGAAGCCCCGCCCGCCTCCTCGGGCATCAGCGAAGCCCCCGCAGACGAAGGCTGAGCGCCCCCGCCTAAGCCGCCGCTCGGCGCCTACTGCAGGCCGATCACCTTGAGCCGGCGCATCAGCGAGGTTCCGGCGAACTTGCGCGTGTCGGCGAGCGAGTAGCCGAAGACTTCGTAGTCCTCGTCCGGCGGCGCCCAGGGCGGTGAGAGCACGCCGTCGGCAACCGGCAGCACTTCCTCCAGCGTGCGCTGGATCGCCTGCTTGTAGCGCTCGTCCTCGCCCGCCTTCTCGCGCAGGAAGACCGAGCCGAAGGCGACGTGGCGGTGCTCATCGCGCGCAACGTTCTGGAAGCCCTCGACGAAGCCCGGCAGCGTCCCCTGGCTTTCGTTGTAATCCATGATGAAGTGCTGGCCGGTGAGGGCGAGCATCCCCTCAATCACCATGTGGTAAATCGTCACCGCCTCGACCAGTGCTTCGGTGTCCTCGGGTTCGACCGCGAGCCGGTCGGTGCGCCGCTTCAGCATCTCGTCGAAGAGGCGGCCGAAGTTCTCGTTGAGGTGCTCGGAGGTCTGCGTCAGCATCTCCGAGAGCTGATCGGACTCGAGCACGCCGACCTCGCGGTAGAAGCGCTCGAAGAAGCGCACGTGGCGGGCCTCGTCGGCGATCTGGGTGCAGAGGAAGATGCGCTGCTCCTCGGTCGGCGCCGCGCGCATGATCGGCCCCAGCTCCTCGGCCACCTTCTGCTCGCCGATGAAGAAGGAGGAGAGCCCGTACATGCGCTGGAAGCGCTCTTCGTCGTCGAAGCGCTCGTTCCAGTCCTCGCGGTCGCGACTGAAGTCGAGCTCCTGGGTCTGCCACTGCTGGCGCTCCCAGAGCAGGTAGAGCTCCTCGTAGGTGAGCAGTTTGATCTCGGAAGTGCGGTCGGCCGCCTCGTTCAGCGCCGGGTCGGCGGTCGCCTGGAAGTCGGCGCGCTCGGTCCGTGTTTCAGTCCCGGATGCCTCAGTGGTTCCCATCGCTGCTCTCCTCGCAATCCAGTGCAACGTTTTTCGGCCCCACGAGAGCAGAAAAACGTTGCACCCGGCTGGGTTCTGGGATCGAGCGAGACTAGCAGCGGCCTGGCTGCTCAGCCAGTCGTGTGCGACTGGCCCGGCTCGAGCACGACCACGGACGATGAGGTCTTGGCCTCGACGTCGGACTTGAAGGCCTGCGGATCGGCCTCAATCGCCGGGAAGGTGTCGTAGTGCATCGGGATAACGGTGCCGGCGCCGATCAGCTCGGCGGCAAGGACGGCGTCGTGGCGATCCATCGTGTAGTGGCCGCCGATCGGCAGCAGGGCGACATCCACCGGGTTGCGCTGGGCGACCAGCTTCATGTCGCTGAAGAGGCAGGTGTCGCCGGCGTGGTAGACGGTGGTGCCGCCGAGCTCGATCACCAGGCCCGCCGCCGGGCCGATCGCGATGCCATGCTCGGCACTAAAGGGTGACTCTTCGGAACCCGGGATCGTGTTGGTGTGCCAAGCGGGGACAAGCCGCACGTAGCCCCAATCGAAGGAGACGGTGCCGCCGAAGTTGGGGTCGGCGACATCCTCGATCCCCTGGCCTTCCAACCACTTCGCCAGCTCGACGATCGCGACGCACTTGGCGCCGGTGCGCTTGGCGACGGGAACGGCGTCGGCGACGTGGTCGGCGTGGCCGTGGGAGAGAAAGATGTGGGTCGGATCGACTTCCTCGCCGGTCGTTACCGCGACCGGGTTGTTCGGCTTGAGGAAGGGGTCGATCAGGACCCTGGTCTCGCCCTCGCTCAGTTCGAAGCACGACTGGCCGTGGAATTTGATCTCCATCGTCAACTCTCTCCTTCTCGGTTCTCGGTTTCGTCCAGCTCCCCATGCAGTGCCCAGCCGACGGCAACTCCAACCATCATTCCCATCCGCGCCTCCTCGGCGAGCAGCGAGCGCACCGCCGTAATCCGCTCCTCTGGGTCTGGCACCGTCGCCGCCTTCAGCGCCTCGGCCTCGTGCGACTCCCCGAACCAGCCGCCCTCGGCGAGGGCGGCGGCGAGGACCTTCTGCAGATGCGGCGCGGCGCGAGCGACGATCCGCTCGGCCTCCGAGAAGCGCTCGGCATCAGCCAGCCGCTCGATCGCGGCCTCGAGTTGCTCGTCTGACGGCACAAGGTGGACACTAGCCACCCCCGGACGCGTGAATCATTGTCGCCGCCTCCTCCGCTTCGCGTCGGGGGGCGGCTGAGGAGGCGGCGCCTGATTCAGTGAGAGTCGCGGAGGGTGGCGGCAGCGAGCCCGGCGAGTCCACCGACCGCGCCGCCGATTAGACCAGCGAACGGATCGGCGGTGGATTCGAAGATCGGCAGTGCCAGCAGGACCGCGGCGGCGACCACGACCCCGATCACGTCGTAGTCGTCGTCGATCGCGTGGTGCGCCTCGGCGCGCCGGATCGCGAACCAGGCGGCGACCGCGCCGAGCGCCATGCCGTTGCCGCCGGCGATCACCTCGATATCGCCTTGGGCGTGGGCGATGCCGCTGGCGACGAGCATGCCGAGCGCACCGCAGGCGACCAGCAGCAATGCCGTCGCCGGCGTGCCGAGGCGGCGCTCAAGGCCGGTGCCGAAGATCGCCAGGCCAACCGCGACGACGAAGAGGTAGCCAACGTCTAGATAGGCGAAGGGCGCGGTGAAGAAGCGCCACCACTGGTCTTGCAGCGGCACGATCAGTCCGCCGAAGCTGCCGAGCGGATCGCCGGTCACCTTCTGCACCAGCAGCAGCACGGCCGAGGCGAGGATCACCGCGGTCGTCGCGTAGGGACGGAACGGGCCGGCCTCCTCGCGCTGGCGGCGGCGCGTGATCCGCAGCCGTTTGCGCCGCCGCGGCTTCGCCTCCAGCCCATCGCCGCGCCGTTCCAGCTTCGGGGCCCGCTTGCGCAAGCGGGTGCCGCAGTACGGGCACTCGGTTACGTAGGGACTGACCTCCGAGCCGCAGTTCTTGCAAATGACGCTGAGCTCAGTCTCGCTCATGGTTAAACGAGGATAACCGCCCACCGCTAAGCACTCGCAAGGAAGCGCCGATGACATACTCCCCAGACACTCGTCTTCAAGGATCCTAGGAGGAAAACAGCGTGGAGTTGAAGAGCTTGACCGAGCAGAAATCACTGCTGGCAACACTGGCCCCCGGCAAACGAGCCCGCCTGCGGCGCCTGCTCTTCGAGTTCGGTCCCGGCAACGGCACCCTGATGCTGCTGCCGATCGACCAGGGCATCGAGCACGGCCCTCGTGACTTCTTTCCCAACCCGGCTTCCAAGGACCCCGATTACCAGTTCCGCCTCGCGGCCGAGGCGGGCTACTCGGCCCTCGCCTGCCAGATCGGCATGGCGACCAAGTACTACCCCGACTACGCCGGCCAGGTGCCGCTGATCCTCAAGGTCAACGGCAAGACCGACATTCCCTCCTCCGCCCACGCTTTCTCCTCCTGCAACGCCAGCGTCGAGGACGCGGTGCGGCTCGGCGCCGACGCGGTCGGCTACACGCTCTACGTCGGCTCCTCGCGCCAAGACGAGGACCTCGCCCAGCTGCGCCAGGTGCGCCAGGACTGCGACCGCTTCGGCATGCCGCTGATCGTCTGGTCATACCCGCGTGGCGAAGCGGTCGACGCCAAGGGCAGCGCCAACTCCTTCTACGCGATCGATTACGCGGCGCGGATGGCGATGGAGATGGGCGCCGACGTGGTCAAGCTCAACATGCCGAAGATCAATCCGGACAAGGACAAGGACGCCCCTGCGCCTTACAACGAGATGCAGGTCGACGAGGCCGAGGCGATCCGCCAGTGCGTCGAGTCCGCCGGCCGCTCGCTGGTCGTGCTCTCCGGTGGCTCCAAGGTCGATGACGAGACGGTGCTGAGCCACACCCGCGAGATCATGGAGGCGGGCGGCTCGGGCGTGATCTTCGGCCGCAACGTCTGGCAGCGCGAGTGGAACGACGCGCTCGAGATCATCGCCCAGATCAAAGAGACGCTGCTCGGGTCTGTTCGGCGTACGCCGTAGCGTCGATCCCGGTAGGGGTTTCGCTTAACTTTTTCGGTGGAGACGCCCCTGCTGGCGCCGCGAGGGATTGCCGAAAAAGTGCAAGACGCTCCACCCCTACCGGGATCGACGCTAAGCCGCAGGGGGAACAGTTCCTGGGCCCGTCAGCTTAGGTTGGGATGGGAGGTGGTCTTCGACGCGGCGGTCAGCTGGGGAGCTTGGTGCTGCTGGTCGCCGCGACCCTGCTGATCCTGCGGCCGTGGGAAGACCACGGCACGCGCGACGGCGGGCCGAGCGAGGCGCGCGCCTACGTGGTGCGCGCCGTTGACGGGGACACGATTGAAGTGCGGATCGGGGGGCGGCTGGAGGACGTTCGCTACATCGGCGTCGACACGCCGGAGACGGTCAAGCCGGACACTCCGGTGCAGTGCTTCGGGCCGCGCGCCTCGAGCTTCAACCACCACTTGGTCGAACGCCACTGGGTGCGGCTCGTCTTCGGGGTCGAGCGGCGCGATATCTACGGCAGGCTGCTCGCCTACGTTCACCTGGGACGCCGTTTCGTCAACGCCAGCCTGGTCCGGCGCGGCCTCGCCCGCTCGCTGACGATCCCGCCCAACGACCGCTTTGCGCCGCTCTTTCGACGCCTGGAGCTGGGCGCCGCCAAGGCGGGACGGGGGCTCTGGGGCGCCTGTCCGACCTGAAGCTGTCGTGACGCATCGCACATTTCCTTCCCCTGCAAGCCCTCGTGCGCCTTTGCTACGGTGCCCCGCGGCCCCCGGGCCACCCTTTCTATGCGAATGCGCCAAAGCATCAACCAGTTCGAGACGGCCTTCGAACAGGAGACCTCCCTCGAGCGCCGCCGGCGCGAGCAGCTGCGCCGTCGCGCGGCCAACCGCTCGCGGGCGCGCCGGATCACCCGCAGCGAGCAGGCCAGCAAGGTCCGTTTCAGCGTCCTCGCGGTCTGCCTCACCGTCACCGTCGTCGTTGTCGTCGTCTCGATGTTCGAGGCGCTCGGCTTCCTAATGGCATAGCGGCCGTGCCTACGACCGCCCCGGTTGAATAGACTCGCGCGCCGATGGCAAGACGCTCTCTGAAGCCACAGCTGAATCAGATCCGCGCCTGGGTGCGGCAGGGCCGCACCGACGCCTGGATCGCCCACCAGCTCGAAGTCAGCACCTCCGAGCTGCGCGAGTTCCGCAAACAGCACGGCTTCACGCCCGACGAGGAGGACGCGAGCTCCGGCGAAGTCGATCTCCGCGATGAGATTGAGGCCGAGATCGAGGCCGCCACTGCCGAGGAGGCAGAGGCCGAGGATGACGAGGAGCCCGAGTCCGACGAGGAGGACGAGGACAAGAAGCCGTCTTCAGACGACGGCGAGCGGCCCAAACGGCGGCGGCGCCGTGGACGCCGCGGCGGCCGCGGCCGACGCAAAGACCTTGAGGCAAGTTTCGACCACGGCGAGACCGACGGCTACGGCCTCTGGCTCGATCCCTCGGTCAAGGACAACCCCGTGTACGCCGAGCATTGGGCCGGCAAACGCGAGGTTACGGTGCGGATTGACGCCGATCAGATCGTGATTCGGCGGGCTGGCTCTCCTGAGCCTGAGTCTGAGTCCGACGACTCGGACGACTGAGCCGGAACTCCGGCAACTCCAAGCCCAATCCCAGTAGGCCTTCGCTTAACTTTTTCGATGGGGCGCTGTCGGCTGGCGCCTCAAGGGATTGCCGAAAAAGTGCAAGACGCTTCGGCCTACTGGGATTGGGCTTGAGGCGTGTCGGGGATTCGACGCAGAGGCGCGTTGACTGAGCTGCAAGCGGCTGGGTCCAGCGCGCCGTCGAGCTTCCAGATTGTGGTGGGACCATCGTGCTTGATTGGGACTGCCGCTTTGTCGCCCTTTAGCCAGGTGGCCTCCGGGGAAGAGATGGGATCGCCCGTGTGGATGAAGTTGAGGAAGGGTGTCGTGACCAGGTAGTCGAGGTCGGCGGCGTTGGCGGCGGTGCGGAAGGCGGCGCAGGTGGGGATCGCGTTGTAGGCGCCGTGGGGGCCCTTTTCGCCCAGGTAGATGACGTGGTTGGAGAGGTCGGTGCCGTAGAAGCCGTAGCTGAGGAAGCCTGCCGTGGTGCCGGCTAGGCCGATGCGGGCGTCGCTCTTGTCGCGGGCCCATTGGTAGGCGCTTTCGAGCTGCAGGCCGGGGACTTCAGAGGAAGCGTCGAAGCGGTCCTGCAGGTAGTGGCGCTGGATTGGGTAGCCGAGAGCGAGAACCAGCAGGGCCAGAGCGGCGAAGCCGCTCAAAAGGAGGGACAAGCGCCTCCGGCCGGCGGGTCCTGTCACCGCAGGGGACCCCCCACCCCTTCCGGTCGCTAAAGCGTCCTCAGGGGTGGGCCCCCCTACGGTGCCACCCGCCGGAGGAGGCGCCGTGACCCTCACTGACCGGGAGCTGGCCCAGATCAGGATCGCTGGGATGACCACGAGGACGAAGGCCAGTGGGATGCCGAAGGTCCGGGCTGGGTCGCGGAGGGCGGCGTCGGAGCGGTCGGTGGCTACGAGGACGAGGAGCAGGGCTCCGAGGAGGGTCCATTGACGCCAGCCGTCGAGGCGGCGGATGGCCAGGGGCAGCAGGACGACGCCGAGGAGGAGCGGGGGGATTACGTAGCGGATGTTGATGCTGAAGCCGACCGGGGCGCCGTCGATGCCGGCGGCGCTGAGGGGGGTGAAGACGTAGGCGATGAGGCCGAAAAGGGCCACGCCACCGGCCCAGCGGAGGATCTTGTCTTGGCCGCGGAACAGGGCCAGGAGGCCGCCGGCGATCGCGGCGAGGATGACCAGCGGCCAGAGGGAACCGAAGGCCTGGTGCAGGCCTGGCTCGAAGTAGTGGCGCCAGATGCCGGTATCGGTGGCGTAGTGGACGATGTTGAAGTTGGGCCGGCCTTCCTGCAGGCGCTCGGGGTGCGGCAGCGAGATCAGGCCGACGCTGGTTGCCTGCGGCAGCGGGTTGCCGGCGACGATCAGGTTGCGCAGGTACCAGTAGCCGCCGCCGAGCAACGCCGGGACGAACCACCAGCCGAAGGCCTTCAAACGGCGGCCGCTGGGGGCCAGGGCGATTACTGCGAGGGTCAGGGCGGCGGCCATGGCTACGGCGGTTGACTTGGTGCCCACGGCGAGCCCCGTGGCCAACCCAGCGGCGGCTACTGGCCAGACGAAAGCACCCGGGCCGGCGGGTCCTGTCACCGCAGGGGACCCCCCACCCCTTCCGGTCGCTAAAGCGTCCTCAGGGGTGGGCCCCCCTACGGCGCCACCCGCCGGCAGGGGCGCCACCGTCTGACGGTGGCGGGTCCAGGCGTTGACGAGGATGGCTACGGCGGCGAGAAGGAGCGCAGCGGCCACGAGGTCGTTCTTGGCGGCCCCAGGCTCCCGCACGACCAGCGTGTGGCACTCGAGGACAATCGCGGCTGCAACGACCGTGAGGTGGCCGCGCCCGTAAGGGCGGCCTATGCACCAAGCAGCTAGGAAGCTCAGTGCCAAGAAGCCGAAGTTCAGGAACAACGAAAGCGTGTCCCGGTGCGTGAGCAGGATCCCCGTGGCGTGCAGGAGCTCGGAGTTCTGGGGGTAGAACCAGTTGGTGAAGACGGTCTCCGTGTAGTGCAGCCCAGTCACGGAGTGGCTCTGGACCATGTCGGTCGCGTATGGCATGTGGTACCAGAGCGAGTCGAAATTAAAGATCCCTCGGTCCAGGGCATCCTTGGCTGTCAGGCCCCAGTGCGCAAAGACCAAGGCGATAACGCCAACGGTGATCAGTCCTGCGAGGGCGCTTCCTCCGGGGGGTGGCACCGTAGGGGGGCCCGCCCCTGAGGACGCTTTAGCGACCGGAAGGGGTGGGGGGTCCCCTGCGGTGACAGGACCCGCCGGCAGTAGCGCTCTTGTCAGGGCCGCCACCACCACGGACGCAGCAACGAAGGTCCACTCGTAGAAGAGGCCGAAGGTGCCGAGGATCTCGCCGAGCCAGATCAGCAGGGCGATCGCGACGATCGACTCGACCAGGCGTGCCGGGGCGCCGTTCCAGGCCGGCATCAGCCGCTGGCGCAGCCGGTAGGCCGTGAACCCGATCGATGCCCCGACGGCCGCCAGCGCCAGCGCGCTGACTACATACGACCCAGCGCTAACCACAGCTCCTCCGGGCTCCGGTGCGCTTTATCCCCCCATGGGAGGGCAAAGGCGCACCGGAAGCGACTGGCATGCGCCTGAGCGGCGTTAGAGGCCGCGTACGACCAGTGGGGTCTCTTCGGGGGCGACCATGCCCTGGGCGCGCGCCTTGGCCTCCAGCGTGATCGGGTCGTCGGCGTGCTGGATGCGCCAGTGCAAGCGGGAGTTTTCGTGCTGGGCTTCGTGCAGCTGGACCCGTGCCGCGGTCGTCGTCGTGTAGGTCTTGACGAAGTCGATCACCGGGTTGAGGTAGGAATAGAGCACGGCGAAGAGGACCAGGGTCAGGGCGACGCGGCCGACGCGATCCCAGTGGATCCGGCTGGCGCCGCGGCGCGCCGCCGGTTTGCGCCGGGCGGCCGGTTTGCGTGCCGGAGAGCGGCGTTTGGCAGTGGCGGAGGTGCGTTTCCTCGCCTGAGCGCGTGCTGCCATGCCCGGTCCTACGCGGCCGAGCTTCGGTTTCCTGCCTCGCATCCCTCCTTGCACTGGGGGCGGGCGTGACCAAGCAGATCAAGGACGCAGGGAGCGTGGCGTGCTCTGCACGCGAGCGACCGAGGACGCAGATATGCGCAGCGTCACGCGCGTCACCCAGTCCGTTGGTGGAATGCCTGCAAGCCGGGGAAGCGCGCCGCAGAGCCGAGTTCCTCCTCAATGCGCAGCAAACGGTTGTACTTGGCGACGCGGTCTGAGCGCGACGGAGCGCCGGTCTTGATCTGCCCCGCACCGGTGGCGACGGCGAGGTCTGCGATCGTCGTGTCCTCGGTCTCGCCGGAGCGATGCGAGATCACCGCCGTGTAGCCGGCCTCGGCGGCCATCCTGATCGCCTCCAGGGTCTCACTGAGGGTGCCGATCTGATTGACCTTGACCAGGATCGAGTTGCCGACACCGAGCTCGATGCCGCGCTTGAGCCGTTCGGGGTTGGTGACGAAGAGGTCGTCGCCAACGAGCTGGACCTTCTCCCCCAGCTTCTCGGTCAGCAGCTTCCAGCCGTCCCAGTCCTCCTCGTCCATGCCGTCCTCGATCGAGAGGATCGGGTAGCGCGAGCAGGCGTCCTCCCAGTAGGAGGCCATCTCCTCGGGCGAGAGCGAGCGACCCTCGTGCTCGAGCACGTAGGCGCCGCCCTCGAAGACCTCGCTGGTCGCCGGGTCGAGGGCGATGAAGACATCCTTGCCGGGCTCATATCCCGCCGCCTCGACTCCCGCCAGAACGGCCTGCAGCGCCGCCTCGTTGGACTCCAGGTTGGGCGCGAAGCCACCCTCGTCGCCGACCGCGGTCGCGTGGCCGGCGGTGGCGAGGCTCTTCTTCAGCGCGTGGAAGACCTCTGTGCCGACCCGTAGACACTCGGAGAAGCTGGCCGCACCGGCCGGCACGACCATGAACTCCTGGAAGTCGACCGAGTTGTCGGCGTGGGCGCCGCCGTTGAGCACGTTCATCATCGGCACCGGCAGCAGGCTCGGCTCCTCGCCGCCGTAGAGCTTGGCCAGGTAGCGGAAGAGCGGTTCGCCAGACAGCATTGCCGCCGCCTTGGCCGCGGCCAAAGAGACGCCGAGGATCGCATTTGCCCCGAGGCGGCCCTTGTTCGCGGTGCCATCGAGCTCGATCATCTTGGCGTCGAGCCCGGCCTGGTCGTCGGCGTCGAAGCCCTGCAGCGCGGCGGCGATCTCGCCGTTGACGTTGGCCACCGCCGCCGAGACGCCCTTGCCGGCCCAGGTATCGCCACCGTCGCGCAGCTCGACCGCCTCGAACTCGCCAGTCGAGGCACCCGAGGGCACCGCCGCGAGGCCGCGGGCGCCCGACTCGAGCATGACTTCGACCTCGACGGTCGGGTTGCCTCTCGAGTCGAGGATCTGACGGGCGTGGATCGATGCGATGGCGCTCATAGAACCGTGCGTTCACGGGGCAATCGCCCCGGATTCGAATACCCGGCTGTCACCGTGCCGATTGCCCCGTTCACAGGCGCGCCAGTCTATTCAGTCAGGCGGCGCTGCGGGACGCTCTCGGACGCCGCTTATTCGCCGGTAGCGCCGGGTACAGCCCCGCCCGGAATTTCGCCCGGAATTTCGCCTTCGGGCGCGGCGCCTTCTTCAAGACCCGCGGGCCGCGGCCGCTGGGGGAGTTTCTGCCCTTCGCGGTTGAGCGGGCTGACCGTGCCGGGCTGAGCCGGTTTGATCGAGGTGATCGGTGCCGGGCAGGCTTCAGGCGCTTTTTTCGGGTTCGCTTCGAAGCAGGCTTCGTCGGCTTCAGTTGGGCGTCCGCTGGGCTGGAAATTGGAGCAGCGCGCGATCAGGAAGCCGGAGGCGCAGAAGGTGCGTGACTGCCACTTGGTCCCGTAGTGCTGAACAAATGCAGCGAAGGTCTGCTGTTTGGCCTGTTCGGCGAGCTGGGCGCTGATCTGCGATTTGGCTTCGTCGAGCGACTGGACTTTTTCCGGGGTGATCTTCATCACCTCGAAGAGCGTGTAGACCTTGCCTTCCGTCAGCGGCCCTTCCAGTTCGCCCTGGTCGGCGGCGAAGACTTCGCCTTCAAGCGGTTCCTGCAGGGTGCCGGAGTCCTCCGTCACCGCCGACTGCAGCCCACCGGTGCTTTTGGTCGTGTCGATCGAGTATTTCTTCGCGACCGCTTCCCAGCTTTTGATCGAGTCGTCTTTTTCAAGCGCGGCCTTCGCTTCTTCGACCTTGGCCTTGTCCGGGTTCTTGATCACGCGGATGTCGCGTGATTCCGGCGTCGTGTACTGGCTCGACTTGGCGGCTTCGTAGTAGTCCTTGATTTCGTTCTTGCTGGGGATCGGCGCTTCTTCAGTGACCTGTTCCTGGATCTGTTCGCTGAGCATCTGGATCGTCACGCGGGTGTTGACGTCGGCCTGATTGAAGTGCGCTTCTTTGAGGAATTCCTTGTACTGCTGTTCCGTTTTGAAGGCTTTTTCCTTCAGTTTTTTGAGTTCTTCGGCGATTTCTTTCGGCGTCACCGAGATGTCCATTTCTTCTGCCTGACCCTGGATCCAGATCGAGTCGAGCAGGTTGCCCAGCGCTTTTTCCTGCTCCGCTTCGTATTTTTCGTCACCCGGTTTGGGAACCGGGGTCACTTTGTCTTCGGCCGACGCCTGGACCAGCGCGTGCGCGAACTGCGCTTCAGTGACCGGGCTGAGACCATCCGGGGCGTCTTCGACAACGGCGACGGAGCCGGAGGGAACGCTGGGATGGCCGATGCCCTGGGCGATCGCGAAGATCACGAAGAGCAGGATCAAGAGCGCGGCGAAGCCAAGCAGCGCGAGGCGCTGTAGTCCGGCCGACTTCCCTCCCTTGGCGCTGAAGCGTGCCACCGATCGGGCAGCATAAATCAAATGCTCCAGAAGGGGGTCGCGCTTAGCCGCTCAGACTCGCCTCGGCGGCCTCCATCTGCCCTCGCTTCGCCGTCCGGATCGCCTCGGCCATAGCCAGAACCGCGGCCAGCCGAGCCTCCGGCTCGTCGGACACCCGCATCGCCGCGGTCTGCTCGCGCCACTCATAGAGCGCTCCCTCGAGCTCCTCCCGGAAGACGCCGGCAGCCTCGGAGTCGAGCTCAACCCCGGTGACGCTGAGCCGGCCGCCGCGGAACTCGACGCTGCGCGCGCCGGCCAGGCCGAGCTCGATGCGGGCGCGCTGCAGGGCGAGCAGGTTCTCGGCCTGCGGCGGCGGCTCTCCGAAGCGGTCGCTGATCTCGTCGCGGATCGCCCGCAGTTCGCCAGGCTCGCGAGCGGCGGCGATGCGACGGTGGACGTCGATCTTCGCCGCCTCGAAGGGGATGAACGAGGCCGGCAGGTAGGCGTCGACGGGAACGTCGAGACGCACCGGTTCGGGGGCCTCCTCCCCACCTGCGGCCTCCTGCGCCGCGCCGACCGCCTCGTCGATCATCTGGCAGTAGAGCTCGAAGCCGACCGCGGCGACATGACCGGACTGCTCCTCGCCGAGCAGGTCGCCGGC
Source organism: Solirubrobacterales bacterium (assembly GCA_035554595.1). Taxonomy (GTDB): domain Bacteria; phylum Actinomycetota; class Thermoleophilia; order Solirubrobacterales; family 70-9; genus VRUE01. The sequence continues at coordinate 26,779 of DATMIH010000212.1, forward strand.
GCCGCGAATATCGAGATCACGCATCGCGATCTTGAAGCCGGAGCCGAGCTCGGTGTGGTCGGCGAGGGTCGAGAGGCGGGCCGCCGCGTCCTCGCTCAGCGCCTCGGCCGAGGGATAGAGCATGTAGGCGAAGGCGCGCTCGCGGGAGCGCCCGACCCGGCCGCGGATCTGGTAGGCCTGGGAGAGGCCGAGCTGGTCGGAGCGCTCGACGATCAGGGTGTTGGCGTTGGCGATGTCGAGGCCGGACTCGATGATCGTCGTCGTCACCAGGACATCGGCGTCGCCGCGCAGGAAGCCGAGCATCGTGTCCTCGAGCTGTTTCTCGTCCATCTGCCCGTGCGCTTCGAGGAAGCGGGCTCCCGGCACCAGGCCGCGTAGCCGCTCGGTCGTCTCCGGCAGCGAGTCGATCCGGTTGTGCAGGAAGAAGGCCTGGCCGTCGAGCTCGAGCTCGCGGTTGATCGCCTTCGCGACCAGGTCCTCGTCGTAGGGACCGACGTAGGTACGGACCGGGCGGCGACCCTCCGGCGGGGTCTCGATCGTCGAGATGTCGCGCAGGCCAGCCAGGCTCATCTGCAGGGTGCGCGGGATCGGCGTCGCCGAGAGCGCCAGCACGTCGACCTTGAGCTTGAGCTGGCGCAGCAGCTCCTTCTGCTTGACGCCAAAGCGCTGCTCCTCGTCGACGATGACCAGGCCGAGGTCCTTGGCGCGGACATCGCGCGAGAGCAGCCGGTGGGTGCCGATCAGGATGTCGACCTTGCCCGCCTCGAAGCCGGCCAGCACCGCTTTCACCTCGGCCGGCTTGCGCAGGCGCGAGATCCCCTCGACGACGAAGGGCAGGTCGGCGAGGCGCTCGCGGAAGGTGCCAAAGTGCTGCTGGGCGAGGATCGTCGTCGGCACCAGCATCATCACCTGTTTGCCGTCGGCGGCGGCCTTAACCGCGGCGCGCAGCGCCACCTCGGTCTTGCCGAAGCCGACGTCGCCGCAGACGAGCCGATCCATCGGCTGGTCGGCCTCCATGTCTCCCTTGACCGCCTCGATCGCCTCCACCTGGTCGGCGGTCTCGCGGTAGGGGAAGGCGGCCTCCATCGTCATCTGCCACTCGCCGTCGGGCTCGAAAGCGTGGCCCTTGCGGGTCCGTCGCTCCGCATACAGGTTGAGTAGCTCGCCGGCGAGGGCACCGGCCGCTTTGCGCGCCCGCGCCTTCATGTTCTGCCAGCGTTTGCCGCCCAGCGCCGAAAGGCTCGGTTCGCCGCCGGCGCCGACGTAGCGGCTCAGCTTGGCGAGCTGGTCGACCGGGACGAAGACGCGGTCCTCGCCCTTGTATTCGAGGTAGAGGTAGTCGCGGGTGACGCCGCCGACCTCGCGGGTCTCGAAGCCGGCGAAGCGGGCAACGCCGTGGTCCTCGTGGACGACGTAGTCGCCGACCCGCAGTTCGCTGAAGGCGAGGCGTCCGCGGGCGGCGCCGGGCACGCGGGCTTCGGCTTGGCGGCGACGATGGACGAGGCGACGGAAGGGATAGACGGCGAGGCGCAGCTCAGGACTGATGAAGCCCTCGCGCAGGCGGGCCTCGGCAAAGGTGAGGGCCGGCTTGGGCGAGAGCCGGCCGCCTTCGAGCAGCGTCGCGTCGAGGCGGTCGAGCCCGTAGCGGGCACGCTCGGCCTCGCCGCGATCGTCGAAGGCGACGACGGTGCGGTAGCCGGAGCGAACTTGCTTTTCCAGCTCCGCCTCGGCCTCTTTGACGCTGCGCGCCGGCGACTCGGCGCGGGCGGCGCGGAAGGCGCTCTCGTCATCGTCGCTGGCGGTGCGGAAGGCGAGCGAGGCGCGGGCGGCGAGCGGCTCGGCGACGTCGACATAGAGATGGCGGGCGTCGTCGGCGTGCATCGCCGTCGTCGCGTCGTCCCAGTGGTCGCGGAGGGCAGGCTCGATCTCCTCGGCGGCAGCGAGGATCACAGCGGCCTGCTCGGGGACCAGGTCCAGCGGCGCTCCGAAGTGCTCCAGCGGCAGCGCCTCGGCGAGGCTTGGCGCCTCGCGGCCCTCCTCCTCAGCTTCCATCGCCGCCAGCGCGGCGATTTCGCGGTGCTCGGCGTCGAGCTCCGCCGCCGGCGCCAGCTCGACCCGCTCGGCGTCGCCGAGCGAGCGCTGGGTGAAGGTCGAGAACCAGCGCATCGACTCGACCTCGTCGCCGAAGAGCTCGATCCGCACGGCGCGCTCCTCGGTCGCGCCGTAGACGTCGAGGATGCCGCCGCGCACGGCGAACTGACCCCGCTCCTCGACTTGCTCGACCCGTTCGTAGCCCGCTCCGTCGAGGTCGCGGGCCACCTCTGTGAGGTCGATATCCCCGTCACCGGCGATCGCGAAGCCGGCCGGGCGCAGGGACGCGTCCGGGACAGCCTCGGCCAGGGCGGTGGCGCTGGCGACGACGACGGCGTCCTGCTCGCGGCCAAGCGCGTCGAGCGCGTCGATCCGCAGCCCGACCAGGTGCGGGGGCGGCGTCACGTGCGAGGCGAAGCCGGTGCCGCGCGAGGGGTAGAGGCGAACGCGCCGCGGCGCCAGGTAGGCGCGCAGGTCAGCGGCGAGATCGCGGGCCGAGCGGTCGTCGGGGCTGACCAGCAGCGCGGGGCGGCCGGCAAGGCCGCGCTCGTCCTCGAGGATCGCGGCGAGCAGCAGTGGCCGCAGCATCGTCGAGGCGGGCACGTCCAGCCCCTCGCCGCCGGAGGCGGCATCGCGCACGCGGCCGGTGAGCGCGTGGACGCGCTCGTTCTCAGCGGCGATGTCGATTAGTGGTCGAAGACTCATCGGGGCGGTCCCGGAGGTTGACATGCTGCGTCCTCGGTCGCTCGCGTGCAGAGCACGCCACGCTCCCTGCGTCCTTGCCTGTCAACCTCCGGACCACGCCCGGCTAGGCTGCACCGGAATGCGAATAAGACAACTTCTCGCGACCGGGTCCGCTCTGGGCCTGCTCGCCCACAATGGCTTCGAGACCCGCGCCGGGGTCGGCCTCGTCTTCGAGCCGTTCATCGGCCGCCGCGGCGCGGTCGCGATGTGGACCGCTTACTTCCCGCTGATGCTCGCCGCCGCCGCGGGCGAGGGCGAGAACGCGCGCCGGCTATCGGCCTTCAGCGCCGGGATCGGCGTCGCCGGCGTCGCCGTCCACTTCAAGGCCTGGCCCTGGTCGTTGCACAACGGCCTGCCGATGCTCGACGAAGCCGAGGGACTGAGCGACAACCAGTTGCCGGCCTACAACGCCGTGCTCTGGTTCTGGCTGCTCACGAGCGCCCTCAGCCTGCCCGCCGCGAACCGGCCGGGGGCGCGGCGTTTCGCGATCGCCGGTCTGCTCAATTTCCCGATCCTGCTCGCCTCGGCCAAGCACCACTTCAGCTGGGCCCGCGAGCAGGCGGAGCTGGAGCCGGAGCGCTGGAGCCCGGCGCTGCGCGAATAGCGGGTCGATGGGCCTGAAAGTCGACATATAGATGGTTTTGAGTCCCGTCGGCCGGAGTCGGGGGGTGCTCTCGCTGACGTTTGACAATCTGGGCGAGGCGGCGGAACTGGAGATGGGGGCGTTGGCGGCCGGCGCGGCGCGGGGTCGTCACGAGACCGCGGTCGCAGTGGTGCCGCGCCTGCTCGGACAACTCGAGGAGAGGGGGATCGCCGCGACGTTCTTCGTCGAGGGACTCAACGCGGAGATCTACCCAGACCTGCTGCGCGAGATCGTCGGCCGCGGCCACGAGGTCGCCTTTCATGCCTGGCGCCATGAGCAGTGGGCTGAGCTGAGCGCGACCGCGCAGGCGGCGAACCTGGCACGGGGCCTCGCGGCGTTCAGGCAGCTCGGCCTCGAGATCGCCGGCCTGCGCCCTCCGGGCGGGCAACTCGGCGAGGGCGGCATCGGTGTCCTGCGCGATGCAGGCCTGCGCTACTGCTCCCCTGCTGGCACCGGAGCAGGCTTCGAGGACGGGGTCACCCTGCTGCCCTTCCAGTGGCGCCACGTCGACGCCAGCTGCGTGCTGCCGCCGCTCGGCTCCGCCCGCGAACAGATCGCTGGCTCGCCCGACCCGATCGAGCCGGCCCGCTTCGGTGCCTGGCTCAAAGCGGAGATCGACAGGCTGGCGCGCCACGGCGGCTACATGGCAATCGTCCTGCACCCCTTCATGTTCGGCTGGCTCGGCGAGGAGGCGCTTTCGGCCCTGCTCGACCGGGTCGCCACGGCGGCGGCTGGCGACGAGATCTGGGTC
>DATMIH010000213.1:0-3514 GCA_035554595.1 Solirubrobacterales bacterium
TCCGCCTCCCCCTCGCTGTCTCCAAACCCCCGGTGATCGAACACAAGCGCCGTGATTCCCTCGCGGGCGAAACGCCCGGCAAAGGCGCCGAGGCGGTCGCGGCGGGTCCCCGTCAGGCCGTGGGCCATGACAATCGCCGGCGAGTCGGGCCCGCCGGGGTAGAGCCACGCAGCGCAGCGATCGCCGCGCGATTCGAAGCAGACCTCTTCGCGTTCCATGCCGATCAAACGCCCCCGGCAGCGAAAACGTGAGAATCGGAGCCAGATTGGGCCATACGATCCCTACATGTCAGCTCTCGGCACGGCTGCAATCGCGTTGGGGTCGGCGGGGTTGGCCTCCGTTTTGACCCATCTACTCACGTCTCGGCGGGATCTGGCAAACCGTCGTCGAGAACTGCGGGTCGAGTATTTGCTGAGCGCATACCGGACGATGGCTGACACCCCAGAGCGGCCCCTGTATCGAGGGTCTTTGGACGCTCGCGGTTTCGAGGAGGCAGTGGCGGATATCCAACTCTTGGGCTCCCGGCGTCAAGCGGAATTAGCTACGGAACTGGCGAGGACGATGGCCTCCGACGGCCAGGCTGACCCCGCCCCGCTATTGCTGTTGCTGCGGGATGACCTGCGCGAAGAGATGAGCCTGGAGGCGCTGTCCGACAAACCCATCCACCTTCGGATTAACGAGGATCCGCCCGACTGACTCTGGCCGGGCGCCACCGCATCCGACCTTGACCACACTAGAGCAGGGTCAATGTCGGATGCGCCACCTCGCCTGCATCTCACACGAGGTACCCGCTGACTGTCGAGGCACTCGAATCCGACCTAGGCCGCGCCGGCCGCCCGCCAAGCACCTTCCATGATCTGGAGAATGCGTTGGCACTGTGCCCGTTCGTCCTCGGGCGTGGTACTGAAGCGCCCTCCACTCGGTGCAAACTCGATCCGAGCAGACTTCCTCTCGCTGTTGTCGTAGAGAACAATCTTTGCGCCTTCCGGCCTGAATATCGGCTCGACTCGCGCCTCCAGGATCTGCGAGTAGGGAATGAAGTCATCAACCTCCGGTTGCTTGTTGAACACCCCCTTGAGCCTGGCGTGAAAGATGCCCTGCTTGCAGATTGCCCAGAAGCCGAAGCCCCTGGTAACGGCCAATACCTCGTCGAAATCGAGCCCGTGCTGAGTAAGTCCCGCTTCCAGGACCGCCGGGTACCGATCATCTTGCTTGTCGTATGCCTCAACGTTCGAGTCCTCGAACAGCGAGAACATGCGCATGTCCATTGCTAACCCAGCTCCTCTATGAATACCGTCGCCAGGATCCACATTCATCAGCTTCACCTCCCATAAGGCTTCAGCCAACGACGGCGGCACCCTCCCACGCCGAAGCCGAGACTGTCAAGTTGGGTATCGACTGTTTTGCGATAGCCGATAGCCGCGCAGACCTGCCCTCGAGTCTGCAGGTCGAGTTTCGACCAACGGGCTCACGCCTTCCCCGAACGGAGAGGGAGGGATTCGAACCCTCGAGAGAGCTTGCGCCCCCTACTCGCTTAGCAGGCGAGTGCCTTCAGCCACTCGGCCACCTCTCCACGCGCTTCGACCGATTGTAAGAGCTAACCGGGAATGGCGAGGGTAGGCTGGCGCGGTGTCCGCTCCTCCCGTCCAGACCCATGAACGCTACGAGCGGGTCTTCGCCGAGGTCGAGGCACCGTTTGCCTTCGTCGACCTCGAGGCGATGTGGTCGAACGCCGAGGGGATGCTGGAGCGCTCGCAGGGAAAGAGCGTGCGGGTGGCCTCGAAGTCGGTCCGCTGCCGGGCGCTGCTGCGGGCGATCCTCGACCGCGATCCGCGCTTCCAGGGGCTGATGACCTACACCCTGCCGGAGACCCTCTGGCTCGCCGAGCAGGGTTTCGAGGATCTGCTGCTCGCCTACCCGACCGCCGACGCCGGGGCGCTGGAGGAGCTGGCGCTGCGCTCGGCCGCCAACCCCGACGGGGCGCCGATCGTGATGGTCGACTGCGTCGAGCACCTGGAGATGATCGAGTCCGTGCTCGGCAAGGGGGCGCCGCCGCTGCGGGTCTGCATCGACGTCGACGCCAGCTGGTGGTGGCTCGGCAGCCGGGTCAAGATCGGCCCCAAGCGCTCGCCGATCCACACCGTCGAGCAGGCGGTGGCACTGGCGCGCGAGATCGAGAAGCGGCCACAGATCGAACTCGACGCGCTGATGGCCTACGAGGGCCAGATCTCCGGGGTCGGCGACCTGCCGCCGGGGCAGCGCCTGCGCGGCGCCGCGATCCGCTTCATGCAGAAGCGCTCGGCGACCGAGCTGGCCGAACGGCGCGGCGCCATCGTCAGCGCCCTGAGCGAGTTCGTCGACCTAGAGGTCGTCAACGGCGGCGGCACCGGCAGCCTCGAACTGACCGCCGCCGAGGAGGCGGTGACCGAGGTGACCGCCGGCTCGGGCTTCTACGCCCCGGTCCTCTTCGACCACTACAGCCGCTTCAGCCTCACCCCCGCCGCCGCCTTCGCCCTGCCGGTCACGCGCAAGCCCTCGGAGTGGGTGGCGACCGCGCTCGGCGGCGGCTACCTCGCCTCCGGCCCCGGCAATCCGGGTCGCCTACCCGCCCCGTGGCTGCCCGACGGCCTTCGCTTCGACGAGGAGGAGGGTGCCGGCGAGGTGCAGACGCCGCTGCTCGGCGAGCCGGCCGCCTCGCTCGACGTCGGCGACCGCGTCTACCTGCGCCACGCCAAAGCCGGCGAGCTCTGCGAGCGCTTCAACACCCTCCTGCTGGTCGAAGGCGACACGATCGTCGACGAGGTCCCGACCTACCGCGGCGACGGGCAGGACTTCCTCTAGCCGCCGAGGACGCGCTCGGTGTACTCGTTACTGAAGGTCCGTCCCGGATCGAGCGTGTCGCGGGCGCGCTGGAACTCCTCCCAGCCCGGGTAGCGCGGCGCCAGGGTTGCGGCGGTCTGGAAGTGGCGCTTGCCCCAGTGGGGACGGCCGCCGTAGGAGTCCATGATCGCCTCGACCGCCTCGAAGTAGGGACGCCACTCCATCCCCCGGTACTGGTGGACGGCGATGTAAGCGGTGTCGCGATCGTGCGAGGGACTGAGCAGCGCGTCGTCGCCGGCGGCGACGCGCATCTCGATCGGGAAGAAGACCGGGTAGGAGTTGCTGCGCACCCACTCGATCACCCGCCGCGCCGCCTCGGGACCGTGCTCGCGCGGCACCCCGTACTCCATCTCGGTGAAGCGGACGCGGCGCTCGTTGGCGAAGACCCGGTCCGAGCGGTCGACGGTGCGACTGCCGGAGGCGAGCCGCCCGGCCAGCCGCGAGAGCGCCGGGATCGTCCGCGGCAGGGCCCTGCCGGTCCCCGCCAGCGCCCCCAGCGCCCAGTTCTCGAGGACGACGTCGTTGAGGTAGGCGGCGGCCCGGCCGCGCGGCCGCGGCGGCTCCTCCGTGCGGTTCCGCTCCAGCACCAGGGCCAGGTCCGAGTAGGGGAAGCTGAAGAGCTCGAAGTGCTCGT
>DATMIH010000214.1:0-3032 GCA_035554595.1 Solirubrobacterales bacterium
CTGCTCGGCGACCTCGAGCTCTCGACCCCGCGCCTGACCCTGCCCCACCCCGAGGTCAGCAGTCGCCGCTTCGTTCTTGCCCCCCTGCTCGAGCTCGACCCTGAGCTGGCGCTACCAGACGGGCGGCGCATCTCCGACTTCCTCGCTGCTCTGGGCCCGGGTCAGCGCGCGGAGCGCTCTGACCGTCCTTTCCGCGTGTCAGACTCGTCCCAGAACTTTGAGTAGATACAGGAGGGACGACGATGAGTAGAAACGTCCATGTAGTGCCAGGGGATCAAGGCTGGAACGTCAAGATCGAGGGCGGGTCGCGAGCGGCCCATTTCCGGACCCAAGACGAAGCGATCAGGGCGGGACGTAACCTGGCTAGAGACAATCACTCCGAGAACATTGTTCATGGCCGGGACGGCAGGATCCGTCAGCGCGACAGCTATGGGCGCGACCCGTTTCCGCTGCGGGGCTAGTTTCGCCGCCCTGCTACCTTTTGTCTGCTGGCTGGGAGTAGGTTCGCACTAGCGAGTCTCAGGGTTTACCCCTCGGTCGGCACTTATCTTCGAAAGGCCCCGTCGAGTCGGCGGGGTCTTTCTCGCTCAAGGCCGGGGCGGAGGGTGCCAGATCGAATTGGCCCAAATAAAGGGTTCAATTCGCTTTTCCCACAGCCCCCTAATCGCTTCGGCGGATCGGTCGTCTGAAACCAACCCGGATTGAATCTTTCGCATTCGCGCGGCAATGAACGTCGCGCAGTCGGCCAGCTGGATGGCGGGGTTACGATGGGATGGGACGAAATGAATCGTGTCCACGATGCGCTCTATCTGCTCGGTTTTCCAGCCCCAGGAGGTGCCGATCTCCTGATAGTTGGCCAAGTCTCGCAGCGCGGCATCCTCGATCTCTTTTGCCTCGTCGGCTACCAAGAGAAAGCGACATTCGCGCTCTCGCGCTAGATGATTGATTCCACGCTCAAGCCGCGAACTGAGCGAAGGACCGGGTCGGCTGGCCGAGCCAGTTGTTGACCCAGATCCCCGCCGCAAGCGCCAAGAGCTTTGAGGCGATCCGCGCCCTCAGCCCTGACAGGGTGCGGGCGCGATGGCGCTCGAGGCCAAGCCGATCCTTGAGCGTCCAAAAGACCGACTCGATTCGCTGGCGAATCATCGAGAGATGCACGGCTGCCTCGGGCTCGTCCTTGCGGTTGGGGCGCAGGATCTCGGCCGCAAAGCGGGCTTCGACCTCGGCGGCGAACTCCCGGCCGGCGTAGCCCTTGTCGCAGACGATCTGCTCGCCCCCGTGCAGGGCGTTGGGCAAAAGACGCAGGGCGACCTCGCGCTCGGGCTGATCAGCAGGGGCCAGGATCGAGGCCCTGGGAGTGCCGTCGGGAGCGCAGCACAGGTGCAGGCGCATCCCCCAAAACCAGCGAGAGTGCGAGCGGCAGTACCCGTAACCGCAAGCGTCGGCGAGCTCCGAGCGTCGCACGGTCTCCACCGAGCGCCCGCACTCCACCGGCGTGGAGTCCAAGAGCACCACGGGATCGGTGTGTCCGGGGCTGTCGGCGGCAAAGACGCCGATCAGCCCCTCGATCGTCTCGGTCAGGCGCCGGCGGCGCTTGTGGAAACCGGGCTGGTGGGGCAGCTTGGGAAACAGCCCTCCGAGTCGTTGGTGGGCGACGGCGAGGAACTCCCGATCGGAGGAGATGCCCATCACCGCCTGGGCGACGCAGAGCGTGGCGACCTCCGCGTCGGTCAGGCTTCGCCGGGCGTTCTTCGCCTTCTCAGGCAGGAGATCGTCGGCGGTGCAGAACACCGCAGTGAGCAACAGGTCGAGGTCGGCGAGCATCGTGGCCCTCCTTGGGTCGAAGGTGCGACTAGACACCGTCGACTTCGACCTGTTGCCCTGTGCCTCCTGGCAAAGGCCTTCCACGCCTGGCGGCGTGGAATCAATCATCTAGGCGAGCAGGCCGACGGCGAGCAGCAGGACACCGGCCGTTGCCGCCGCGCCACCGCAGCCGAGCAGCCAGCGCCGGCGGGCGATGATCGAGACCGAGGCCAGCACGATCCCGACCTGAAGGCCGACCTCGGCCAGCTCGTAGTCGAGGTGCTGGGTGTTGGCGTGGTCGGCTTCGTCTTCGTCAGCGTGGATCTCGGCGTTCAGATGAGCGTCGGCGGGCTTCAGCTCCTGGGCGATCCGCGTCTCATGTTGCAGCGCCTCGGCGGAGGCACGCTGCACTTGCGCGCTGCCCGCGCTGAGGGCCTGCAGCAACCCGGCGTTGCCACTGGCGATGTCGATCTTGACCCGGTTGCTCTCCAGCCGGGCGGAAGTGTCGGCCCGGTGGGTCTCACCGGTGACGACCTCCTTCACCGCCTCGTTGGAGAGGAAGGTCGCCAGGGCGAGAAAAGCCGCCATCACGGCGACGGCGAGTGCCGCGTTCCGCCCGTAGTGCGACCCACCGTGATCGTCGGCGGCCGCCGCGACCCGGTGTCCCTCCTCAAACCGCTCGTATGACCGATGGGCCTCCAAGTCGTTACAGCCCGAAGTCCCCACGCCGTCCCTCGGGCACGAGGTCGACGTACTGGCGATGCCGCTGGATGTAGTCGTTGACGAAGGGGCAGATCGGCAGGACCGCCAGCTCCCGCTCGCGTGCATCGTTGAGGGCGAAGGAGATCAGCTGGCTGCCCAGTCCCCGCCCCTCGAACTCTTCGTAGATCTCGGTATGGACCAACTCGATCAATTCGGGTTGCAGCCGGTACTGCAGAAGCCCCGCCCGTTTGCCGCCGACGCGAATCACGTAGCGCTGGCTGTCGGTGTCATCGGTGATCGCGATCTGCACGTCGCCATATTGGCTGAATTGTCGATCTCGGCATTCCTTGGTCTTGTTGCGTAACAACGGCAGACCGAGGATCGCCAGATGACCAAACGCAAAAGGCTCGGCAAGCTCACCCAATACGACAACCCTCACTGGGAGCCGCTTCTCAAGATCCTCGCTGAGTATCTCGTCGTCGACTTCATGTGGATGCACGAGGTCGAACTCAAGGACGGGACCCAGA
>DATMIH010000215.1:0-5427 GCA_035554595.1 Solirubrobacterales bacterium
ACGTGCGCCCTCCCACATGCTTTTCCTCCTCGTAGTCTGCATTCCCACTGCCTACGCTACCCGATTTTAATGATTTAGATCATCATTTTTTGGTATCTATATACCTATAAGTAGGTAAATCAGATCAATCGGAGGAATCCCATGAACTGGCAGCTCCTGGCCCGGGCCAATACCCATCCCTTGCGCATCTCAATCTTGGAAGTGCTCGGGATGGACCGCGGCCGCACCCTCTCCCCCAGCGACCTCAGCTACGAGCTGCGCACGCCGCTCAGCAACGTCAACTACCACGTCACCGAGCTGCGCCGGACGGGCCTGGTTGAGCTAGCCGGCGAACGACCCGTGCGCGGCGCCACCGAGCACTTCTACCGCGAGGCGAAGGTCAGTTCAAACGGCAACGGCAACGGCCGCTCAGCCAATGGCCGCTTGGCGAAGGGGAAGAAGACTGCGGCGGTGAGTTGACGGCCAGTCCAAGCGAGGCCTGAAAGCGGACGACGAGGTTCGAACTCGCGACCTCGAGCTTGGGAAGCTCGCGCTCTACCAACTGAGCTACGTCCGCGTGCGGCTGATTCTAGGGCGACCGCCGGGTTGCCGGAGGCGAGCGCGATCTAGAGTTCGCCGCCGTGAGCGTCCGCTCCCTCCTCGCCTTCCTCGCCGTGCTGGCCGTCATCGGCCTGCTCGCCTTCGGCCTACTCAGCAAAGGTGAGACCAAGATCGCGGTCGGCGACCCGGTGCCCGACAAGGTGCTGCCGGCGCTGCCGGGACCGGGCCACGGCTCGATCGCCGCCTACCGCGGCAAGTGGGTGCTGGTCAACCTCTGGGCATCCTGGTGCGTCCCTTGTCGCCAGGAGGCGCCGGTGCTGCAGCGCTTCTATGAGCGCAACCGGCGCAACGACACGACGGTGCTGGGGATCAACGTGCAGGACAACGAGGACGATGCCCGCGCCTTCCTGCGCGAACACCCGACCGGCTACCCGCAGCTGCGCTCGGTCGGCGATGAACGCAGCGCCGCCTTCGGCTCCACCGGCGTGCCGGAGAACTTCCTGGTCGAACCCGACGGCGACCTGGCGCTGATCTGGCGCGGCCCGGTCGACGACCAGTTCCTGCGCGAACGCGTCGCGCCGCTGATCAAGGGCAGCTGATGAGGAAGATGACGTTCGTCTTGATCGCGGTCGCGGCGCTGGCTGCACCGGCGGTCGCTACACCAACCCCGCAGACGACCGTCAACGCGATCGAAGCCGAAGTGATGTGCCCGATCTGCGGCACCCTGCTCGAGCTGGCCGAATCGCCGCAGGCGAAACGCGAGAAGGTCTTCGTCGCCAAGCTCGTCGCGGAAGGCAAGAGCAAGGCCGAGGTCAAGGACGCCCTCGTCGCCCAGTACGGCCCCTCGGTCCTCGCCTTGCCGAAGGCCTCGGGGTTCGACCTCTCCGCCTACCTGGTGCCGATCCTGGCACTCGCGGTCGCGGTGGTGGTGCTCGCCTTCAGCGTTCGGCGCTGGCGCCGCAGCGGCCGGGCAAACGAGCCGTCAGCGAAGGACGCCGAGGCGAACGCCCCGCAGGGCGAGGACGCGGAGCGGCTCGAGGCCGACCTCTCGCGCTACGACCTCTAGCGGGTCAGGAGAAGACGACCAGGCCGGTGACCGGCACCGGCATCCGCTTCGGCAGATCGCGGGCGGCGCCACAGGCGATCGTCACGGCGGTGTGTTCGGTGAGGGCGCGCAGCGCGTCGACGTCTTCGCTCAGCGGCGGACCATCGATCAGCAGCAGGTCATAGGCACGCTTGAGGCGCTCGATCGCGTGGTCGCAGCGCTCTGAGTCGAGCAGCGCCACCGGCTTTGGCTCGGGCTCGCCGGCGACGATGCAGGTAAGCGGCTCGGTGGCCCGGCCGGCGGCGGGACCGGCGAGGACCAGCGGCTGCAGGATCTCACCGGCATCGGCCTCGTCGACCAGGTAATCGTGCAATCCGGGGCCGTTGGAGAGGCCGAGCCGCTCGGCCAAGGCCGGCTCGGCAAGATCGCACTCGAGCAGCGCCACCCGGCGGCCTTCCGCGGTAGCGGCGGCGGCCAGGCCCAGCGATACCTGTCCCTTCGCCGGCCCGGTCAGGAACACGGAGCCGGTCTTGGCCAGCTTCGTCGCCAGCTCGGTAAAGGCCTGCAGCTCGGCGCGGCCCAGCGCTCCCGGCCGGCTCGACGCCCGGTCGGAGCGCTCCACCTCGACCAGAACGGGTTGCTTGTTGCGGCGGCCCAGCATCACATCCGCTCCGGGGCGGAGATGCCTAGTAGACCAAGTGAGCCGGCGATCGTGCGCATCGTGAGCAGGGAGAGTGCCAGGCGCGAGCGCTCGACCCCCTCCCCCTCGGCACCGACGACCTGGCAATCGCGGTAGAAGCCATGGAAATCGGCGGCGACTGCGGTCGCGTAGGTGCAGATCCGGTGCGGCGCGCGGCGCGCGGCAGCCTCGCGGACCTCGTCGGGGAACTCAAGCAGGCGCTTGATCAGCTCACGCTCGGCCGGCTCCAACGCCGTGCCCGGCGTCGCCGTGCTGGCACCGGCGGCGATCTCCTCAGCCCCCCGCTCAGCTTTGCGGAGGATGCTGGCGATCCGCGCGTGCGCGTACTGGACGTAGTAGACCGGGTTGTCGTTGGACTGGCGGCGGGCGAGGTCGAGGTCGAGGTCGACCGTGGTGTCGTGGCTGCGCCAGAGCATGAACCAGCGGGTCGCGTCGACGCCGATGTCGTCGAGCAGTTCGTCGAGCGCGACGAAGTCGCCACTGCGCTTCGACATCTGCGCTCGCTCGCCGCTTTCGACGATGTGGACGAGTCGCATGATCAGCGCCTCGAAGCGCTCCGGGTCGGCGCCCAGGGCCTCGATCGCGGCGCGCACGCGGGGAACGTAGCCGTGGTGGTCGGCGCCGAGGATGTTGATCAGACGGCCGAAGCCTCGCTCGAGCTTGTCCCAGTGGTAGGCGACATCGGCGGCGAGGTAGGTCGGTTCGCCGTTGGCACGGATCAAAACTCGGTCCTTGTCGTCGCCGAAGGTCGTGGTGCGCAGCCAGAGCGCCTCCTCGTGACGGTAGGTGTGCCCCGCCTCGTCCAGCTGCGCCAAAGCGGCATCGACCTCGCCGCGGCTGTAGAGGTCGCGCTCGGAGAACCAGTTGTCGAAGCGGACGGCGAAGCGATCGAGCGTGCCGCGTACCTGCTCGAGGATCAGCTCGACGCCGCGGCTGCCGATCGCCTCGAGGTCGTCGACCGCGATCCCCTCGCTCGCGATCTGCCGGCCGAGATCGATCACGTAGTCGCCGTTGTAACCATCCTCGGGCGGCTCCTCGCCCTTCATCCGCGCCGCGATCGAGGCGGCGAAGCGCTCGATCTGGCCGCCGGCGTCGTTGACGTAGAACTCGCGCTGAACCTCGTGCCCGGCTGCCTCCAGAAGGCGCACGAGCGAGTCGCCGTAGGCCGCGTGGCGGCCGCCGCCGACGTGCAGCGGCCCGGTCGGGTTGGCCGAGACGAACTCGACCAGGATGCGCTCGGGCGAGTCTGTCGGCGCCGGCCCGAGCTGCTCACCGGCACTAGCGAGGCTGAGCATCGCCCGCCGGTACCAATCGTCGGCGAGGAAGAAGTTGAGGAAGCCGGGTCCGGCGACCTCGATCCGCTCGACCGTGTCGCCGCCCAGCTCGGAGCGCAGCCGCTCGGCCAGACGGGCGGCGACGTCGCGCGGGTTTTCGCCCAGGGGCGCCGCCAGCAGCATCGCTGCGTTGGAGCTGTAGTCGCCCAGCTCGACCTTCGGTGGCCGCTCCAGGCTGGGCTCGGGACCGCTCGACTCGCCATCGCGCAGGGCGCGACAGGCGGCGTCGACTGCGCTGCGCAGGGCGGCGATCGGATCGGCTGCTGCCATCGTCGCGCTCATCGTATGGAGAGGCGGCAACGGCTGCGCTCTGTCCCCGCCGCGCAGGTCACTGAGTACGCTGGCCGGCGTGCGGATCGCCGCAATTACCGACATCCACGCCAACCTGCCCGCGCTCGAGGCCGTGCTCGCGGCGATCGAGGAGGCCGGATCCGAGGAGATCTGGTGCCTTGGCGACGTGCTCGGCTACGGGGTCGAGCCCGACGCCTGCGCCGCCCTGGTCCGCGAGCGCTGCGCTATATCGCTGGTCGGCAACCACGACCTCGCGGTGCTAGGTGCGCTCGACATCGACTCATTCTCTGAGGCAGCGGCGCTGGCGGTCGAGTGGACGCGGGCAAACGTCAGCGAGGACACGCTGGGGTTCCTGCGCGAGCTCGAGCCGGAGGGCGAGCGCGAGGGCATCAGTCTCTTCCACGCCTCGCCGCGCGACCCGGTCTGGGAGTACGTGCTCTCCAGCGAGCAGGCCGACGCCGGCATCGATGCCAACCCCCGGCCAATCGGCCTGATCGGGCACTCCCACGTGGCCCTCTTCTTCAGCCGGCCAAACGGTGGCCCCAAGGATGAGACGCGCGGCGCCCAGGCCAGTGACGGGGCCCTGCTCGAGCTCAACGGCGGCGCCTGGCTGATCAACCCCGGTAGCGTCGGCCAGCCGCGTGACGGCGATCCACGGGCAGCCTGGCTGGAGCTCGACACAGAGGCCCGGACGGCGCGCTTTCACCGCGTCCCCTACGAGATCGAGCGCGCCGCGGCGCCGATCGCGGCGGCGGGCCTGCCAAGTCGCCTCGCCGACCGCCTCTACACCGGCCAGTGACGCTCAAATGCAGGGAAAACATGCGCCAGAAGTCGTTCTCTAGACTCGCAACGGTGCGTCAGCTGGCCATATCCACGCTCGCCCTCGCGCTCGCTGTCGCGGCGGCGCTCGGGCTTGCCTCCTGCGGGGGCGGCGAAGACGCCAAGCTGCTGCCCGGCAACACCGCTGCCGAAATCACCGAAAACCTCGATCGGGTCAAGCAGTACGCCGAAGAAGGCGAATGCGTCGGCGCCGAAGACGCGGTCGCCGAAGTCAACGCCCAGGTCGAAGGGCTGACCGGCGTCGACCCCAAGCTGGTCGAAGCGCTGCAGCGCGGCGCCGCGCGGCTGAGCGAAGTAATTGCCAGCTGCGACGAAGAAGAAGCCGAAGCGGTCGCTCCCGAGAGCGAAGCGACGACCACCGAAGAAACCGAAAAAGTGCCGCCCGGCCTGGAAAAGAAGGAAGAAAAGGAACGGGAAAAGGAAGAAAAGGCGCTCGAAAAGGAAGAAGATAAGGCGGAAAAAGACGAAGAAAAACCGCCGCCCAAAACGACGCCAGAAGAACCGCCGACAACGCCGACGCCGCCGGAAGACGGCGGCACCGATGCTTCTGGCGGGGTCAGCGCGGGCACTCCGGTGGCGCCCGAACCGGGGAGCAAATAATGGCCTCGGGAATCCTCTCCGGGCGCTATGAGATCGGCGAGCGGCTCGGCTCGGGCGGCATGTCGAGCGTGCACCAG
>DATMIH010000216.1:0-39343 GCA_035554595.1 Solirubrobacterales bacterium
CAGCCACCGCGGCATGCGCGGCGGCTACACGCTCTCGCGCCCGGCCGAGGAGATCTCTGTGCTCGAGGTAGTCCAGGCCCTCGACGGCAAGGTCGGCCAGGAGGCCGATGAGGCCGGCGGCATCTGGGCCGAGGGCGTCACCGCCCTGCGCAAGGTCTTCGGCCAGACCACGATCGCCGAAATCGCCCGCCGCGAGGCCGAGGCCGCCGGCAGCGGCATGTACTTCATCTAGATCGGGCCGCAGCGGGACTGGGATTCCGCTTGTTCAAGCGGAATCGAATCCGGCTGAGGCCGGTTGTCTCCGGCCCAACTGGCGCACGACTGGCGCACAGGTGGCGCATAAGAAATCTCCGCACGATTCCCGCCGAGGCGCTTCATAGATTGGAGGTCATGGCGGCAACGCAAAAGATCCCCAACCCCGAGGCGATTGCTTGGTATGTCCAGAGAGCAGAAGACCTGCTGGACGATCTGCGTGACCGCGTCCAGTCTCTGCGCTCGCGTGGCGGTCAGTTGGCCGGTTTCTCCGGCGCTGTTATTGCTTTGGCTGGCGCCAATGCCGAATCAATGCTTGACGCTGTCCACCACACAGCGCGGATAGCAATCGGGATCTCGCTCCTCGTGGGGACGATCATGCTGATCGCTGCCTTCGTCACCGCGCTACGGGGCACCTTGCTGCCGCATCTCGTCTCGGATATCTCGGCTAAAGAGGTCGCTAACTACATCACTGAGCGGTTCACGCACGAGCCCGACCTTTGGCGGGTTCATGTCCGAACGATCCGAGGGCTTTTGGAGTCGATCGACTCGACCACGCGGCAGGGCGATAAAGCTGCTCAGGCGGTGATGTGGGCTGGGCGCTTCTTCCTAGCCGGGTTGTCGGCGGTCGGTGTCGCGCTCGCTATCCTTATCTCAGTGGTGAGCTTCTGATGCTTAATCCTTCTACTGAAAAGCCTCCGGTTGAGCCGGTTGCGCCTGAACCCCCTCCCGAGGGCGTGCCCTTGGATGAGACTACGGCGCCGATTCACTACGAGGGCGACACGACGTCGGTATGACCAGTTACGACGATCCCCCGCTTGAGCAGACGACTCCTCCAATTGAGGAGATCGCGAAGGACGGTTCGGCGGGTGAGTCGAAATGACGGACCCCAACGAGTCCCCGGACCCGGCTAAAACGGCTCCAGACGCACCGCTTGACGAGACGACGCCGCCGCTAGATGAGAACTTCGCAGTGGATCTCAGTCCTGACGAGGACGTCTGAGGCGATGAGTGATCAAGGCAAAGATCACGACTCCACTGAGTCGGCTCCCGAGAAGACGCTGGACGAAACGACGCCGCCGATGAAAATGCAGCAGAAGAGTCTTCGGCCCTCTGATCTCGAGTCGCTCGACAAGATTCGTGAGCCTTCTCAAGGCTCCCCGCATCGCCGTCGGTCAAGCTGATCCCTCAGGTCTGAGGTCTGCGCCGTCTGCCTTGACTGGCAAGCTAAGCACCTCAAATGGCCAGTAACCAAATCAAGAACGTCTAGGGTGGCCGAGCAGCCTTCCGATCTTGAGACCATCGACCCATCTAGGTCAGCGGTCGACCAGGTTGAGGGCCTCCCGAATTGGTTCGATGTCGATGCCCTCGGGCGTTGTCGTGAGGTGGTTCGGGCGATAGCCCCGACGATGGAGGGGGTGACGCTGACGATCACCTCTGACTTCGAGAATGCGGTTCGCGAGGCCCATGACGACGCTGAGTATGCGGCCAACTATGAACAGGACAGAGGGGCATTTGGGTCGGCCATAGCCAAGGTCATATCTCACGACGACGGCACGGTTGATCTCGTCGTGGACGCAGCAGTTCTAGCGAGGGGTCAAGAGGCTGGGGCACCCGAGCGGACCTTCGCCCACGAGGCGCACCACATCGCAATCTTTCAGCGCGGCGAGAACCTCTCCGATCCTGAGCTAAGAGAACCCGAAGCTGCTTTCGGTGCAGAGGATCGCCATCTTGAAATGGCGAGAATCGCGTGCGAGGAGTTTCGCGTGGAAGCGCCACTCTGCTTGGATGCCCCAAATGCCCAGTACGGCGCGTTCCCGGCACTGCTCAATGCGTTTGACGGATCAATTCGGGAACTCTCCGTGAACTACCAGCGTGATGCGGACGTGGGCGCGATCTCAAACGGAGTTCTAGGACAATTTCATTCGGTTGCGACCGCAACGGGCTACGTTGCTGCGGCGATGGAGGCCGCCGGGATTGATCTGCCTTCGGTTGAGCCGGGGATCGCTGAACGCACCTTGGGAGCCAACGCCATAGCCGCCATTGAACGTATGCGGCAGATTCCGCCAGCTGATGAGCCGACGGCGGTAGAGGTGCTTGAGGAGGCGGCTGGTGAAGTCGCTGAATTGCACAAGGCATGGCTCGCTGACATTGGCTTCCGCTGGGTGGATATGGACGACGGAAGTCTGCGGTTCGACGTGCTCAAGCCCGAAAAGTGGTTGCTGCTGCTTGGCAAGACAGACTGAGAAACTTTTTGTCCCCAAGGCGTCAAACGGGTCTTGAGCGCAGGGATCGCGGCGAATAGCCGGGATTTACCGGAGGCTCTGTCTTTGCAGACAGAAAACCTTTTAAGCATATGGTTGTGACCACTTTCGCCCCTCGGCGCCCTGTTGTATGTGCGCCCTTCAATTTCATTTCCGCTTCGCCGCCCGATTACGGGTAGGTCGAGCAGCCGCGATCGCGTAACTGCGTGCCCACGTAGTTACCCGCTTGGGGGGTCCACTTTTGCCGCTCGCTGCTCTGTAGGGGCAGAGGGCCAATGACTGATCGACAGACCAATAGAGAACGGCGAGCCGCCAAATCTTCATTGCCGCTTCGCCTCCCGCTTCGGGGTTGCCTGCGTCTATTGCTTCCCCTGTCGCTTCGCGTCTCGCCTTGCTCCAAGGGCGCTCAAAGCCCACCGCAGCGCGATCTGCGGGCCTGGCGATTTGCCGACATTCCTACTGCGCCTCCGGGTCAAAACATCGGGGCGGTGCTGGTCGTCACTCTCTCGATCTTCTCCGCGTCCCTTGCGCTCGACGCCTGCGCTACCACCTCCGCGCTGGTTCGGCAGCGGCTCTCCATCACCTCGGCGAACGAAATCGCCTTGGTGCTGGTAACTCCGCCTCCACAGTCGATCATCGGCTCCGCGCTGGCTTCGCAGCGCTTCGCCGTCGATCAGCAGCCCTGGGGGTCTGCGTGAGTTGGAAGGCGGCAGCGGGCTTGCGGTTCCCCGAGGGGACCGCTGAGGTGATTGCCTCGCTTGGCGAGCATCGCACCCTCTCGACCGCGCAGGTGCGCGCGATCCACTTCCCTGATCGCGGCGTCCGGCGCGCCCAGCAAGTCCTCGCCTACTTGGAGCGCGCGGGCCTGGTCGCCTACGCCGAAGCGCGCCGCGCTCCCCGTCGCTTGTGGTTCCTGACCGAGCGCGGCGCTGACTACGTCCTCGACGCCGGCGAGGTCGAGCGCCGGCCGAAAGTCCTCGCCCCGGAGCAGGCGGCGGGACCGCTGTGCGCCCACACTCTCGCCGTCAACGAGGTTGGCATCAGCTTCCTGCGCGCAGCGCGCGAGCGGGGTGACGATTTCGGCCCGCTCTCCTGGCGGCATGAGGTCGCCCATCCCCTCAACCGTGGTCGCGGCCGCGCCCGCCGCTCGCTGATCGCCGACGCGGTGCTGAACTACGTGCGGACCGACGAGCGCCACATCGTCTATGAGCAGCGCTTCATTGAGGTGGACCGCGCCACGCTCTCGGTTGAACGCCTGGTTGCCGAGCTGGCCCGCTACGGCCAGCTTTCCAGCGCTCGCGGCAAAAGCAGCGAACCGATCTGGCGCAGCCACTACCCGAGCTTTCCTCCTGTGATCTGTGTGCTGGCCGGTGCCTCGCGCAAGGCACTCGTTCGGCGGCGCGACATCGCGATCGCGCTGCTCGAAGGCCACCCCGAGTTCGTTCGCGCCTACGGGGTGACGATCTCCTTCTGTCTCTTGGATGACCTGACGAGTCGCGGTCCCTTCGCGCCGGTCTTCGATGTGGTCGGCGAGTCTGAGCAGGCGGCGGACTGGCTAGGGGAGGGGCAGGGCGATTGAGCAAAAAGCTCGTCGTCTCGATCCCGCGCATTGCTCTGACCCCGGCCGAAGCCGCCGCGGCTATCGGGGTTGGCCCAGATTTCTTCGATGCAAATGTGGCACCCGACCTGCGGCTGATTCGCCGGGGTCGCAAGCGCCTGGTCCCGGTCAGCGAGCTTGAACGCTGGGCCACCGAGAACGCCGAGCGGGTATTGAGAGGGCCGTGACTTGGACAAGCTTCTAGGCTCCCGGTCATGGCTGACGCCAAAGACGAGAAAGCGCTACGGGCGGTGCAGGCCGCGCAGGCGAAGTTCGAGCGCGAACAGGGCAAAGCTCACGAGGCACGGCGAAAGGCATTCGCCAAGGCTCAGAAGGAAGGGCTTTCGCTGCGGCAGATCGGCGAGGGAGTCGGACTCCACCACACCCGCGTCAGCCAGATCATCCGGGGCACTAACTAGAAAATTTGGAGAGTTTGACTCTCCAAACCTGCTAGCCTCGAAAGATCGAAAAAGCGGCGACCCGCTGCGCTGTGAACGCGACGGGCCGCCTAACCACAAGGAGGCATAGCTCCTCATGGCTGACGAGAACCCTACGGGTCGAGCGTGTAGCGACCCAGCCTCCCCGGCAGGGGAGGACACCCGAACCGAGAGCGCCGTTTTGGCGCTGCTTCTCGAAGAACACCCAATCCATCTGACGATGGACGAGCTGGTCCTTGTCCTTCACGCCGATCCCGGCCGGGTCGATCCAAAAGACGCCGCACATAGAGCGGTGCGAGAACTGGTCGGGGCCGGGCTGGTCCATCGCGACGGCTCGTTCCTCTTTCCATCGCGCGCCGCTCTCTACTTCGACGCGTTGGAGGTCGGCTGATGTCGCCCCGCGAATATAGCCCCGAGATAGCGCGCTGCTTCGGCGAGAACGTCATGGCTGCGCGCGAGCGGGCCAACATCACACAGGAGGAGCTTGCGTTCTCGGCCTCCCTACACCGGACCGAGATTGGCCTACTTGAGCGCGGTGGCCGTCTGGCTCGCATCGACACAGTGGTCAAGCTGGCGGGCTCTCTCGATGTTCCGCCGGGCGACCTACTTAAAGGCATGGCTTGGCGGCCGAGGCGAGCGCCGAGTGGCGGGTTCATCACTCGTCGGCCCGAGGGGAGGGCAGGCTGATGTTCGACATTGCGGGGCAGTTCGGAGACAACCTCGTGCGATGCCGCAGGCTTGCCGACCTTTCGCAAGACGAGTTGAGCTTCTTAGCGTCGGTTCATCGGACCGAGATAAGCCAGCTTGAGCGTGGCTTGCGGATAGCTCGGATCGACACCCTGGCGAAGCTGTACGGCAGCCTCGAAGTCGAGCCGGTCGAGTTGCTGGCCGGGATCGACTGGCAGCCGGGGGATAGGAGGATCGGGAGCTTTAGGGCGCGGAGCGATGGCTGACGGAATCCGCAAGCGGCACTCGAAAGGTTGCGGCGCTCGCGATGGCGGGCGCTGCAACTGCAGCGCTGGCTATGAGGCATGGGTCTTCTCCAAGCGGGACGGCAAGAAGATTCGCCGCACCTTTGCTCAGAAGGCAGAAGCGAAGTCGTGGCGAGCCGATGCGCTCGGCGCTCTTTCGCGGGGAGGGATGCGAGCGGCGAAGAAGACGACGCTGGGGGAGGCGTGGACGGCATGGATCAAGGGCGCGCGCCACGGCTCGATTCCAAATCGGTCGGGTGACCCCTACAAGCGCGCGGCGCTGCGCTCGTATGAGTCGGGAATGCGGCTCCGGGTGCTGCCCCGATTCGCGGGCGTTCGACTCGCCGACCTTCAACGCTTCGATCTCCAAGAGTTCGCCGACGATCTACTTGCCGATGGCTGGAACCCGTCAACGATTCAGGTCACCTTGCTTCCGGTCCGCGCCATCTATCGCCGCGCGCTCTCGCGCGGCGAGGTCGCAGTCAACCCTTGCAGCGGCCTTCAGCTTCCGGCCGTGCGCGGTCGGCGAGAACGCTACGCGACCCCGGCGGAAGCAGAGGCGCTGATCGCCGCCGTCCCTACCGCTGACCGGCCGATCTGGGCGACGGCGATGTACGGGGGCTTGCGGCGCGGCGAGTTGCAGGCGCTGAGGGCGGAAGACGTCGATCTAGCCAACGGCGTGATTCGCGTTGAGTTCGGCTGGGAGTACCGCGAGGGGCAAATCCCGCTCAAGTCAGATGCCGGTCGGCGCAAGGTGCCGATCAGTGCGGTCCTCCGAGACTTCCTAGACGCGAGGCTCGCCGCCAGCGGCTACAGCGGCCGTGACCGATTCTTTGGGCTTGCGAGGGGTGACAGTACGTTCGATCCCTCGAAGCTGACGAAGCGCGCTGACGACGCTTGGAAGGACGCCGGGCTTGAGCGCATTACGCTGCACGAGTGCCGCCATACCTTCGCCTCTCTGATGATCGCCGCCGGGGTCAACGCCAAGGCGCTACAGACCTTCATGGGCCACGCCAATATTTCGATCACGCTGGATCGCTACGGCCACCTGATGCCGGGGTCAGAGGCAGAGGGAGCACGGCTGCTTGATGCCTACCTCAGCGCCCAGAGAAAGCGGGACGAAGAAGCCGCCCGCGCGGCTGGCGCGGTGCTTACTGGCGCACCAACTGGCGCATAACTGGCGCACGGAAACCGCAAACCGCTTGGTCGTGCGGGATTGCGCGCCCCGACTCGGTATGTACTTCATCTAACGCACCGCACTACGCTTCAGGCCTGATGCCGGTTGGGGACAGCGCTGCCGCAGTCGTCGGCGATACGCCGATGGTGACTCTGTCGCGGCTCGGCGCGGAGCTGCCGGGGGAGGTCTGCGTCAAGCTCGAGCAGCTCAACCCGGGTGGCTCGGTCAAGGACCGGATCGGGGTGGCGATGATCGATGCGGCCGAGCGAGAGGGGCTGATCGAGCCGGGCAAGTCGGTGATCGTTGAGCCGACCAGTGGCAACACCGGGATCGCCTTGGCGATGGTCTGCGCGGCGCGGGGCTACGAGCTGATCCTCACCCTGCCCGAGGGGATGAGCCGCGAGCGCAGCAAGTTGCTGCGTGCCTACGGGGCCGAAGTCCGCGAGACGCCTTCGCTCGGCGGCATGACCGAGGCGGTCGAGCTGGCCGAGGAAATCTGCAAGCAGCGCAAAGGGTTCATGCCGCAGCAGTTCTCCAACCCGGCCAACCCGGAGGCGCACCGGAAAACGACCGCCGAGGAGATCTGGCGTGACACCAGCGGCGAGATCGGCGCCTTTGTCGCCGGGGTCGGCACGGGGGGGACGATCACCGGCGTCGGCCAGGTCCTGCGTGAGCGCAGTCCCGACACCCTGATCGTCGCGGTCGAGCCGGAGACCTCGCCGGTCCTCTCCGGCGGAAGGCCAGGCCCGCACAAGATTCAGGGCATCGGCGCCGGCTTCGTGCCCTCAGTGTTGGATCGCAGCGTGATCGACGAGATCGTCTCGGTTGGCGATGAGGACGCGCTGGAGACGGCGCGCTTGGTCGCCCAGCGCGAGGGGGTGCTGGCGGGTATCTCGGCCGGCGCCAACGTCAAGGCGGCGCTGGAGGTGGCGGCGCGCCCGGCGATGGAGGGCAAGCGGGTGGTGACGGTTGTCTGCGACTCGGGCGAGCGCTACGTGTCCCTACCCTTCTTCTCACCATGAACCGCTGGAAGAGGCTGGTGATCGAGGTGCGCGCCGACGTCGCCGCGGCCCGCGATCGCGATCCGGCCGCACAGGAAGTCTCCAGCCTGGAGATCCTGCTCAGTTGGGGCGGGGTGCAGGCGCTGCTCGCTCACCGCCTCGCGCACGCCTTGCTCGAGGCCGGTGTGCCGATCGTGCCGCGGGTGCTCTCCTACCTGACGCGGTCGGTCACAGGGGTCGAGATCCACCCGGCGGCGAGCATCGGCCGCGAGTTCTTCATCGATCACGGCTCCGGCGTCGTGGTCGGCGAGACGGCCGAGATCGGCGAGCGGGTGACGCTTTACCAGGGGGTGACGCTGGGCGGCACCGGCTTCCAGCGCGGCAAGCGCCACCCGACCCTGGGTGACAACGTCACCGTTGGCTCGGGCGCCAAGCTGCTCGGCCCGATCGCGGTCGGCGACGGCGCCAAGATCGGCGCCAACACGGTCGTGATCGAGGACGTGCCGCCGGGCGCCACCGTGGTCGGCAACCCGGGCCATCCGGTCAAGGTCGACGGCAAGCGGGTCGAGGGGCCCGACGCCGACTGGATCCATCTGCCCGACCCGATCGCCGAGGCGATCAAGTCGCTCTCGCAGCGGATCGGTGAGCTGGAGCGGCGCCTTGCCGAGCTCGACGGCGGCGCGGCTGCGGACGGTGAC
Organism: Solirubrobacterales bacterium; assembly: GCA_035554595.1. Lineage (GTDB taxonomy): Bacteria > Actinomycetota > Thermoleophilia > Solirubrobacterales > 70-9 > VRUE01. The sequence goes on from DATMIH010000216.1 coordinate 8,397, forward strand.
GCGGCAAGTGAGCTGCGCGAGCGCACCGGTCGTTCGACAGCCGGTGGCTGAAGTAGCCTGCCGCCACTCTCGTCCAGTGTGTCTCGGAAAGGACCCGACTTGCGCGTACGTCTCTTGCTGCTCCCCTGCATCCTGATCCTCTCGGCCCTCGCGTTTGCAGCCTGCGGTAGCAGTGGTGGAGACGACGGCGAAATCGAAGAAGTGATCGAGACCTCGGCGACGAGCACCGATCCGGCCGACTGCAAGAAGCTGAACACCCAGCAGTTCATGGAGCAGACGACGCAGGAAAGCGGCGAGGCCGCGGTCAAATCGTGCGAAGAAGAAGCCAAGAAGGAAGAAGGGGCGAAATCGGTCAGCGTCTCAACGGTCGAAGTCGACGGCTCGGACGCCACGGCCGAAGCTGCGCTCAGCGGTGGCAATCTCGATGGGCAGAAGCTGGAATTGGCACTGGTCAAGGACGGTGACTAGTGGAAGTTGAATGAAGTCGTCAAATTCGCCCAGTTCGACCAGGCAAAGCTGGTCAAAAGCCTCGAAGCGAGCCTTTCGGAAGCCTCATCCGAAGTGGACCCGAAGTTCGGCAGCTGCGTGATCGAAGCCTTCAAGCAGGGCTCTCAGTCCGAAGTTGAAGAACTGCTGTTCGGCAAGTCCCCCAAGGCGCTCGAAGAGGTGTTCGAAGCCTGCGCTTCTAACCCCTCGGCGTAGCTACGGGACCGGCCGCGGCCGGGGCTATTCTCGGAATCGATGCTGCAGATGGATTTCGAGAGCCCGCCTGAGCCGGGCGGGGCCCCGATCGAAGCCGGTGCCGATCGTGCCGAGCGCCTGCTCGCGGGGCTCAACGAGCCGCAGCGACAGGCGGTCGTCCACGGCGAGGGCCCGCTGTTGGTCCTCGCCGGCGCGGGCTCGGGCAAGACCCGGGTGCTGACCCACCGCATCGCCTATCTCTTGGCGACCGGTGCGGCGCGCCCCGGCGAGATCCTCGCGATCACCTTCACCAACAAGGCGGCGAGCGAGATGCGCGAGCGGGTAGGCGCCCTGATCGGCCGCTCGGTGCGGGCGATGTGGGTGACGACCTTCCACTCCGCTTGCGCACGGATGCTGCGCGCAGACGCGGAGAAGCTCGGCTACGCCCGCACCTTCACGATCTACGACGAGTCCGACTCCCTGCGGATGCTCAAACGCTGCATGGCCGAGCTCGGGATCGACCCGAAACGCTACCCGCCGCGGGCGCTGCGCTCGCAGATCTCCGGCGCCAAGAACAAGCTGGTCGATGCGGAGGGATACGCGCCCGCCGAAAACAACCCATTCGAGGAAACGGTCGCGGACCTCTATCCGCTTTATGAGAAACGCATGCTCGAGGCCAACGCGATGGACTTCGACGATCTGCTGGTCCGCACGGTCAACGTGCTGGAAGTATCCGACGAGGCGCGCGAGCGCTGGCGCCGCACCTTCCGCCACGTCCTCGTCGACGAGTACCAGGACACCAACCACGCCCAGTACCGCCTACTGCAGTTGCTCACCGAGCAGCACGGCAACCTGATGGTCGTGGGCGACGAGGATCAGTCGATTTACGGCTTCCGCCACGCCGACATTCGCAACATCCTCGACTTCGAGCGCGACTTCCCCGAAGCGGAGGTGGTCAAGCTCGAGCAGAACTACCGCTCGACGCAGACGATCCTCTCGGCCGCCAACGCCGTCGTCGAGCGCAACCGCGAGCGGCGGCCGAAGCAGCTCTGGACCGAGATCGCCGACGGTGAGCCGGTGCGCCTCTCCGAGCTCTCCGACGAGCACGAGGAGGCGCGCTGGGTGGCGGGGGAGATTGGGCGGCTCGCCGAGGAGGACGGGGTCAAGCGCGAGGACGTCGCCGTCTTCTACCGGACCAACGCGATGAGCCGGGTGCTGGAGGACACGCTCAACCGCTTCGACGTCGCCTACCAGGTGATCGGCGGCACCAAGTTCTACGAACGGGCCGAGATCAAGGACGCGGTCGCCTACCTCAGCCTGCTCGCCAACCCCGCCGACCAGGTCTCCTTCGCCCGCATCGTCAACTCGCCCCGGCGCGGGATCGGCAACACGACCCAGGGCCGGATCGCTGCCCACGCCAACACCACCGGCCGGACGATCTGGGAGGTGATCGAGGCGGTTGAGGAAGTCCCGGGCCTGAACGGCGGCGCGATCAAGGCCGTCGGCCGCTTCTACGAGACGATGGCCGGGTTGCGCGAACGCGCCGAGGAGGAAGGGCCGGTCGCCGGGTTGCTCGAGGCGGTGCTGAACGAGAGCGGCTACCTGGAAGCGCTGTCGGCCGAGCGCACGATCGAGGCCGAGGGCAGGGCCGAGAACCTCGAGGCGCTGATCGCCGGTGCGGCCGAGTTCGACATCGAGCGCGAGCAGGAGGGCGAGAGCGAAATCCCGCCACTCGAGGAGTACCTGCAGCAGATCTCCCTCTACACGCAGCAGGACGATCTCCTCGACGGCGAGCAGGAGTCGCTGGTCACGCTGATGACCCTGCACAACGCCAAGGGCCTCGAGTACGACACGGTCTTCATCATCGGCTGCGAGGACGGTGCCTTCCCTCACATGCGGGCCCTGGAAGAGGGGGGAGAGGAGGAGGAGCGGCGGCTCTGTTACGTCGGCATCACCCGTGCCCGGCAGCGCCTTTACATGACCTGGGCGCGCGAACGCAGCCTCTTCGGCCGCTCTGAACGCAACCTGCCCTCGCGCTTCATCGACGAGCTGCCCGCCGAGCTGACCGAGCGCCACTCCAGCGCGCCGGGCTCGGCCGCCGGCATCGGTTGGGACTCGGGCGAGGACGCGGCCGCGCCGATCGATGCCGGTCCCACCTTGGAGCTGCAGACCGGCGACGACGTCGTCCACGCCAGCTTCGGCGAAGGCGTGGTGACCGCGGTTGAGGCAGGGGGCATCGTCGTCGTGCGCTTTTCCGGCGACGGCAGCGAGCGCAAGCTGATGGCCGATTACGCACCGATCCGGAGGAGATAGGCACGATGGCAGCGCGAATCATCGATGGCAAAGCGGTCGCCGCTGAGGTACGCCAGCGGGTAGCAGCCGAAGTCGTGGATTTTGAGGCCGAGCGTGGCCGCACGCCGGTGCTGGTCACGGTGATCGTCGGCGACGATCCTGCCTCCGAGGTTTACGTCGCGGGCAAGCACCGGGCCTGCGAGCAGGTCGGCATCCGCTCTTCCCATCACGGCCTGCCTGCCGAGACCACCGAGCAGGAGCTGCTTGCCCTGGTTGAAAAGCTGAACGCCGATCAGGAGGTCGACGGGATCCTGGTTCAGCTTCCGGTGCCGGCGCAGATCGATCCTGACCGGATCATCGCCGCGATCGATCCGGGCAAGGACGTCGATGGATTGACGCCGGTCAATGCCGGCCGCCTCGCCCAGGGCATGCCGGGCCTAGTCTCCTGCACTCCGGCCGGCGTAATGGAGCTGCTTCGCCACGAGGGCGTCGAGCTCGAGGGCGCGGAGGTCGTGGTCGTGGGCCGCTCAAAGCTCGTCGGCGTCCCGGTCTCGCGCCTCCTCTTGGCGGCCAACGCGACGGTGACGATGTGCCACTCGCGCACGCGAAACCTTGCCGGCGTCTGCCATCGCGCCGACGTGCTCGTGGCCGCTGTCGGCGTTCCTCGTCTGCTCGGCGGCGACGCGATCAAGCCCGGGGCGGTGGTGATCGATGTCGGGGTCAACCGAACCGATGACGGACTGGTCGGCGACGTCGACTTCGAAGCGGCCGCGGAGGTCGCTTCGGCGATCACTCCGGTGCCCGGCGGGGTCGGCCCGATGACAGTCGCAATGCTGCTCGTAAATACGTTGGCTGCGGCGCGAGCCCGGGTGTAATGTCGGCCCGACCCCTAGTTCGACCGGAGGATTGATGGACCATCTAGACAAGCTCAGCCCGGGAGAGAAGATCGCGGGCGGCTCGGCGATCCTGCTCTTCATCTTCATGTTCTTCGATTGGTTCGGCGTCGAAGTCTCCGGTGTCGGCGGGTTCTCGGGCAGCGTGCCGGGTGGTGGTGGCAACGCCTGGGACGCGCTCGACTTCATCCCGATCATCCTCGTGATCACGATCATCGCCGCGCTCGTCATGGCTGGCCTGCGCCTCGCCGACTCTCCCTACGAGCCCTCAGTCCCGATGAGCACCATCGTCACCGTCCTAGGCGTGGTCTCGGTGCTGCTGATCCTCTTCCGCATCATCGATCCGCCGAGCTTCGCCAGCTTCGGCGGCGTCTCCGTCGACGCCACTCTGAGCATCGGAATCTTCTTGGGCCTGATCGCTGCCGGTGGGGTTGCCTTCGGCGGGTACAGCACGATGAAAGAAGAAGGGATCACCTTCGGTGACGCGGCGGATCGGCTGTCCGGTGGGGGGTCGGTGCCGCAGCATCAGCCCACTGCATCGGCGCCTCCTCCGCCACCACCGCCTTCGTCGACGCCACCGCCGCCGCCGAGCTCTCAGGGTCCGCCGCCTCCGCCTCCGCCTCCGGCTGGCGGCTGAGCAGGCGGGGGGAGCGCCGGGTAGCGCCTGTCAAAACGCTCGGCGGGAGCCTCGCTTGAGTGTTTTGACAGGCGCTACCCGGCGCTCTTCGCGAGTTCAGCCGCGATGCGGGCGGCGAAGGCGATGACCGTCATCATGGGATTGACGCCGACGGAGGTGGGGAAGAGCGAAGCGTCAGCGACGTAGAGGTCGTTGAGGCCGTGAACCGAACCGTCACTGGCGCAGACGCCATCGTCCTCACCGGCTATTCGAGCGGTGCCCATCGGGTGAAAAGCCTCCAGGCGCAACTCCGAGGGCTTGAAGCGGGTCGCCTCGAAGTCTGAGAGCTTCTTCGGGGTTAGCGTGCCGACTCGCGCGATGTTGGGATAGACCTCGCGAGCGCCGGCGGCGAAGTGGATTTCGGCGGCACGGGCTATGCCGAAGGTGAGGCGGTCGGCGTCGTCTCTCGTGAGGTTGTAGCGAGCCCTCAGGGCGCCGCCGTTGGTGAGGTCGACGCGGCCGCTTGATTGGTCGGAGAGGTGGACGCCGATCGAGGCGACGTGGCCGAAATCGAGCATTGAGCGTTGGTGGGCGCGGCCGACGCCGGGGAGCCAGGCGCCGCCGAAGGCCAGGGGGGTGAAGGTGGCCTCGAGCAGGAGGCGCTGGGGCTCCCACTGGTCGATGTAGTAGCTCTGCATCACGCCGTCCCAGCCACGCACCTCCTCCTCGTAGCGGGCGCCGACCCAGCAGGCGGGATGGATGTGGAGGTTGCGGCCGACCTGGCGGCCGCCGAGACCCGAGCGCAGCAGCAGCTCGGGCGTCCCCAGCGCCCCCCCAGAGACCACAGTCGCCAGCCTCCCCCGAACCACATAGGGCCGACGGGACTCAAAGCGATCTATCTGACGACTTTCAGTCCCGTCGACCCCGGTGTGGCAGGTGACGCCGGTAGCGCGGCCGTCCTCGACCGTGATGCGCTGCGCTTCGACTCCTGTGCGCAGCCGCGCCCCCGCCGCCACCGCGCGCGGCAGGTAGCTGACGTGCATGCCGCGCTTGGCGTCGATCTCGCAGCCGAAGGGACAGCAGCTGCACTGCACGCAACTGCCGGCGTTGCGGGCGATCGGGCCGCCGCTAGCGCCGATCGCGGCTGCTCCCTCCATCGCCAGCTGGCCGTTGCGGCCCATCCGCTCGGAATCGACGGGAGTCACTCGCAGGAACTGCTCGGCCCGGCTGAACTCATCTCCAAGCTTGGTGGCCCACTCGATGCCGAAGCACGTATTCCACTCCTGCAGCACCGCACCGGGGGCGCGGAAGCAGGTGCCCGAGTTGACCACGGTCGTGCCGCCGACAGTGCGTGCCACCGGTACCGGGATCGGCGGCCGGCCTTCGGCGATCGTCAGGCCGCCGTCGCGGTAGAGGGCGGCGATCGCATCCAGCGGTTTCGCTGGATAGCTCTCGCGGTTGAAGCTCTGGCCGGCCTCGAGCACGATCACGTCGAGCCCGGCCTCGGCGAGGGTCGCCGCGGCGACCGCGCCGCCGGCGCCGGAGCCGACGATGACAACGTCGCATTCCTCGCCGTCTAGCGCGGGCTCGGTCTCGCCCAGCGGGCCGGCGGGCTCGGGCCGCGATCCGTCGGCGAGTCGACAGCTGGCGCTGAAGCCAATCCGTTGCTCGACCTCCGGCGCCACGGCGCTGCCCAGCGTGGCGAAGACCTTGGCCATCAGCAGGAGCTCGTGGTACAGGCCGAAGCGAGAGGTCTCCATGCCGCGCAGGAAGTCCTCGCGGGCGGCCGCATCGAGGCGGCTGAAGCGCCAGGGGAAGGGCAACCACTCGAAGGCACGTAGTCCGAGCCTGATCCGCGCCAGTGCACGCGGAGAGACCGAGCGCAGGAACTCAGCAACGGGGCCTGAGACATCGATATCGCGCTCCCCTGCGGGCAGGCCGTCAAGGCCCGGCGCCATCGCCGCGCAGATCGCGCTCAGGGTGCGCTGCTCGGCGGCGGAGAGCCCCGGCGAGCGCTGTCAGCCAGGCGCGGCGGGACGACCGATGCGGCCAGCCAACGACCAGAGCCAGAGCGAGAGCAGGGCGAGGAAGCCGTCGACGAGAAAGTTGAGCAGGTAGATAAAGACGTGTTCGTCGATCAGGAAGAAGGCGAGCGAGCCGAGCGAGGAAGCGGTCTTGCCGGCTACCAGCACCAGCAGCAGTGGGCGGTAGCGGACCACGTCCGCCTGCGCGACCACGCAGATGCCGGTGATCACCACCATGTAGGCGAAGGAGAGCGCCAGCCAGAGGTCCTCCTGCGTGTGCGGGGCCCGGGTGGTGTTGCCGAACCATTCGCCGACGTCTGAGATCACGTCGAGGACGCCGCTGGGGACGGCGATGAAGAGGATGCCGACGACCGCGAAGCTGACCGCCAGCAGCCGCAGGTTCAGTACCACGAACTTCTCAGCGCGCTCGCCTCTCATCCCGGCGCTGACTCTAACTGGCGAGGCGCCTAGAATCGGCCGCCGTGATCGAGCGAGAGCAGGTACTGCACGTGGCGAAGCTGGCCCGCCTCGGCCTCTCCGAGGAGGAGGTCGAACGGATGACTGGAGAGCTCTCGGGGATCCTCGAGCACGTCGACCGGATCGCTGAGCTGGACCTCGATGAGGTTGAGCCGACCTCGCACGTGGTCGAGCTGGAGAACGTCCTGCGCGCCGACGTTCCCCACGAGAGCCTGCCGCCCGAGGTGGCGCTTGCCTCGGCACCCGATCCCGCCGAGGGCGCCTTCCGCGTTCCCTCGCCGCAGGCCGAGGAATAGATGGCCGAGCTGCTGGCGCTGACGGCCCTCGAGGCCCATCGGGCAATGGTCGCGGGCGAGCTTGACGCGGGCGAGTACGCCGACGCATGGCGGCAGGCTGCCGCCGGCGACGAGCTCAATGCTTACCTCTGGCGCGACGAGGACGGCGGTGCGAGCGCGATCGCGGTCGAGCGGCCGAGCATCGCCCCGATCGCAGTCAAGGACATCTTCTGCACCGAGGGCGTGCCGACCACCGCCGGCTCGCGAATCCTTGAGGGCTACGAGCCCCCCTACACGGCAACCGCCGTGCGCAAGCTGATCGAGGCCGGGGCGCCGATCCTCGGCAAGACCAACATGGACGAGTTCGCGATGGGCTCCTCCAACGAGAACTCGGCCTACGGCCCGGTGCTCAATCCCTGGGACCGCGAGCGCGTCCCCGGCGGCTCCTCCGGCGGCTCGGCCGCGGCGGTCGCCGGCGGCCTGGCGCCCTGGGCGATCGGCACCGACACCGGCGGCTCGATCCGCCAGCCTGCGGCGCTCTGCGGCATCGTCGGGCTCAAGCCCACTTACGGCGCGATCTCGCGCTACGGGATGATCGCCTTCGCCTCCTCGCTGGACCAGTGCGGGCCGTTCACCCGCGACGTCAGCGACGCTGCCCTGATGCTGGCGATCCTGCAGGGCCAGGATCCATGCGACTCGACCTCGGTCGGCCTGCCGAAATCACCGAGCCTGCCGGATCGTGGCGATCTCAAAGGACTGCGCTTCGGGGTTCCAAGCGACCTGACCGCCCACGATTTCGACACCGGTGTGCGCGCCGTCTTTGAGGCGACGCTGGAGAAGATCAGGGACCTCGGCGGTGAGATAAACACCGTGTCGCTGCCGCATGCCGAGCACGGCATCTCCGCCTACTACGTGATCGCCCCGGCTGAGGCCTCATCGAACCTCGCCCGCTATGACGGCGTCCGTTACGGGATGCGTGCTCCCTCCAGCGGCGACGTGATCGAGATGTACGAGCAGACCCGGGCGCAGGGGTTCGGCGCCGAGGTCAAGCGGCGGATCATGCTCGGCACCTATGCGCTCTCCTCCGGCTACTACGACGCCTACTACGGCCAGGCGCAGAAGGTGCGGACGAAGATCGCCGGCGACTTCAAGAACGCCTTCGACCAGGTCGACTTCGTCGTCACTCCGACCTCCCCAACGGTCGCCTTCAAACTCGGCGAGAAGACGGCGGATCCGCTCTCGATGTACCTCAACGACTTCTTCACCGTGCCGATGAGTTTGGCCGGTATTCCGGCGATCTCGATCCCCGCGGGTCTTGCACAACCCGCCGGCGGCGGCCCAGAGCTGCCGGTCGGCTTCCAGATCGCCGCCCCGGCCTTTGGGGAGCAGAAGCTGCTGGGTGCCGCCTACGCGCTCGAGCAGGGCATCGGCTTCGACACTCGGCCTTCCGGTGCGCCTTATGCGGCCATAGACCACAAAAAGCGCACCGGAAGCGGAGGTGAGGGGGGTGGCTGAGCTCGAGGCCGTGATCGGGCTGGAGATCCATGTCCAGTTGGCGACCAAGACGAAGATGTTCTGTGGTTGCGAGCTCTCCTTTGGCGACGAGCCCAACGTGCACACCTGCCCGGTCTGCCTTGCCCATCCAGGCGTGCTCCCCGTAGTCAACGAACAAGCGGTCCTCTTCGCTCTGCAAATCGCCGCGGCGCTGGAGTGCGAGGTGGCGCCGCGCTCGATCTTCCACCGCAAGAACTACTTCTATCCGGACAGCCCGAAGGCCTACCAGATCAGTCAGTACGACATCCCGATTGCCGGCGCCGGACGACTCGGGGACATCCGCATCCACCGTGCCCACCTCGAGGAGGACGCGGCGAAGATGATCCACGTCGGCGAGTCGGGCCGGATCCACGGCTCCGGCGCCTCGCTGGTCGACTTCAACCGCGGCGGTACGCCGTTGGTCGAGATCGTCACCGAGCCCGACTTGCGTAGCGCTGCGGAGGCGGCCTCATGGGCACGCCTGCTGCGCGAGACGGTGCGCCAGCTCGGTGTCTCCGACGTCAACATGGAGGAGGGCAGCCTGCGCGTCGACGGCAACATCTCGGTGCGGCCGGCGGGTAGCGAAGAGCTCGGGACCAAGACCGAGCTGAAGAACATGAACAGCTTCCGCTTCCTCGAGCGCGGGATCGAAGCCGAGCTGACGCGCCAGCGAGAGCTGATCGAAGCGGGGGGGAAGGTCGAGCAGGAGACCCTCCACTTCCATCCCGAGGACGGCAGCCTGCACCCGCTGCGCTCGAAGGAGGAAGCCCACGACTACCGCTACTTCCCCGAGCCCGACCTGGTGGCGATCGCGCCGACCGAGACGATGCTGCGCGAGGCGCGAGAGTCGCTGCCGGAGCTGCCGGCGGCACGGGCCGAGCGCTACCGTGACCAGCTCGGGTTGCCGGAGGACGTGGCGGCGCTGTTGGCGGCCGACCCGGAGACCGCCGCCTATTTCGAGGCGACGTCGAAGCAGGCAGAGGGCGTAGAGCCGCGGGTCGTCGCCAATTGGGTTACCGGCGAGCTTGCCGCGGCGCTGCGCCAGGAGGGAGACGTCTCCGCGGACGAGTCCAGGGTTGAGCCCGCCGCCCTGGCGGCCCTGGTCGCCATGGTCCAGGAGAAGAAGATCTCCCACGGCAGCGGCAAGACCGTCTTGACCGCCCTAGTCAGCGAGGGCGGCGATCCCGCCGCGATCGTCGAGCGCGAGGGTCTCGCTCAGATCTCGGACAGCGGAGAGCTCGAGTCGATCGTCGCCGCCGCGGTAGAGGCCAACCCAGAGGCGGCCGAGCAGATCCGCGCCGGCAACGGCAAGGCGATCGGCGCCATCGTCGGCGCCGTGATGAAGGAGACCAAGGGCCGCGCCGACGGCGGCGAGGTCAACCGCCTGATCAAGGAGAAGCTGGGGAGCTAGATCCGAATTTGCCATCGGGCTTAGCCCATATAACGCTGATTCCCTCGCCCTTAGCGAGTTTTATGAGGTCGCGACGGGGGCGTTCGGGAAGCAGGATTGCCTTCCTTGGCGTTGTTGGTTTCACCAGTCGTGCGTAGTCCGCTAGCTGCCCGATCGCCATCCGAAATGATGTGCGAGCAACGCTGCTCTTCGCCTCGATCAAGGTGTTTGTAGTGGCGTCGTAGAGGTCGGTGAGAAACGGTGCTGGTTCACCGGGTGGCCAAAGTTGAAGGCGGCCAATTTTGTGCCCTTCTTTCTCCAGCTTGGCTTCGTAGCTGTGGACAAGCTTCTGCTCACGCCGCTTGGCGGTGTAGGGCCCGCCCGGCCTGACCAGCGACTCTTCGGTCCACTGTCGCTCCACCGGAATCATTTTGACTCGGCGGCGTTCAAGCCTTTCGACGGGGGAGGGCTCGATTGGGGCGGTTATTCCTACGGGGAGTAGACGGAAGACGATGACCGCTCTTGTTTCCCGCTTGTCGGTCTGCCATGCCTCGCCGGGATAGTGCTCGACGTATTCGTACTGCCCGATGTATAGGACTTTTGAGCCGTTCGCTTTAAAGAGATGAAGCTCACGGTCTTCGCGGTTGTGGTCACGAATCGCCCGATTTCCCTGGGTCATCTGCTGATCACCGCTCTGGCCTTCGCCGGTGTAGTCATAGAGACCGTCTTTGCGCAGGCCGTCATATATGTAGCCGTGCCTTGCTCCCTCTTTTGGATCGGTGAAGAGGAAGACGTTTGGTGACTTGCCCGAGGGACTGATTCCGCCTCGCTGCCTACCGCCGTAGCGCCGATGTAGTGCGGTCCGCTTGATTGTTTTGCCCGGTGTGAGGTGTAGCGGCATGAGGAGGATCCTAGTGCTATTCGACACGATTGTGTACTTGACACAGGGTAAGAATCCGTCGCAGGTCGCCCCTACTTTCGCCTGACCTACAAAGCGGCCGGGGCGGCGCGCTAACGCCCCCCGGCCTGGCACCGAAAGGTCAGGCCTTCCGATGCATCAATCCAGTTCTCCGCGGGACGCTGAGCGCCTGCAACGAGCCGTACTCGCGCTCGCACTAGATCGCTACCCGAAGCGTGTCCATCGAAGAGAGTTCAGGGCCGAGATAGGCGACACCCCGGAGGTCGGGGCCGCAATCGGTCATCTCGTACGCACTCGCCTCCTGCGCTGGGAGGACGAAGAGCTAGCGCTGACCCCTGCCGCCCTCGTCTTCGACAGGTTGGAACTGTGACCGTCGCGGAACGGTTCGGGCAGAACCTCGCCCGTCTTCGGGAAGACGCCGGAGTGACACAGGAGGATTTGGCCTTTCGGGCGAGTCTGCACAGGACCGAGATCGGTCTGCTGGAGCGCGGCGGCCGCATTCCCCGCATCGACACCCTCGCCAAGCTCGGCGGCGCACTCGGCGTCCCGCCTGCACGGTTGCTGGAGGGAATCGTTTGGGAGCCGGGCGAGGTACGGGCGGGGCAGTTCATCTAGCTCACCCACCCGACATATCGAAGCGTTCCCAAACTAGCATCGGCGGATGCCAGAGCCACCACCCCGCGCGACGAGCGGGAAGATCGCGTTCGCCAAGATCGACTGGGAGACGCTCGCGGCGAGCGCCGATCCAGCCGAGGCGCTTCGCCAGTCGCTTGTCGCTGGCACCCGCGTCGAGATTCGCAAGCGGACGTGGCGGATGGGGAAGTGGGAGGAGGAGGGGAAGGCGTTTGTTGGTCGGATTGGCTTCCAGGCTTCGACAATGGCCGAGTTGTGGGACGAGGAGGCGAACGACTTCCGCGAGCATGCCCGTCCACTTGGACTGACCTCGCCATTCGCTATCGATCCGGTAGAGATGCGGGTCGCGTTTCAGCTACGCGGCAAGGAAATTCAGGCCAAGTCATTCACGGGTGCGCTACAGGCGCTGCTGAACGAGGCGTCTCAGAGTGACCGGTGGCGCGTCTCGCGCGACACCCAACAGGTGCCACTGGAGGCGTGGGCGGAGAGCGTGGATCGCGTGAGAGCGGTTCGACTCACCCTCCGCCGACCTAATCCGCACTACGGCTCGCGCAAAAAGATACGCGACGTCATCGAGGGCACGAACGCGGGGATGGTGCAGATCGCGGCTCGCGCGGACGTGAACGATCCGCAGGGCATCGACCTGAGTGATCCACTCGTCCGAGAGGGAATCGAGCATGCCCACCAGAACTACGGCGAGGTTCGGATTACCGGGGAGACCAAAGGAGAGCAGAGCCAGTGGAGTTCCGAGGACGATTCGGCCTCCGAGATTCGAGTCGCCGTGGCCGATCCGAGTACCCATGAGGTCAGTGGCCGATCGCTACGGCATGAGCTGGGAGACCCGACCGCCGAAGCGGAAGACATCGACGAGGCACGCGCTGCTGTAGACGAGTACAAGGCCAGCATCGAGCGCAACGAGAGCGAGGAGTTCGGCATGCTTGACGAGGACGACGGTCAGAATTGAAGCTTTATCTCCGAACTGCGCTTCATTGGGATTTCGGGGTGGGGATCGCAGTCGGGGTGTTGGTCGCCTGGCTGGCGTGCGATAGCGCGGTTCGCGATCGGGGCGTCACGTTGACCATCGCGACCGGTGCCGTCGGAGTAGCGATCATCAGCGCCGTTCTGACGGCCCTGGCGGTTATCGCCGCACTGTTCGATGGCCCCTACCGGCGCGTGCTTATCGATGACGCCGGGGGCATCCGCGAGGCGATGGCCCCCTACATGGTCGTTGCCAGCGTCGCTGGGCTATCGGTCATTGCGGCGCTCGTCGTTGCGGTTGGATGGCCCGAGTTCTCTCCGGCGCTAAAGATGGGGGGACTCGGCGTCTCGACTGCGCTCGCGGCTTGGTCTGTCGCCGGGACGGTCTCCCTGATCGAGCTAACGATCTTCCATGCCGAGCAACGGGCGACGCTGATGGGCAAACAGGAGGACACTCACCAGCGCGCTTCGGGGTCCGTTCGGTGACGAGCTAGGTCGCTGACGCGTCCTCGTCTGCAATCAACTCCGCGTAGGGCAGTGTCTCGCCCGCGATCATCCGCAGCAACGTGTCGCGAAACAGGAAGGCGTTGTCACGGTTGTTGAAGCGGAAGGCCATCTCGTCCAGGTAGGCCGGCAAGTGCTTCGCTGACAACTGGTGATAGCTGCCGACGACCCCGCGCTTGAACAGGCTCCAGACACCCTCAATGGTGTTTGTGTGGACGATGCCGCGAACCCATTCTTCGCGACGGTGATCGACTTTCTCATGAGCCGTGTCGGCGTCGGTCATGTCTCCCCACGAGCTATCGGAGTCCGTGAAGATCATTTCCGCCCTGCCGTCCACATGGGTCTTGACGAAGCTCTGGTAGGAGACCTTGGACTCTTGGCCCGGTCCCTCGCGGACTTCCAGTCGGACCTCACCACCACGGGCGACAGCGCCGAGGATCATCTTCTTGTGGTCCCGCCATTTGCCGCCGGAGCCCCTGCGGCGTCCGCCGAGCCAGGTCTCGTCAACCTCCACGATGCCCTTCAGCGGCACAGGCGAGTCGTCCTCCATCGCGGAGCGCACCCGGTGGCCCAGATACCAAGCCGTCTTATAGGAGACGCCCAGCGTGCGCTGAAGCTGCTTGGCGCTGATGCCCTTCTTGGACTCGCCGATCAGGTAGATCGCAAGGAACCACTTCCACAGCGGCAAGTGGGAGTCGTGGAAGACCGTCCCTGCGGTGACCGAGAACTGGTAGCGGCATGAAGTCTCGTTGCACTCCCACTGGTTGCGCTTCTCGATCCTCGAGACCGACATGTCCCCGCAGCGTGGGCAGTAGACGCCGTTGGGCCAGCGCAGGTCTTCGAGGTATTCGCGACACTTGTCCTCGGAGCGGAACTGCTCGATCAACTGAGGAAGGTTCATGGCCATGCCCCGAAAGCAGAAGAAAGCCCGCGAGCTGACCGATGAGGAGGCAATCCGTAAATTGTTCCCGAAAAAGGTCCGCGAGACTGCGAAGAAAACCGCTCTGGAAAGCCGTAAAAAGGATTCACAGGGCTAGCCTATTGGCTGGCTAACCCTGTGTCAAGTATATAATCGTGCTATTCGAAACTTTGTAACAAGTTGTTACAAAGTGCTAAGTTGAGTGCATGGCCTGGAACGTCGTCATCGCCGGAGGTGGATTTGGGGGCGCGATGGCTGCGCGGGAGCTGGAGCGGATCATGCCGCGGCAGTCGACCCGGCTGGTCTTGGTTAACGACGCCAATTTCATGCTCTACACGCCGTTCCTGCCCGAGGCGGCGGCTGGGACGCTGGAGCCGCGGCACGTGGTCACGCCGCTGCGCGAGATCCTCAAACGCACTTACCTGCGCCTGGGATCGATTGCCGCTCACGATCCCGTCGCCAAGACGGTTGAGCTGCGCACACGTGAGGGCGACGCCGAGCAGCTTCCCTACGACCAGCTCTTGCTCGCGCTCGGTTCGGTCTCGCGGGTGCTGCCGGTGCCGGGTCTCTCCGAGCACGCGATCGGGTTCAAGAGCCTGGCTGACGCGATCTGGCTGCGCAACCACGTAATCGAGACGCTTGAGGCAGCCAACGCGAGCGAGGATGCGGCGCGCCGCGACGAGCTGCTCACCTACGTCTTCGTCGGCGGCGGCTACGCCGGCCTCGAGGCCCTCGCCGAGCTACAGGACTTCGCCGCCGACGCGATTGAGAGCTACCCGCGGGCGCGGCTGCACGGCATGCGCTGGGTGCTGGTCGAGGCTAGTGACCGGGTGCTGCCCGAGATCGATGCTGAGCTCGCCGATTACGCCCTGCGCGAGCTGCGCGGCCGCGGCATCGACGTCCGCCTCGGTACCACCCTAGAGGAGGTGTGCGCGGATTCCGCCCGCATCGCCACCGGCGAGACGCTGCCGACCCGGACCGTCGTCTGGACCGCCGGGGTAGCCCCGCACCCGAGTCTGCGCCAGCTCTCGCTGCCACTGGACGAGCGCGGTCGCGTTCCGGTCGACGATCACCTGCGGGTCAAGGGGCTCGACTCGGTTTGGGCAATTGGAGACTGCGCCGCGGCACCCGACCCCCGCGGCGGCCTCTGCCCACCAACCGCGCAGCACGCCGTTCGCCAGGGCCCCGTCGCCGCCCGCAATATTGCGGCGGAGCTGGGCATCGGCAGCGCCAGTTCGTTCACCTACAAGGGCAATGCGGCTTTCGTCAACCTCGGTCGCTACAAGGCCGTGGGCAAGGTCGGCGGCCGCACCTTCCGCGGCTTCCCGGCCTGGTGGATGGCCCGGACCTACCACATGAGTCAGATCCCGGGTGCGGCCCGCAAGGCCCGCGCGGTGATCGATTGGACCGCAAGTCTGCCCTTCCGGCGCGATATTTCCGAGGTCGGCTCGATCGGGCACCCGAAGGCGCTGGAGGCGACAATAGGGCCATGGGATTCGAGTACCTCTTCATCGCCTTCTCCTTCGGACTAGCCACCGCGATCATCGGCAAAGCCAAGGGCAGCTCGTTCTGGCTCTGGCTCGTGATCGGCTCGGTGCTGCCGCCGCTGGGGCTGATCGCCGTGATCCTCTACCGGCGGGAGAAGGACGAACCCGAACGCCAGTGCCCCAACTGCCACAAGGCGCTCAAGCTCTACGTTCAGGTCTGCCCGCGCTGTGGGGCCGATCTCTATCTCCCCGATCCGGCCGCGGTGCGGCACCCGGGGGTTCGCTAGGCGTCGCGGCTGGGTAGTGGGTGGGCGCCCCCGACAGGAGGATCGCTTGCCTCGTTTCGCTCTACTCTTCATCTCGGCCTCTCTCCTCCTCGGCTGCGCCTCGGCCCAGGCGGCGTCGTTGCACCTGGTCGGCAAATTCGACCAGCCCGTCTACGTCACCTCGAGCCCGACCAACCCGGAACGCTTGCTGGTCGTCGAGCGCGAAGGCAAGATCCTTGAAACCGGGCCCGCCGGGACCCGGCAGCTCTTCGACCTGACCGAACTGGTCAGCTGCTGTGAAGTCGAGCGGGGGATGCTCTCGATCGCGCCGGCGCCGGATTTCGAAGGCAGCGGCCGCATCTACGCCACCTACGCCGGCACATCCCAGGCGGGTGGCGCCGAAGGCGACGTCCACCTCGATTCCTTTCGCCTGAATCCCAGTGGCGGCGCCCCGATCCGCGAACAGATCCTCAGCGTCGGCCACGCCCAGGAAGCCAACCACAACGGTGGCCAGCTCCAGTTCGGCCCCGACGGTCACCTCTACATCTCGCTCGGCGACGGCGGCGGCGGCGGAGATCCCTTCGAAAACGGCCAGAACACCAAAGAACTGTTGGGCAAGGTTCTTCGCATCGACCCGCATCCGGGCCAGGTCCCGGCCTACTCGATCCCGGCCGGCAATCCCTTCGTCGGGACGGCGGCTCGTGAGGAGATCTGGGCTTACGGACTGCGCAACCCCTGGCGCTTCTCCTTCGATCGAGCGACTGGCGAGATGGTGATCGCCGACGTAGGGCAGGACGCTCGCGAGGAGATCGACATCGCCCCGAGTCCGGCGGCCGGCGTCGTCGGCGGAGCCGGCGCCAACTACGGCTGGAACTGCCGCGAGGGTTTCATCGCCTACACGAATCCAGCGACTGCGTGCGCGACCGCGAGCGGCTTCACCGAACCGGTCTTCGACTACCCGCACGAAGATCCTGGCGGGGGCGCCCCCTTTGGCTGCTCGATCATCGGTGGCTACGTCGTCCGCGACCCAAGCCTCGGCGACCTCTACGGCCGCTACCTCTACACCGACTTCTGCTCGGAAGAGATCCGCTCCCTTGTCCTGCCGCGCACCGCAGGAATCGCCAGCGGCGATCGCTCCGAGGGTCTGGCCGTCGAAAAGCCGACCTCGTTTGGCGAAGACTCCTGTGGGCGGATCTACGTAGCTTCCAAGAACGGGCCGGTCTACCGCCTGGAGGGACCGGTCCCAGCAGACTGCTCGGCTCCGGCTACGCCAGGAGCTCCGGCGACACTGACGAAATCTTCACCTCGGCCTGGGCCGGGAAAGCCGTCGCGGTCGGCGCAAGGCCACCTGCTGCTCTCGGCCAAGCGGCTGCGGACCGGCGGCTCGCGCTTCAAGATCAAGGTCCGACTCGACCCGTGTAAGGACGGCGGCGGCCTGCCGGTGCAGTTGAGCCGCAACGGCAAGAGCTTCGCCAGCAAACACCTAGATCGACACTGCCGCGGGCGGTTCTGGCTGACGGTCGCCAAACCGACGCCAATTCGCGCCTTCGTCCGCCTCGGCGATGAAGGTGAGCGCCTCGGCTCAGAGCAGCTGAGACTGCTGCCGCCCCAACAGCCCTAGCGCAGCCAAGTGCGGACGATCGCGTTGGCGAAGCCCATCCCGTAGCGAAACACGGCCGGCTTCTTCGAGTGGCCGTGCAGTCGCTGCTCGACCGTGATCGGCACCTCGCGGGCGGGGATTTCACGCTTGATCGCCTCGATCATGAACTCGGAGGTATGGAACTGCTCCTGGCGCAGGACGAGCTGGGGCAGCACCGTGGTGCGCACGGCGCGGTAGCCGTTGGAGCAGTCGGTGACGTGGGTGCGGGTGATCGCCGAGACGAGGCGGTTGAAGAAGACGATGCCGAGCTCGCGGGCGAAGTGGTTGCGGTCGGCGTGGCCGAGCACGCGCGAACCGTGGGCGACGTCGACTTCGCCGTCGAGCACCGGTTTGACCAGGCGCTCCATCTCCGAAGGCAGGTGCTGGCCGTCGGCGTCGAGGGTGACGACGATCTCCGCACCGGATTCAACCATCAGCCTGTAGCCGGTGCGCAGCGCCGCGCCACCACCCCTGTTGGTCACGTGGCGGGCGACCGCGGCGCCGTGCTCGGCGGCGACGTCACCGGTGCCGTCACGCGAGCCATCGTCGACGACGAGCACGGCGGTTGCCGCGCCGCATACTTCGCTTGGCATCAGGTCGAGCACGTAGCCGATGTTGTCGGCCTCGTTATAGGCGGGGACGAGGATCGCGATCTTGCCGCGGAAACGCTCCGGCAGCTTCGCCTGGCGGAACTCCTCCCAGGCGAGGCCCTCCAGCGCGGCCGAGAGCTGGCGCGCGTTGCGCGCTCCCTGAGAGAGGGCGCGCAGGGTCAGCAGGAAGAGGATGAAGATGGCGAAGACGGCGAGGCCGAGAATGCGGCCGCCGTTGCCCTTTTCGAAGGAGAAGGCGGAGAGCAGCTTGTCGGTGATTTCGGTGCCCGAGACCAGTGCCAAACCGAGGCCGGCGGCGAGCAGGATCAGCACGTCGGCGTTGCGCAGCGAGCGTCGCCGCGCCACGGCGTAGACGACGAGCGCGATTCCGCCGATCAGCCCGGCGCTGCGCAGGGCCGTCAGTTCGGCCGGAAAGATGCCTGCATAGAGAGCCATTACCGCCTGGACAATAGGGCCGCCGTCCCCCGCGAGAGCGCCGCCGCAGCGAGGGGAAAGATCAGCGTCATCAACACCTCGTTGCGACGCGGCGCGGCCAGCGAGATAGCGCCGACGGCGGAGACGAGCGCAATCGGGGTCGCCATCGCGACCAGCTCCCACCACCAGCGGCGCCAGGCGAGCACGACGAGGCCAGCGAGGGCGAGGACGACGATCAGCGTCTGGACAATGCGCCCGGCGGTGCTTTCCATCGCTTCCCCGATCCCGGCGCTCCACATCCGCCAGGTCTTGCGCGCGGTCATCGCCAGGTATTCGACCGGGTCTTCGCCGAAGTAGTGGGAGAAGTTCTGCTTGCCGATCTTGCCCAGGGCAGAGTCGCGGGGCAGGTTCGGGTAACGGTCGGCGACGCGATTGAAGAGCGGCACCGGATTGACTTCTTCCAGCGCCTGGGAGTGTGGGTCGTATTCGCGGTGCAGGTAGCGCTGGGCCAGGATCGCCTTGACCCGCTGGTATTCGCCGTCGGCGGGCAGGAAGGTGCCGACGTAGAGCGCCTTGCCGCCGCCGGTGGAGATCGGTACGGTGCGATGCAGGACGACCTGGTTGCGGATCGCCCAGGGGGCTATCGGCAGCAGCAGGGCGACGAGCAGGAGCGCCGCCGCGGCGAGGCTCGGCCGCCAGGCGCGAGCGCGCCAGACCCGGATCAGGGCAAGGAGGGCGAAGGCGAAGCCGACGAGTAGGTACTCGGGCCTGAACATGGCGGTGAGGCCGAACAAGAAGCCCGGGAGTAGCCATCTGGCGGGCGAGGAGCGAGCATCCAATCCGTCCCCAGCCCAAAGGAAGGCGAGGACCGCGGCAGGGAGGGTAAACATCGCTGGGGGCTCGGAGTAGAGGGCGCCCACGGAGTGGATGAAAGGGGGATACACGGCGACCGCGAAGGCCGCGAGCAGGCCCGCGGGTTGACAGGAGATACGGCGGCCGAGCAGGTAGGCGACGACGATCGTCGCCAGGCCGAGGAGGAGCTCGACGATGCGCGCGGTTCCTTCGCGGGCGCCCGCGGTTGCGTAGAAGCTCGCGGCGTAGAGCAGGGGAGCCCCTGGGGACCAGTCGCTGGGGTCTTTGAAGCTCGGCCCGCCGAAGCTGCCTTCGCTGTAAAGCGACTTGGAGAGCGCGTAGTAAGCGTGCGCATCGTCGCCGGGTACCGGCAGCGGCTCCACCACGCGGTAGGCCCGTAGGCCGAAGCCGAGGACCAGTATCGCCGCGAGAAGGATCAGCGCCGTGCGTCCATGGCGCTCTGTGAGCGCGCTTGTGTGGTTGCCGATCGCGGTCACCGCGGCAGGCTATCCCCGCGCACTCGTGCAATGGACCAAGTCAGCCCAAGCCCGGCGAGGGCGGCGAGCTCGGGGGTGAGCAGGAGGGTTCGCCGCGGTGAGGCGATGAAGACCATCTGGACCAGCGTGAAGGTGGCAAAGACGACAGCGACCACGACGGCCTCGAAGCTGCGGCGAACCAGCCCCACGACGAGGCCGATCGCCGCGGCGAGAAGGAGAAGGAGTTGAAGCGCGCGCCAGAGCGGCAGTTGCATCACGCCCCGGGCGGGCCCGGTCCAGGCCAGCCAGGCCTTGCCGCAAATAAAGCCCGCCAGGCGTAGCGGTTCGTGGACGACCGCTTGCAGGTAGGCGTCGACTGCCATCCCGCGCAGCGCGACATCGGTGTTCTCACCGGGGTGCTCGCGGGCGGCGAGCAACGCCACCGCCTGGCCGCGATAGATCGGCCCTGGCTGCGGACCCAGCTCATCGCGGATCCAGGGATGTCGTTCGAGCAGTACCGCCCCGATCCGTTCGGGATCGGGGCCGGCGGGGATGTAGCTGCCCTCGTAGAGGACCTGCCCGCCGCCGGTCGAGATCGGCACGAGTCGATCGAAGACGACGATATTGCGGATCGTCCAGGGCAGCACGAGAACGCAGACGCAGGCAAGTGCGATGGCCGGGCCGACCAGTGCGTTCTTGATCGGTCCCTCGTTGCGCAGGAGCAGCACCCCGAGTGCGGGCAGCACGGGGATCAGTACCGCGTACTCGGGCCGCAGCATCGCCAAGGCGCCGAGCAACAAGCCCGTGCAGGCCCACATCTGTGGCCGTTTCAGCTCGCAGGCTCGAACGAAGCAGAGGATCAGCGCGGCGAGGACGGCGGTGCCAAGCGGCTCGGTCATCAGCATGCCGCCGTACTCGAGCAGCGCCGGATAGATCGCGGTCGGCAGCGCCGCCACGAGGCCCGCGTTTGGCCCGGCCAGCCGCCGGCCGAGCAAGAAGGCGAGTGGGATCGCGAGCGAACCGAGCAGGGCGAAGACGATCCGGGCAGCCTCTTCGTCGGCCGAGCGCCAGACCTCGTAGACGCCGGCTGTCAGCAGCGGCAGTCCCGGCGAGTAGTTGGAGGCAGGTTGCAGGTGGTGGTAGCCGGGCCCATCGCCCTGGGTGAAGCCCTCGCCCCGGTACAGCGCCCCGGAGATGCGCGCATAGGCGCGGGCATCGTCTACGGGATGGTTCGGGGCACGAATTGCGTAGTCGAGGCGCAAGCCCAGCCCGAGCGCGAAGATCGCGAGGAAGCAGAGCGCCCGGCCTCGCCCCCCAAAGGCCGTCTGGAAGCGCTTCGCCACGGCGGCAGTGTATGCCTGCGGGATGGGCTGAAATGCCGCGGACTCCGCTACCCTGCCGCGACCTATGCGCGTTCTGATTCTCGGTGGCGATGGCTACCTCGGTTGGCCAACGGCTCTCCGCTTCTCGGCTCGCGGTCACGAGGTGGCGGTCGTCGATGACTTCTCGCGCCGGCGCTGGCACGAGGAGGCCGGCACCGCCTCGCTCACCCCGATCGGCGCTCTCAACCAGCGCATCGCCGCCTGGAAAGAGATTTCGGGCGAGGAGATCCGCAGCTTCGTCGGCTCGGTCCAGGACGGCGACTTCCTCGACGCCGTAGTCGCTGAGACCCGCCCCGAGGCGGTCGTCCACTACGGCCAGCAGGCCTCGGCGCCCTACTCCATGGCCTCGCGCGAGAAGGCGGTCGAGACCCAGTACGCCAACGTGATCGGAAACCTCAACCTGCTCTTTGCGATCCGCGACCACGTGCCCGGCTGCCACCTGGTCAAGCTCGGCACGATGGGTGAGTACGGCCAGCCCGACATCGATATCGAGGAGGGCTACATCGAGATCGAGCACAAGGGGCGCAAGGACACCTTGCCCTACCCCAAGTTGCCGGCCTCGCTCTACCACTGCTCCAAGGTTCACGACTCAACCAACATCCACTTCGCCTGTCGCACCTGGGGCCTGCGCGCCACCGACCTCAACCAGGGCGTCGTCTACGGGATCGAGACCGAGGAGACGGCGCGCAACGAGCTCCTCCTCACCCGCTTCGACTACGACGAGATCTTCGGCACCGTGCTCAACCGCTTCTGCCTGCAGGCGGTGATCGGCCACCCGCTGACCGTCTACGGCGCCGGCACCCAGACCCGCGGCTTCCTCAACATCCGCGACACCCTCGCCTGCGTCGAACTGGCGGCGCTGAACCCGGCCGAGGCCGGCGAGTTCCGCGTCTTCAACCAGTTCACCGAGCAGTTCTCGGTGATCGAGCTGGCGCAGCTGGTCAAGCACGCTGGCGAGCACCTCGGTTACTCGGTGGAGGTTCAGCACTATGAGAACCCCCGGGTCGAGAAGGAGCACCACTATTACAACGCGATCCACACCAAGCTGCTCGACCTCGGCCTCGAGCCGACCCTGCTCGGCGAGGAGCTGGTCGAGTCGATGATCCACACGATCGAGCGCCACAAGGACCGCGTGATCGAGTCCTCGATCGACCCCCGCACACGCTGGAATCCAGGCGAGCCCGTCCAGCTCTAAATTGCCTGCATTGCAGCCAGCGGGCCGCTGGTAGCATCGCTTTCCCATGAGCGCGGAACGAGCAAGCGTGCATATCTGGTTCTCCGCGCCGCGAGTGGAGCGCGAAATTTGAAATGAGAGCAGCCGACGCACTGATGCAGAGCCTCAAGGCCGAGGGAGTCGAACACGTTTTCGGCATCCCCGGCGGTGCCAACCTGCCCACCTACGACGCCCTGGTCGACGCCGAGTTCCGCCACATCCAGGTGCGCCACGAGCAGGGCGGCGGTCATGCGGCCGAGGGCTACGCCAAGGCCTCGGGCAAGGTCGGGGTGGCCTTCGCCACCTCTGGCCCCGGCGCGACCAACCTGGTCACCGCGATCGCCGACGCGATGCTCGACTCAGTGCCGACCGTCTTCATCACCGGCCAGGTGCGCACCGAGCTGATCGGCACCGACGGCTTCCAGGAGGCCGACATCCTCGGTGCCACCCTGCCCTTCGTCAAGCACTCCTTCGCGGTCACCGATCCGCGCCAGATCCCCGAGTACGTGCACGAGGCCTTCCACGTCGCCTCGACCGGTCGCCCGGGCCCGGTGCTGCTCGACATCCCGCAGGACCTCTCGCGCGCCGACATCGACTACCAGCCGCGCACCGAGCCGGTCGAGCTGGCCGGCTACAAGCCGCCGCACGGCGGCAACATCAAGCAGATCCGCATCGCCGCCAAGGCGCTTGCCAACGCCCGCAAGCCGATCCTCTACACGGGCGGCGGCGTGGTCAACGCCAACGCCTCCGAGGAGCTGCGCGAGCTGGCCGCGGCCGACCGCTTCCCGGTCACCTCGACCGTGATGGGGCTGGGTGCCTACCCGGCCTCCGGCGAGCAGTGGCTCGGCATGCTCGGTATGCACGGCACCCGCGCTGCCAACTACGCGATGGACGAGTCCGACCTGATCGTCGCGATCGGCTCCCGCTTCGACGACCGGATCACCGGCAAGCTCTCCGAGTTCGCCCCCCACGCCAAGTTCATCCACATCGATATCGATCCAGCCGAGATCTCCAAGAACGTCCCCGCCCATATCCCGATCGTCGGTGACGCCAAGCTGGTGCTGCCGGAGCTGACCCGCGAGTACAAGGCCCTGCAGACCGACCCCTCGCGACTCGATCCCTGGTGGAATCAGATCAAGGCCTGGCAAGACGAGTATCCGCTCGGCTATGAGGAGGGCAAGGACGGCGAGATCAAGCCGCAGTTCATGATCGAGGCGATGCACCGGGCGACCGGGGGCGACGCGATCATTACCTCCGACGTTGGCCAGCACCAGATGTGGGCGGCGCAGTACTACGGCTTCGACAAGCCGCGCCGCTGGATCAACTCCGGCGGCCTCGGCACGATGGGCTTCGGCCTGCCGGCCGCGGTTGGCGCCAAGATCGCCTGCCCGGAGGAGACGGTCGTCTGCCTCGCCGGCGACGGCAGCTTGATCATGAACGTCCAAGAGTTCGCCACCTGCGTCGCCGAAGAGATCCCGGTCAAGGTCTTCCTGATGAACAACGGCTACATGGGCATGGTGCGGCAGTGGCAGGAGCTCTTCTGGGACCGCCGTTATAGCTCGGTCGAGATGGGTCCGAGCCCCGACTGGGTCAAGCTGGCCGAGGCTTTCGGCGCCACCGGGCTGCGCTGCGAGGACTCCGGCGAGCTCGAGAACACGATGGCCAAGGCGCTGGAGGCCGAGGGCCCGGTGCTGCTCGACGTGCGTGTCTCGCCCGAGGAGAACTGCTTCCCGATGATTCCCGCCGGCGCCGCTGCCAGGGACATGGTGGGCTGATGGAGGCGGGGACCCCACAGTTGGTCAAGCTCGAGGAGCTGCGCGTGCCCGGGCAGCTGAGCGGCCGCAAACACATCCTCTCGATCCTGGTCGAGAACAAGCCGGGCGTGCTGGCGCGCGTCGCCGGGCTCTTCTCGCGCCGCGGCTTCAACATCGACACGCTCGCCGTCGGTCCGACCGACGATGAGAGCATCTCGCGCATCACCCTCACCCTCGACGGCGCCGTGCACCCGATCGACCAGGTGACCAAGCAGCTGCACAAGCTGGTCAACGTGCTGAAGATCCGCGACATGGAGCCCGACGAGACGGTCGCTCGTGAGATGGCGATGTTCAAAGTCTCAGCCGCGGTCGAGAACCGCGCCGAGATCATCCAGTTCGCTGAGATCTTCCGCGCCAAGATCGTCGACGTTGCGCGCCGCACGATGACGATTGAGGTCACCGGCTCCGCCGACAAGATCGAGGCCTTCGAGCGGATGATCCGCCCCCACGGCCTGATCGAGATGGTGCGGACGGGCGAGATCGCGATCGCCCGCGGCGGAGACTGAAAATGACGGCCCCGGATGTCGCCATGCGGCGTCCTCAGTCGCCCGAATAGCGCTGCTATTCGGGCTCCCTGCGTCCTTGCCTGGCAACCTCCGGACCTCGTCATTTACCAGCCTCCGACCGACGGTCGAGCGCGCTCTCGCCCGGGGTCGGAAGACGTTTGTGAGCGTTACTGCTCCCGTTGAAGGCGTCGATCCTTGTGCGGCGATCTTTGGGTCTCGGCTGGCCTCCGACCGCTGGTTTTGCTGGGAGCAGCCCGATCGCGAGTTCGCTTTGGCGGCTCTGGGTGTCGCCCATGAGGCGACCTCACGAGGGCCGCATAGATTCAAGGATGTAGCGCGCGAATGCCTTGGTGGCGAAAGAATCGTTGACGAGCCCTCGGGCCTTCCGCCGGGCGCGGGGGCCGTATGGGTTGGTGGTTTCGCGTTCGACCCCGAAGGGGGCGGCTCCTCGGCCTGGTCATCGCTTGCGCCTGCCTCGCTGGTCTTGCCTGAGGTCTCCATCTGTCGTAGCGGTAATGACGCATTTGTGACCGTCAATACGGTGGTTCGGCCCGGTGACGACCCCGATGCCAAGACAGGCGCACTCGAAACCCGGATCTCCAGCCTGCGAGTCGATCCGCTGCCACTGCTTGATCCTCACCCCACATCCCGGATCGAGATCAGCAGCGTCCGCCCGCCGGGTGAGTTCGAGCGGATGATCGCCGCCGCGACCGAGCGGATCAAAGCCGGGGAGATGTCGAAGATCGTGCTCGCCCGGGAGGTACTGGTCTCGGCCGGGGCCGCGCACGATCCGGCCGCCGTCTTCGGGGCGATGCGCGAGCAGTTTCCCTCCTGTTTCTGCTTCTGCTGCGGCACGCCCGAGGCGGCCTTCATCGGCGCCAGCCCCGAGCTGCTGCTGCGCCGCTCGGGCGCCAGCGTCTCGACCGTCGCCCTGGCCGGCTCGACTCGGCGCAGCTCCGATCCCGCGGTCGATGACCACCTCGGCGAGCAGCTGCTGCGCAGCGACAAGGACCGCCGCGAGCACGCGATCGTCGCTGAGCGGATCGCCCGCTCGCTGCGCCAGCACGCGGTTTGGGTCGAGGCCGGGGAGGAGCCGGAGATCGTCAAGGTGGCGAACATCCAGCACCTGGCGACGCCGATCGTCGCCCAGCTGGCAGATCCGCGATCAGCGGTCGAGCTGGCCGGCATGCTGCACCCGACGCCCGCCGTCGGCGGCGAGCCGGCTGCAGCGGCACTCGCCGCAATCGCCGAGCTCGAGCAGATGGACCGCGGCTGGTATGCCGGCCCGGTCGGCTGGATGGACGCGACCGAGGACGGCGAGTTCTGCGTCGCCTTGCGTAGCGCCCTGCTGCGCGACCGCGAGGCGCACCTCTACGCCGGCGTCGGCGTTGTCGCGGGCTCCGATCCCGCTGCCGAGCTGGCCGAGACCGAGATCAAGCTGGGGGCGTTGCTGCCGCTGCTCGCTGAGTAGGTCAGGGAGGGACGTGAGCCCTCTCCCTGAGGCCGTTGCGCAGCAGGTCGTGGCTGGGGTTCGGGGCGTCGCTGAGCCTCATGGAGAGGGCTCCCGTCCCTCCAAGCGTGCTCAGGAGGAAGCGAGAGCGGACGCGACGCCCTTGGAGATCTCCTGATGAAGGGCGACGTTGGCTTGGCGGTAGGTTTTGACCTCGATCAGGCCGGTGCCGGCCGCAAGCGCGTCGGGAAGCTCGGTGAGGGACTCGAGGCGGTGGTGGGGTAGGTCGAAGAGCGCCGCTGCCTTGGCGACGTCAACGCTGCGCGGAGTTCCGAGCAGGGCCTCGAATTCTTCGTCGCCGAGCGCGTCCGCCTGAGGCAGGAAGCCGAAGATGCCGCCGCCGTCGTTGTCGATGACGACGACGCGGACCGGGGTAGAGACGTCGCGTAGAGCCGCGAGGCCGCCGATGTCGTGGAGGAGGCCGAGGTCTCCGGTGACGATTGTCGTTGGGCGGCCGCTGGCGTGGGCGGCGCCGATGCCGGAGGAGACGAGGCCATCGATGCCGTTGGCGCCGCGGTTGGAGAGGAAGAGGGCGTCCGTGTCGCTCGGCGGAAGGAACGCCTCCTGGTCGCGGATCGGCATGCTCGAGGCGGTGTAGACGAGGTCGCCGTCGCGGTGGGTTTGGCCGAGGGCGTGGTGGAGCGCGGGCTCTGAGATCTCATCGCCGGTCAGCGCCGACTCCAGCGTCTCACGGGCGGCCTGCTCGGCGTCGAGCCAGCGCTGGGGCGCCGGGCGCTCTTCCTTCTCCAGGCGCGTCGCCCAGCCCGCGGCGAGCTCGGTCGGGTCGGCGCGCAAGATCGCAGCGGCGCGGTTGGTCGGCTCGTTCCAGCCGCCGTAGGGGTCGATTGCGATCTGGTCGGCGCTGCTTGCCGAGAGCCAGGCCCGCAGCGGCTTGCTAGTCGGCATCTCGCCGAAGCGCAGGACCAGGTCGGGCACGACCGAGCGGGCGAAGTGTTCGTCGCGAAGCAGCAGGTCGTAGGTCGAGACGACGTAGGAGCGGTCGTGAGGGCCGCAGCGGAGCTGCGAGGTCGGCTCGGCAAGGATTGGGAAGCCCGACGCGTGGGCGAGGTGGGCGAGCGGCTCGCGCAGCTCGGGGTCGAGCTGGCGGCCGGCGATGATCACCCCTGCGATCGCGTCGCCGATGTGCCCGGCCATCTCGTCGAGCAGGAAGGCCGACGGCTCGAGGTCGATCAATGTCACCGCCGTCAGCGGCCGGCCGTCGCGCCCCTCCAGGGCGAGTGGATCGGTCGCGGTGACCGCGCCCTCAACCGGCAACGGCGCCAGCGGCTCGCGCCAGGGCAGGTTGAGGTGGACGGGGCCGGGACGTGTCTCGCCCCGCGCGGCAGCCAGCGCCCGGCAGGCGACTGAGCGGTAGTGCAGCAACCCGTCGTCGTCGGCCTCGTGCGTGCCGACTTCACAGAACCAGCGCACCGATTCGCCGTAGAGCTTGACCTGGTCGATCGTCTGTCCGGCACCGATCCCGCGCAGCTCGGGCGGCCGGTCAGCGGTGAGAACGACCAGTGGCACGGCCGATTCGTCCGCCTCGCAGATCGCCGGGTGGTAATTGGCCGCCGCGGTTCCCGAGGTGCAGAGCAGAGCAACCGGCACCCGCGTCGCCTGCGCGGCGCCGAGCGCGAAGAACGCTGCAGAGCGCTCGTCAACGATCACGCTGACCTCAATCTCCGCCTGGCGCCAGAGCGCCACCGCGAGCGGTGTCGAGCGCGAACCGGGGGAGACCACCGCGTGCCGCAGTCCACCACGCGCAAGCTCCTCGACGAAGGCCGAGGCGAGCGCGGTGTTGCCGTTTGTCGGATCCATCGACGGAAGCCTATGGCGAGTTACCCCTCTCTACAGGGCAGGTAAGTCGCCAGGGTCAGCTAGAGGCGATGCAAATCCAGGGCCTGCTCGTCGATCTCGACTCCGAGGCCCGGACCTTTGGGAAGGTGCAGCATCCGACCGCGCATCTCGCACTCGACCGAGGCGATGGTTGAGGCGAAAAGCCGCTGGGTGGCGAGGCCATGGGCAAGGTGAGGAATCCCTAGTGCCGCTTGATCCAGGGTCTGGGCGACCTGGGCCGCTGCGGCGATCCCGACTGGACCATCGAGGGCGCTGGAGACGAATGAGGGCAGTACTTCCGCGATCGCGATTGCTTCCTCCGGGCCGCCGACCTTGCACAGCTTCAGTCCGGCCAGCTTGCATGCCCTCAGCTTCACCGCTCGCACGGCATCGCCGCGATCCTCGATGCTCTCGTCGCCAGCAAGTGGGATCGAGGTCGAGCCTGACACCTTCGCCGCTTCCTCGAGCGTGGCAACTGGCTGCTCGACAAGCTCCACATCGAACGGCTCGATCGCCCGCAGGGTGCGCTGCGCGGTCTCGACATCCCAGGCGGCGTTTGCGTCAACCCGGATCCGTGCCTCTGGTCCCAGTGTCTCGCGCGCGGCTCGTACCTGGCCAACGTCGTCGCCGACGCCAAGCTTCAGCTTGAAGGTCGAGAATCCCTCGCTCGCCCAGCGTTCGGCATCTGCCCCCACCGCGCCGGGCTCGCCGGCGACGAGCGTCGCGTTGCACTCGACCGGCTCCGGTGTCGGCTCGGCGAGCACGGCTTCACCTGCCGCCCGTCGCCCTCGCAGGTCCAACAGTGCCGTTAGCGCGGCGCAGCGTGCGGGTGCCGAGAGGGCAAGGGCACCGCTCCTCAGGGTTTCCTCATCCACCTCGTCGCGCCTTGCCAGCCCCTCTAGCTCGGCAACGACCTGAGCTATCGTCGCACCGCCTCGCAGCGAGAGAGGCACCGCTTCGCCCAGGCCGACCAAGCCATCGTCCGAGCGCAGCCGCAGCAGCACCATCTCTCTCTGATCGAGCCGCCCGCGCGCCGTCACGTATGGCTCACGAAAGGGCAGCGCGTAGGGAACGACCTCAACCTCGGCGATCTTCATATCCAGAGGTCTACGCGAACTGCATCAAATTCTCTACCTGCCGGACCGAGAATTTGATGCAGTTCGATCTAGGAGGCCAGTAGCAGTCCGACCGAGACCAGCAGGCTGAAGACCCCGAGGAGTGCGCCCGTGCCGGCCAGAGCGCCGTTCAGCGCCGGGCCGTCGGTGCGGTTGGTCATCGCCCGCATAGGTTTTACCGCCAACGGCAGCGCCAGTAGCCCGATCAGCGGCAGCCAGCTTCCACCGCCAGCGAGCAGCGCCAGCGGCAGCACGACGAAGGCGCCAAGCACGAGCCCGCGGTAGAGGACGACGGCATTGTGGCGACCCATCCGCACCGCCAGGGTCATCTTGCCGGCCCGGCGGTCGGTCTCCAGGTCCCGCACGTTGTTGACGACGAGGATCGCGGTGGCGATGAAGCCGACCGCGATCGAGAGTCCCAGCGGCAGCGCGTCGAGCTGCTCGAGCTGCACGTAGTAGGAGCCGTTGACCGCGACCAAGCCGAAGAAGAGGAAGACGAAGACCTCGCCGAGGCCGGCGTAGCCGTAGGGGCGCGGGCCGCCCGTGTAGAGCACGCCGGCAGCGATCGAGAGCGCGCCGATCAGGATGATCACGATGCCGGCAACGGCGGCGAGGTAGATGCCGCAGACGACGGCAACGCCGAAGGCGATCCAGGTCGCGTTGAGCACCCGGCGCGGCGTCACCAGCCCGGCCGAGGTGACCCGCACGGGGCCGAGTCGGTCGGCGGTGTCGGCGCCGCGCCTGGCGTCGGAATAATCATTGGCGAGGTTGGTGCCGATCTGGATGAAGATCGAGCCGATCAGGGCGGCTACGAAGGCGCCGACGCGCGGCAGATGGCCCGCCGTTTCGACCGCCGCCGCGGTGCCGACCAGCACCGGTGCGATCGCCGCCGGCAGCGTCCGCGGCCGCGCAGCCATCACCCAGATCCTCATCGTGCCTCCCTTGCCGGTCTTTTCGCCTGCATCGTCATGCTCGCCTCGGGAACTGCGAGAAGTCCGGTGCCCGCTTCTGCTTGAACGCCTCGCGACCCTCGGCCGCCTCCTCACTCCCGTAGAAGAGCAGGTTGGCGTCGTGGGCGAGCTGCTGAATCCCGGCGTAGCCGTCCTCGTGGGCGTTGAAGCTGGCCTTGACCAGGCGCAGGGCGAAGGGGGAGAGGGCGAGCATCTCGCGGCAGCGGGCGACCGTCTCCGCCTCGAGCCGGTCGAGCGGCACCACTTCGTTGACCAGTCCCATCTCGCACGCCTCCTCGGCGTCGTACTGGCGGCAGAGCAACCAGAACTCCTTCGCCTTCTTGGTGCCGACGAGGTCGCGCAGCAGCGAAGCGCCGAAGCCGCCGTCCCAGGAGCCGACTCGCGGCCCGGTCTGGCCGAAGACGGCGTTGTCGGCGGCGACGGTGAGGTCGCAGCAGATGTGGAGGATGTGGCCACCCCCGATCGCGTAGCCGGCGACCATCGCCACCACCGGCTTGGGCAGGCGGCGCATCTGCACCTGCAGGTCGGTGACGTGGAAGCGACCGACCGAGGCGCCCTCGGCGACGTATCCGGTGTCGCCGCGGACCTGCTGGTCGCCGCCCGAGCAGAAGGCTTTCTCGCCGGCGCCGGTGAGGATCACGACCCCGACCTCGGTGTCCTCGCGAGCGAGCTCGAAGGCGGCGGAGACCTCGACCAGGGTCTGGGGCCGGAAGGCGTTGAG
>DATMIH010000217.1:0-3365 GCA_035554595.1 Solirubrobacterales bacterium
ATGCGGCGCTCGATCAGGAAGCGGTTAAGTACGAGCGAACCAACCAATGCACTCTGCGGCTTCGCCGCGAATCCGCTTCCTCCTGCGACATACTCCCTGCTTCTTGGAGGATTCCGCCTCATCCCGGCCGGGTCGACGCCCTCGGCCTCGCCGTCGCCCCGAGCGACAGCAGATCCTGCTGCGCCGTGGCCTCGCCCTCGGCGGAGGCCTCTTGCTGTTGATTCTGATCGTGCTCGGCGTCAAGGGCTGCCTCGACGCGCGCAAGAGCCGCGAGCTCAGCGACTACGCCCGCAACGTCAGCGAGATCGTCGAAGAAACCGACAAGACCAGCAAGTCCTTCTTCGGCAAGCTCGACGAACCGGGCGGACTCTCGGTCACCGAATTCATCAGCCAGGTCAGCGCCGATCGCAGCGCGATGGACAACTA
Organism: Solirubrobacterales bacterium; assembly: GCA_035554595.1. Lineage (GTDB taxonomy): Bacteria > Actinomycetota > Thermoleophilia > Solirubrobacterales > 70-9 > VRUE01. The sequence goes on from DATMIH010000217.1 coordinate 427, forward strand.
CGCCGGTCGTGTTGACGGCCTCAGCGCGCCGGGCGACATGAGCCACGCGCAGAACGCGCTCGAGCTGACCTACGAGCTGCGGGCGAGCGCGATGGACGAAATCGCCGAAAAGATGAGCACCGCGCTCGGCGACGTCGGCGCCGAGCAGGCGACCAAGAGCATCGCCGCGCAGATGCGCAAGCTGCTCGGCAGCGACGAGCTCTACGCGGCGGTGGTCCGGCCCGAGATCAACGGCGTCCTCGCCGCCAACGGCATCGACGGCTCAGACGTGCCGAAAAGCATCTTTCTTGCCGACGAAAACCGCTGGCTTGACGAAAGCGAAGTGAGCGCGGCGCTCGGCTCGGTCAGCGGCGCGAGCGGCGAATCGGTGAGCGGCGGCATCCACGGGCTCGGCCTGATCAGCACCAGCGTCAACGGCAGCGAACTGACCGCCGAATCGACCACCTCGGTCCTCAGCGAAGGCACCCCCGAAGTCGAAGTCGAAGTCGCCAATCAAGGCGAATCGACCGAGAACGGGATCAGCGTTTCGGTCAGCGTCAGCGGCGGCACGACCCTTTCAGGCACGATCGACAGCATCGGCGTCGGCGAATCCGAAACGTTGGCGATCCCCCTCACCCCGGCGCCGAGCGGCGAAGTGACACTAGAAGTCAAAGTCGACACGGTGCCCGGCGAGAAAGTCTCCGAAAACAACGAAGCCAGCTACAACGTCGCCTTCGAATAGGCCCGTGCAGCGCGTGCGGAACGGCCGTGCATATCTGATTCTTCGGCCGTGGAGCACGCGCGGAACAGGTGTGCAACGGTCGTGAAGATCGCCTATCTGGGACCGGCGGGAACCTTCACCGAGGACGCGCTGAGCGAGGTCGAGGTCGGCGAGAACATCGAGCCGCTGCGCAAGCCCTCGATCCATGACGCGATCCTGGCGGTGGAGGAGGGCGAGGTGGACCGCGCCTTCGTGCCGATCGAGAACTCGATCGAGGGCTCGGTGAGGAATACGCTCGACACGCTTGCCTTCGAGACCAAGTCGGTATCGATACTCGGCGAGCACGACTTCGCAGTTCACGCGGCGCTGCTAGCGCGCGAGCCGCTCAAACTCGATCAGATCACCGTAGTTCTCTCTCACCCACAACCGCTCTCCCAGTGCGCTCGCTTCCTGCGCGAGCACCTGCCCGGCGCCGAGCTACGCGAGGCGGCCAGCACGGCCGAGGCGGCGCGCCTGGTTGGCGAGTCGAGCGAGCCCTGGGCGGCCATCGGCGCGGTGGCGGCGGCGAAGCTGTACGGCTGCACGGTCCTGCGCGAGCAGATCGAGGACGAGGGCAACAACGTCACCCGCTTCGTCTGGATCAGCCGCGGGCGCGTCGAGCCAGGCGCTGTGGGACTCGCCCCGCCCGACGATGAGGCCTGGAAGACCTCGCTCGTCTTCTCCGAGCTCGGCGACGACCGTCCCGGCGCGCTGGTCGAGGCGCTGCGGGAGTTCTCCTCGCGCAACGTCAACCTGACCCGCATCGAGTCGCGGCCACTGCGGCTCGGGCTGGGCCGCTACATGTTCTTCTGCGATCTCGAGGGCGCGATCTCCGAGACTGCCGTGAAAGGCGCCGTCGATGCCCTGCGAGGCAAGGCCGAATCGGTCCGAATTCTCGGTTCATATCCAACGCGGTAGGCCGCCTGCGTAGAATTCCCGAGCAACATGGCACGTGTGCTCGTACTCAACGCAACGTATGAGCCGATCAACGTCTGCACGTTGAGGAGGGCTGCTGTGCTGCTGCTGAAGGAAAAGGCAGAGCTACTGGAGCGCCGCGAGGGGGCAATTCACTCCGAGCACATGACGATGGAGCGCCCCGACGTGATCCGTTTGACCAATTACGTGCGGATCCCCCGTGAAGCGCACCGCCGCAAGATCACCCGCCGCGCCGTGCTCGCCCGTGACTCCTGGACCTGCCAGTACTGCGGCTCACGCAAATCCGGCCTCACCGTCGACCACGTCATCCCCCGCAGCCGCGGCGGCAAGTCGGTCTGGGAGAACATCGTCGCCGCCTGCGCGTCATGCAACCGCCGCAAGGGCAACCGCCTCCCCCGCGAGATCCACATGCACCCCAAGAACACGCCGAAGGCGCCGGGGCCGAACGTCTTCATCCAGGTGGCGAGCCCAAGCATTCCGGCGGCTTGGCAGCAGTACCTCCCAACTGCGGATCTTCCTGCCGCGGCGTAGTTCTCCTCAGGCGCCGGGGGAAACCGTACGGAGGCCGGCGAGGCGAGCCGCAGCCGCCTGGCGCACGTCATAGGTGACGAACGAATCGATTGGGTGGAGGTCGACGGCCGTAGCGACGTGTATTGCGTCAAGCGTCCGGAGTGCAGGCTCAGCGAAGGCGCCGGCGGTGGCGAGGAGGTGCTGGTCCAATGCGCGAAGCCCAAGCATGTCGATCACTTCCCCCGCGCGCTTCAGCATCCGGCCAACTGAGTGACGGTCTCGCGCCGCGGCCCGCTGCGCGGCACGAGGGATCTCGGCAAGCACCAGCTCGGAGCTGACCAAGTCGCCGCCCTCGATATAGGCATGCAATGCACTCGACTCGGCCTCTTCGCGGACGAGCTTGACCAAAGCCGAGGCGTCGGCGTAGTAGATCGACATCCTCAGCTGGTGCCGCGGACTTCTTCAAGCGCTCGGCTCAGAGCGTGCGGATCGCCATTCATCTCCAGCGGCTCGGGAAGCGAGGAACGACGGGGGCGGGACACCTTGCCTTCGGCGATCAGCCGATCCAGGCCAGACCCTGTACTAGGCGCCGGACCGAGCTCGGCCACCGGCCGATTACGGTCCGTGACCACCAGCCGCTCTCCCTTTTCCACGCGGCGCAAATAGAGGCTCAAGTTCTGGCGCAGCTCAGCTACCCCCACCATCTCGCTCATGTACATCAATGTAGCAACTCGCCTTTGCGGGCCAGCTCAAC
>DATMIH010000218.1:0-51547 GCA_035554595.1 Solirubrobacterales bacterium
CATCGAGCTCTTCCACAACACCCGGCGCCGCCACTCGGCGCTCGGGATGCTCACCCCGACCGAGTACGAGGACCTACACAACACGACCCAACAGGCCGCCTGACTCCAGAACCGCGACTCCAAAAAAGCGGGGGTAGATCAACTCCTGCGTCAAAGAAGGGACTTCTGCTCAGCCGCAGACCCAGGCACTGGAGCCGGAGTCGGCCCAGATTTCAGCGGCGATGCGGTCCTGTTCGGCCTTGGGAGCGTTCTGTGGTTCTCCCTGGCCGCCGTAGAGTTCCCAGGTGGAGGGGAGGATCTGGTACGCGCCGCCAGCGCCGCTCGATGGGTTAACGGCGCCATAGTTGCCGCCCGACTCGCACATCACGATGTAGGCGGGAATCGCGTAGGGGCCGCCTAGCCAACGTTCTACTTCGCCTTCGGCTTCGGCGGCGCTGATGCGTTCGGCTTCGGCGGCTCTGGCCGCCTGGATGTCGCTGGTCCATTGTCCGATCTTGTCCTTGAGCGTGGCAAGCGCCGCTGAGCGGGCGGCGGCAACGGAGTGCAGGTGCGCGGCGGCGACCTCGGCGTTTTCGCGAACGGCAGTAACTTCGGAGCGGGCGTTGCCGAGGCGTTCGTTGTAGGCGTCGACGCGAGCCTTGAGCGCGGCAACGCGCTGGAGGGCGGCGGCGACGGTGCGGCGGACCTGGGCCACGCGGCTGGCCAGGTCGGAGTCGGACTGCTGGATTCGCTCCAGATATTCGGTCCGGGTCGCCAGTTCGTCGATGCTGTCGGAGGCGAGGATGATGCTGGCAGTGCTGGGCGAGCCACTCTCATAGATCGCCACGAGGCGCGTGGCGAGGGCGGCCCGGGCTCGCCGCAGACGCCTTTTTTCGGCGGCCAGTCGGCGCTTGGTCCGCTGCACCTCGGCGGCCAGTCGCGCGGCCTTTTCTTCTCCGGTCGCCAGCAGCGTGGTCAGCTTCTGCTCGCGAGCGCTGGCCGCTGCGGCTTCCTGTTCGGCCGAAGCGAGTTCTCCCTGTGCCACCTGCAGCTGACCCGCGAGCGATCCGGCTTCTGCTCGGCCTGCGGAGACCTTCTGCTGCAGGGTGGAGATATCGGCTGCCGAGGCAGGCGCAGCCGCGAGCGCCGAAAGCGCCAGAAGTGCAGAGAGGAGGGCGACGGGAAGCGTGCGGCTCCCCGCCTCTGTCGCGAGCGTTCGCGCCACTAAGCCTTCGAGGCTACGCTAGCCCTCAGGCACGTTGCGGGTCGCGGCGTAGGCCGCAACCGCCAATGCAACCGCCGCGGCCCCGGCGCCAATGCGGATCTGGCGCCGGTAGCGGCGCCGCACGTACTTGACCGCGAAGCGGATCGCGGCCTTGCCGAGCTTGTCGTAGGCCATCTACTCCTCCTTCCCGCGCTGGCGTATTCGGTAGGCCATGCGCGACTGCAGCGACCAGAGCTCGATGAAGCCCGGCGAGGCGGTCTGCGAGAAGAGTCCGCCCGACTGGGCAAAGGAGGCAAGGTCGGCGTCATAGACCGCGTTGGGCGAGCTGCGGGTGATGACCCTGACGCTGCCCTTGAAGAGCTTGAGACCAATCGTGCCGGTGACCTGGGCGTTGACTTCATTCATGTAGGCGTCGAGGTCGGTGCGCAGCGGCTCCCACCAGAGCCCGGCGTAGACCAGGTAGGCCCACTTGCGATCGAGCTCGGGCTTGAACTGGTTCTGGTGGATCGTGCCAACCAGCTTCTCCAGCTCCTGATGCGCGGGCAGCAGGATCGCCGCCGCTGGAATCTCGTAGATGTCGCGCACCTTGAGGCCAACAATGCGGTCCTCGATGTGATCGACGATGCCGACGCCATGGTGGCAGCCGACCTCGGCGGCACGTTCGAGCAACTCCACCGGCTTCAGGCGCTCGCCGTTGAAGGCGACCGGGACACCGGCCTCAAACTCGATGCTGACGATCTCCGCCTCGTCGGGCGCCTCCTCCGGCCGGGTGACCAACTGGAAGACGTCGTCCTCGGGGGCGTGATCCAGGTCCTCGATCCAGCGACCCTCCGAGGAGCGGCCCCAGAGGTTGTCGTCGATCGAGTAGGGCGCCACCTCAGTACCTCCCTTGACCGGGATACCGTGCTCGCGGGCGTAAGCGATCTCCTCCTCGCGGCCCATCTGCCAGGAGCGCACTGGCGCGATCGTCTTCAACTCCGGCGCCAGGGTGGCCACCGTGGCCTCGATCCGCACCTGGTCATTGCCCTTGCCGGTGCAGCCGTGGGCGATCGTGTCGCAGCCGCTGCGCCGCGCGTACTCGACCGCCAGCTTGGCAATCAGCGGCCGGCCAAGCGCGGTGAAGAGCGGGTAGCCGCCGCCATAGAGGGCATTGGCCTTGATCGCCGGCAGCACGTACTCCTCGGCGAACTCCTGGCGGGCGTCGACGACATGGCACTCGAGCGCCCCAAGCCGCTTCGCCTTGTCCTCGATCACGGCGTAGTCCTCGCCCGGCTGGCCGAGGTTGACGGTGAGGCAGACGACCTCGGCGTCGTAGGAGTCCTGGATCCACTTCAGCATCACGCTCGTATCGAGGCCGCCCGAGTAGAGCAGCAGGACCCGCCGGACGTCGCCGGGGTCGGCCTCATAAGAGGCCGTGCGCACGTCTGTGGGCGAGCCCGGGGCCACTAGGGAGCGCCGATGCCGCCGCTGCCGTTTTCTTCTTCGGGCGGGGCCGTCGTGGTCGTCGTGGTTTCTTCGGGCGCGGTGGTCGTTTCCGAGGTCGTCGTCGTTTCGGTCGGCGTCGAGGTCGTGGTCTCGGTGCTGGAGCCGGTGGTCGTCTCGGTGGTCGAGCTCGCTTCGCTCGGGGTGGTCGTCAAGGTCGAAGTCGAGCCACTGCTGTCACCGCTGCTGGCAATCACGACGACTGCGATCACCAAGCCGACGATCACTGCAATCAGGCCGGCGATCAGCAGCCGCGTGTTGCCGTGTGGGCGGTGCTCGTCATCGGGTTGGCGCATCATCCGTGTCGGGTCCTCGTGCATCAGCTCACTCCTCCGGTCCGAGTATCGCGTCGAGTATCTCGCTGGTATCGGCGATGTCGAAGCCACTGCGCAGACGCTCTGCGATCTCCTCGCGGCTGCTCCCAGAGACCGCCATCTGGGTGGCGAGCAGGCGGGCGCCGGCCGAGCCCGAGCGCGGCCCTGCTGGTGCTTCTGGCTGTGGCACCGCGGAGACCGGCCTCAGATGAGGCTCCCGCTGCCCCGAAACCGGTGGGTCAAGCTCATCGGCAAGGGCCCGCAGGCGCTCGGCAACGATGCGGTCGGCGCGGGCGCCGGCTTCGGAGAGCTGACGGCGCGCTTGCTCCTCGGCGTCATCGATCACTTTGGCGGCTGCCTGCTCGGCCGCCTCGACGATCGCCGCCAGGCGCTCGGCCGTACCGCTGGTCAGCGCGCGGGGCTCGGAGGGACGCTTGCTCATTGAGGCGCGTAGCTTAGGAGTGCGGCCGCGATCGTGGCGACGGCCCGCTCGATCTGGTCCGAATCGACCGTCAGCGGCGGCAGCAAGCGCAGGGTCCCGGACTCGGGCACGTTGACGATCAGGCCGCGCTCGAGCAGGTCGGCACCGATCGCCGCCGCATCGATGCCATCGCCGAGGCCGACGCCAAGCATCAGGCCGCGGCCGCGGACCGCCTCCACACCGTCGAGGGCGAGCAAGGCATCGCGCAACTTTGCCCCCTGCTCACGCACGCCGCGCAGCAACGAGGCGTCATCGACGATCTCGAGCACGGCGAGGGCGGCGACGCTGGCGAGCGGGCCGGCGGCAAAGGTCGAGCCGTGATCGCCGGGCTCCAGCACCTCGCTCGTCTCCGGGCTGGTCACACAGGCGCCGATCGGCATGCCGCCACCGAGCGCCTTGGCGCTGGTCAGGACATCGGGACGGACCGGCGTCTGCTCGTAGGCCCAAAGCGAGCCGGTGCGGCCGACCCCGGTCTGGATCTCGTCGAAGACCAGCAGCGCGCCGCTCTCGTCGCAAGCCTGGCGGGCCGCGAGCAAGGTCTCCTCGCCGAGCGGGTAGATCCCCGCCTCACCCTGGATCGGCTCGATCAGCACCGCGGCCGTGCTCTCGCCCACCGCTGCCCGTAGCGCGCCGGGGTCGTCGAAGGGAACCGCCCGAAAGCCGGGCAGCATCGGTGCCAGGTCGGGGTTGGCGGCGAGCGCGGGCGTCGCCGAGAGCGAGCCGTAGGTGCGGCCGTGGAAGTCGCGCTCGAAGCTGACGATTTCCGGCTCGCCAACGCCGCGCTGGTGGGCGTGCTTGCGGGCGATCTTGATCGCGCACTCGTTCGCCTCGGTGCCGGAGTTGGAGAAGAAGACGCGGCCGCCCAGACTCGACTCCGAGAGCCACTCGGCGAGCCGCACCATCGGCTCGGTGTAGAAGAGGTTGGAGGTGTGCATCAGCCGCCCCGCCTGCTCGCGCACGGCCTCGACCACATCCGGGTTGCAGTGCCCGACAGAGCAGACCGAGATGCCGGCGAGGAAGTCGAGGTACTCCTTGCCCTCGGCATCCCAGAGCAGGGCGCCCTCGCCGCGCACGAACTCGACCGGCGCCCGCTTGTAGGTGCGCATCAGGTAGCGCTCCTCCAGGATCTGTAGATCGGTCAAGTTCACGGCGTAACCATCGTGCCGATGCCGGCGTCGGTGAAGAGCTCGACCAGAAGCGAATGAGGGCGACGGCCGTCGATGATGTGGGCGGCACCGGCGCCGCCCCTGATCGCGTCGGCGCAAGCGGCGAGCTTCGGCCGCATGCCGCCGTCGATGTCCGCCAGTTTGCCCTCGACCTCGTCCACCGTCGCGCGCGCGATCAGTGAGTCGGTATCCGCCGGGTCGGCCAGCCAGCCCTCGACGTCGGTGAGGAAGATCGCCTTGTGGGCGCCGAGCTTGGCCGCGACCTTGCCGGCAGCCTCATCGGCGTTGACGTTGTAGGACTGGCCTTCGCGATCGGAGGCCGAGGAGGCGATCACCGGGATGTAGTCGACGGCGATGTGGTTGAGCACGTCGACGTCGACATGCTCGATCGAGCCGACGAAGCCGACCTCGTCGGCGTTGGCAACCGGTGCGACCCGAAAGAGGCCCCCGTCCTCGCCCGAAAGCCCGACCGCCGGCTGACCATGAGCGTTGAGGCGCTGGACTATTTCGGAGTTGAGCTTGCCAACCAGGACCATGCGGGCGATCTCGACCGTCTCCGAGTCGGATACACGCAGGCCCTCATGGAAGCGGACCTCTAGGCCGAGACGATCCATGTACTGGCTGATTTCGGGACCGCCACCGTGGACGACCACCGGGTTCATCCCCACGTACTTGAGCAGGACGACGTCGGTGGCAAAAGCCTCGCGCAGCGAGTCCTCGCGCATCGCCGCCCCGCCGTACTTGATCACCACGGTCTGGCCATGGAACTGCTTGATGTAGGGCAGCGCCTCGAGCAGCGTCTCGACGTTCACCTGGGTCGTCCGCGATTGGGGCGCCTGCTCAGTCATCTCCCTCCTCCCTCGCTCACGTCGTGTACTCCGCGTTAATCCGCACGTACTCGTAGCCAAGATCGGAGAACCAGACGTGGGCGCTGTACTCGCCGCGGTCAAGGCGCAAGCCGATCTCGGCCTCGGCGATGTCGGCGGCGAGCTCACTGTTGTCGATCGAGTCTCCGCCGATCTCCTCCAGGTCCTCGCCGGCCAGCGCCATGCCCGCGGCCTGAGCAATCCGTCCCCAGTTCTGGTCGCGACCGAAGAGCGCTGTCTTGACCAGGGGTGAGTTGGCGATCGCCCGGGCGACCCGCTCGGCCTCGGCCTGCGAGACGGCGCCGTCGACCTGGATCCGCCCGACCCGCGAGGACCCCTCGCCATCGGCGACGACCTCGAGCGCCAGCTGCAGCAGCACCGCCTCGAGCAGGCCATCGGGCAGCGGCTTGCCGGAAGCGCCGGTCGCCTGCAGAAGCACGGTGTCGTTGGTGCTCATCTGGCCGTCGACGGTGATCCGCTCGAAGGAGGCATCGCAGGCGGCCCGCAGCGCCGCCTCGGGATCCTCGACCACGGCGTCGGTCTGAACGAAGCAGAGCATCGTCGCCATGTTCGGCTGGATCATGCCGCCGCCCTTCGCCTGGGCGGAGATCGTCACTCCCTCCGCCGTCCGCAGCGTGCAGCGCTTGGGCCAGCGGTCAGTGGTGAGGATCGCGTCGGAGAAGGCTGCGCCGCCGTCCGGAGAGAGGCCGCCGGCGGCATCGCCGATCCCACCGAGCACCGCCTCGATCGGCAGCGGCACGCCGATCACGCCGGTCTCGGCAACCGCGACGGCCTCCGCCGGCAAGCCAAGGTGCTCGGCGGCCACGTCGCACATCGCGATCGCGTCGGCATAACCCTGCTCGCCGGTCTCGGCATTGGCGTTGCCGGCATTGACGACAGCGGCGCGAATCCCCGCCCGGTCGCAGCGCTTGCGACAGACCCGCACCGGCGCGGCAGCGGAGGCGTTGCGCGTCAGCAGGATCGCCGAGCTGACCTGTTCGGCATCGCAGACCAGCAGGCCGATGTCGGTCTTGCCGCCGCCCTTGAGCCCGCAGTGGGCCCCACCGGCGCGGAACCCAGGAGCGAGCTGCGCGGCGTCGAGCTCCTCGATCCCGACCGGCGGCTCAACCCAGCGCGATTTGAAGAAGGACTCGCTCACAGCAGTCCCACGGTCTCGTCGAGGCCGAGCATCAGATTGAGGTTCTGCACGCCCTGACCGGAGGCGCCCTTCCAGAGGTTGTCGATCGCCGAGAAGGCCAGCACTCTCCCCCGCTCCTCAACGGTGACGTAGACGTGGCACTCGTTGGTGCCGCGCACCGAACGCAGGTCGGGTGGGCTATCCAGGACCCGTATGAAGGGCTCGCCCTCGTAGCGCTCTCTGTAGAGCGCCTGCACGTCCTCCTTGGCGAGGGACTCGGTTGTCTGAGCGAAGCAGGTCGCAAGCTCGCCTTGGTCGAGCGGCAACAGGTGCGGAACGAAGGTGACGGGCACGGGGCGGCCGAGGGCCGCGAGCTCTTGCTCGATCTCAGGCCGGTGGCGGTGTCCCTCGGTCTTATAGGGGAAGGCGTTCTCGGTCATCGCGCTGAAGTGGACCGTGTCGTCGCTGCTGCGGCCGTATCCCGAGGTGCCCTGCATGGCCGCCACGTAGACCTCGCCGAGCAAGCCGCGCTCGGCCAGCGGAGCCAGCGCCAGCACGCTGGCGGTCGGGTAGCAGCCCGGCGTGGCGACGAGCTCGGCGTCGCGCAATTGCTCGCGATAGAGCTCGCTGAGACCGTAAACCGCGCCCTCGAGCAACTCGGGCGCGCCGTGCGGGCCGTACCAGAGCTCATAGGTGGGAAGGTCACGGAGCCGGAAGTCAGCCGAGAGGTCGACGACGAGGGCGCCAAGGCCACGCAGCGCAGCCACCGCGGGCGCCGAGGCGCCGTGCGGGTAGGCGACGATCGCGGCGTCGACCTCCTCGATCTCGTCGAGATCGAGCTCGGTCAGCTCAAGCGGCACCTGGTAGCGCGGGTAGAGGCTGTCGAGCCGCTTGCCGGCGTCGCTGCGCGAGGTGACCGCGACCAGCTCCAGCTTTGGGTGGTGCCAAACGATCTGCGCGGCCAGTGCCCCGGTGAAGCCGGAGGCGCCGGCGACAAGGACCCGCGCGGTGGGATCGCCCTCGAGTGGTTGTGTGAATGGATCAGGCACGCAACGAACCTCCGATCTTCTCCAGTGCGGCCTCGATCGCGGTTCGCTGCTCACTGACCTCGTCGTCGGTGAGGGTGCGGTCAGGGGCCCGGAACTCCAGCCGCAACGCCAGGCTCTTGCGGCCCTCGCCGACTTGCTCGCCCTCGTAGAGATCAAAGACGTCGGCGGCCTGAAGCAGCTCACCACCGCTCGCCAAGACAGCGGCGCGTAGCTCGGCCGCGGGCAACTCGGCGGGCACGAGGACGGCAAGATCCTGGTAGCTGGCTGGGAAGGTGGTCACGTCCTCGTAAGTCTCGTCGCCGGCCGTTGCCGCGGCGACGAGTGCCGCCAGGTCGACTTCAAAGCCGACAGCCGCCTCGATGTCCCACGCCCGGCAGACCAGCGGGTGCAGCTCTCCGATCCACCCCGCACCGATTCCGCTAACGCTGAGCGCCGCAGAGCGACCTGGATGCAGGAACGGCTCCTCCCCCGGCTCGCAGGCGATCGTGACGCCGAGCTGCCCGGCGAGAGCTTCGACGATCCCCTTGAGGGCAAAGAAGTCAGCCGGCTCGCCACCTCCCCGCCACGACTTGGCCGTCAGCGGGCCAACTGCCAAACAAGCGATCCGGTGCGGCTCGCGATCTGGAGCCGTCCGCTCGCCTGGGAAGTCACCGGCCAGTGCTCCGCCGTCACTCGGTGCGCCCGACAAGTAGACCCGTCCCGACTCGAACAGCGCGACCGCATCAGCGCCGCGCGCCAGGTTGCGCTGAGCAACGTCGAGCAGCGAGCCGAGCACGGTCGTCCGCATCACCGACTGGTCCTCGGAGAGTGGGTTGGCGAGCACGACGCCACCGGCCCGCTCATCATCGGCGGGAATCCGCAGGCGCCCGGGCATCCCCGGATCAGTGAAGCTCCAACCGACGACCTCGTCGAAGCCGAGGTCCCGCATCGCGTCCTCGGCCCGGCGGCGCAGCCGCTGCTCACGGCTGAGCCCGCCGACCCGGCCGGCAACGGCGGGCAAGGTATTGGGCAGATGCTCGTCGAGACCGTGGATGCGGCCGACCTCCTCGATCAGGTCGACCTCGCGGGTCACGTCCCCGTGGCGGTCGGCCGGCACGGTGACCTCGAGGTCCTCACCGCTCACCTCGACCCCGAAGCCGAGTCGCACCAGATAAGCGACTTGGTCGACCTGTGGGATCGCCATTCCCAGCAGACCCTCGACCCGCTCGCCGCGCAGGGTCAAATGCCGCGGTGCGGGGATCTCGGCGGCGACGTCGATCGTGCCAGGCACCAGTTTGGCGCCGCAGAGCTCGACCATCAGCCGCGAGGCGATCCGCTGCGCCCGCACGCAGAGCCCGGGATGGAGCTGCTTCTCGAAGCGCGAGGAGGCCTCGGAGCGCAGCGAGAGCAGGCGCGAGCTGCGCAGGATGTTGGTGCCGTTCCAGTTCGCCACCTCGAGCAGCACCCGCGTCGTCTCATGTGAGACCTCGGAGACCTGGCCGCCCATGATCCCGGCAATGCCGGAGGGCCCGTTGTTGTCGCAAACGAGCACGGTCTCGGCATCGAGGCTGCGCTCGACGTCGTCGAGCGTCACCATCGTCTCGCCCTCTGCCGCGGTGCGCACCGTCAGCGCCCCATCAGGAACCTTGTCGAGGTCAAAGGCGTGCAGTGGCTGCGCCGTCAGCAGCATCACGTAGTTGGTGATGTCAACGACGTTATTGATCGCCCGCTGCCCCGCCGCAGCAAGCCGAGCCTGCAACCAGGCCGGCGAGGGCCCGATCGTGACGTCGGTGAAGACACGGGCGGTGAAGCGTGGACATAGATCCGGCACCTCGACCGCGACCGAGGCGTAGTCGCCGACCTCGCCGTCGCCCTCCGCCGCGGCGTCATCGGCCCAGGGCTCGGCGGCGAGCGGCGCAGCGCTGATCGCGTGCACCTCGCGGGCGACGCCGTAGACCCCGAAGCAGTCAACCCGGTTCGGCGTCACCTCAAGCTCCAGTACCGGCTCGGCGATCGGCAGCACCTCAGCCAACGGCGTCCCCGCGACAAGCCCGTCGTCCTCGAGCACGAGGATGCCCGGCGGGCCCTCCCCCAGTTCGAGCTCGGAGGAGGCGCAGATCATCCCCATCGACTCGACCCCGCGCAGTTTTGCCTTGCCGATCTTGTGGCCGCCGGGAAGCGTCGCGCCCGGAAGCGCCACGGGAACGGTCTGGCCGGCGGCGACGTTGGGGGCTCCGCAGACGATCGTGCGCTCGCCGTCGCCGGTATCGACCGTGCAGACCCGCAGCCGATCGGCATTGGGGTGCGGCTCGGCGCTCAGCACCTTGCCGACGACGAAGCCCTCGGCTGAGGGCGGACCCACCGTTCCGACCCGCTCGACCTCGGTGCCGGTCATCGCCAGCCGCTCGGCGAGCCGGCCCGCCTCGACGCCCGGGTCGCAGTACTCGCGCAGCCAGGAGTAGGGCACCTTCACGAGAACTGCCCCAGCACGCGCACGTCGTTGTCGAAGAAGCGGCGCAGGTCCGGCACGCCGTGGCGCAGCATCGCGATCCGCTCGACCCCCATGCCGAAGGCGAAGCCCTGCACCCGCTCAGGGTCATAGCCGTTGGACTCGACGAAGCCGAGCACGTTGGGGTCGACCATGCCGGCGCCGCCGACCTCGATCCAGCCGATCCCCTTGCAGAGGTTGCAGCGCTCACCGTTCGCCAGCGAGCCCGTGCCCTCGCACTGGAAGCAGGAGACGTCGAACTCGACGCTGGGCTCGGTGAATGGGAAGAAGTGCGGCCGCATGCGCGCCTCGCGACTGCCACCGAAGATCGAGCTGAGCATCTCGGTCAGCGTTCCCTGCAGGTCGGCGAGCGTGATCCCCTCGCCGATTGCCAGGCCCTCGACCTGGTGGAACATCGGGCTGTGGGTGGCGTCGGAGTCGCGGCGGTAGACCTTGCCGGGCGCGATCATGAAGATCGGCGGCGGCTGGGCCTCCATGCTGCGGATCTGCACCGGCGAAGTGTGCGTGCGCAATAGCACCTCGGGGTCCGACTGCACGTAGAAGGTGTCCTGCAGCATCCGCGCCGGGTGCCCGGGCGGGTGATTCAGGGCGGTGAAGTTGTAGTAGTCGTGCTCGACCTCGGGCCCCTCCATCACCCGGTAGCCGAGGCCGACCATCACATCCTCGATCTGGCGGGTGGTGCGGGTGATCAGGTGGGTGTGGCCGACCGGCCGCGCCGGCGCCCCGGGCAGGGTCACGTCGACGCGGTCCTCAGCCAGTCGGGATTCAAGCTCTCCGGCGTCGAGCACCGCACCCCGCGCCTCGATCAGCGCCTCCAGCTCCTTGCGCGCCTTGTTCGCACCTGACCCCACCGCGCCCCGTTCCTCAGGCGGCAGGTCGGCGATGCCGCGCAGGATCGCGGTCAGCTCAGCCTTGCGGCCGAGGTAGCGGACCCGCAGCTCCTCGAGCTCGGCCGTGCCCGGCGCCGCCTCGATCGCCGCCGCGGCCTCCGAGGAGATCGCCTCGATCCGATCAATTCCCTCAGGCATCTTCAGCGACCTCCGGCATGGCGGGCGACGATATCCGCTTCAAACACATGTTTCGCCTCCGCTCGCTTGCGAAGAGTCAGATATGGACGCGGCGCTCGCTACGCGCTCACAACAAATTGCGGCAACAGCGGCGACGTTGAGCGACTCTGCTCCGCCGGCACGCAGCGGGATCGTCACCTGCGAGTCGCAGGCAGCGAGCACCTCGTCCGGCAGCCCCTCCCGCTCCGCCCCGAGACAGAGTGTCGCCGCCCCGGCGAGCGAGGCAAGACCCTCGCCGCCGTGAGCGACGAGAGCGGCCCGCGGGGCCGGCGTCTCGGCAACCGTCCCCCGCGCCACCGGCTGACCGAAGATCGAGCCCATGCTCGCCCGCACCGCCTTCGGTGAGAAGGGATCGGCGCAACCTGGTCCGAGGACGACGATGGCGTCGAGTAGGGCATGGGCGGTGCGGACGATCGTGCCGACGTTGCCGGGGTCGCCGACCCCGTGCAGATAGAGACAGGGCGAGTCGCCGGGCCCAGTCCAGCGCTGCGGCCAAACCGCGATCGCCCGCGTTCCCGAGCCGAGGCTGGAGACCGCGGCGAGCAGCTCGGGCTCGACCTCCTCACCCTCGAGGCCGCTCCCCGCCGCTACAAGCAGGAAGCGCGGCTCGGCACCGGCTCCGAGACCGGCCTCGATCAGGTCCTCGCCCTCGCTGATGAAGGCGCCCTCGCGCTCGCGTTGCTTGCGCTCGCGCAGCTTGCGGACCAGCTTCAGCTTCTCGTTGTGGGGGCTTTCGATCATCGGATGGTGTGTGGTCGGTGGTTCTGTTCTGGTCTTGACTTTCTTCTCCTGGAACAAAAAAGCGGGCCGTGAAGACGGCCCGCCCGGGAAAGTGGAGTGACTGGCTGCGACTAGGCGGCCGCACCCTCCCGGGCTAGCTCCACAAATCGGCGGAAGGCATCGCGGTCGTTGACCGCAATCTCGGCGAGCATCTTGCGATTGACCTCGACGCCGGCCCCGTTGAGGCCATGGATCAGTTCGGAATAGCTCATGCCCTCCAGCCGCGCGGCGGCATTGATGCGGGTGATCCAGAGCCGGCGGAACTCGCGCTTGCGGTTGCGCCGGTCGCGGTAGGCGTACATCCCCGAGCGCTGCACCTGCTCTTTGGCGAAGCGGTAAGAGGAGTGCTTGCGGCCGAAATAGCCTTTCGCTTCTTTAAGTACTTTGCGCCGCTTCTTGCGCGCGTGGACTGAGCGCTTGACCCGGCTCACTTGCCGCCCCCAAGCAGGTGCCGCACCGTCTTTGCATCAGACGGGGCGATCTCGACCGGCCGCGCCATCCGCCGCTTGCGCTTCGGTGACTTCTTCTCGAGGATGTGGCTCGAGTAGGCCCGCCGCCCACGCAGCTTGCCCGTCGCGGTCTTACGGAAGCGCTTCTTGGCGCCGGAATGAGTTTTCATCTTGGGCATCGGGTCCGCTATTGAAGCAGACCAGACCCCTTTGGCGCCTGAGCGTCCCCGTCTGACAGACAGCGCGGGTACTGTGGCGCGGGCATGCGCATCGTCTACGTGATCGGGACACGGCCCAACTTTGTCAAGACGGCTCCGGTAATCGCCGCCCTACGGGCACGGATCCCGCAAGGACGCCACGCGATCGTCCACACCGGCCAGCACTACGACCGCTTGATGTCGGAGGTCTTCCTCGAGGAGCTGGGCGTGCCGGCGCCCGACCACATGCTCGAGGTCGGCTCGGGCAGCCACGCCCAGCAGACGGCGCGGGTGATGGAGCGCCTCGAGCCGGTTCTGGTCGAGGAGGGCCCCGACCTGGTGGTCGTCCCCGGCGACGTCAACTCCACCGTGGCCGCGGCGCTGACCGCGGCCAAGCTGCAGATCCCGCTCGCCCACATCGAGGCCGGCCTGCGCAGCTTCGACCGCACGATGCCGGAGGAGCTCAACCGGATCGTCACCGACCAGCTCGCCGACCAGCTCTTCATCCACAGCCCCGAGGCGAACGACAACCTGCACGCTGAGGGGATCCCCGCCGAGCGGATCCACCTGGTCGGCAACACGATGATCGACACCCTGATCGCGCTGGAGGGGCGCTTCCGCGCCGTCGGCGCCGCGGCCAAGCTCGGCGTCCAGCCCGGCGGCTTCGTCCTCGTCACCCTGCACCGCCCCGCCCTCGTCGACGGGCCGCTGTTGAGGGAGACGATCGGGCAGCTGGCGGCGCTGGCACGAGAGATGCCGGTCGTCTTCCCTGTCCACCCGCGCACCCGCTCGATGATGGAGTCGATCGAGGCCGAGCACCCCGGCCTCCTGCTCTGCGACCCCCTCGGCTACCTCGACTTCCTCTCCCTACTGGCCGACGCCCGCGCCGTCCTCACCGACTCGGGTGGCATCCAGGAGGAGACGACCTACCTCGGCATCCCCTGCTTCACCCTCCGCGCCAACACCGAGCGCCCAATAACCCTCACCGCCGGCACCAACACCCTGCTCGGTCTGGACCCCGCCGCGATTGACCAGATCCCCCTGGCCCTAGCCCAGCGCCCGGCGAATCCACCCGAGCCTCCGCCCCTCTGGGACGGTCGCGCAGCGCAGCGGATCGCAGCGGTACTCGCGGGGAACTAGGCCGCGGCCGCGTCGTCGCCGGGGGTCTCCTCGGCGACTTTCTCGTCGGCGTCCTCTACCGCGGGCTCATCCGCCGCGGCAGGTGTCTCTTCTGCCGCAGGAGCCTCCTCGGCCGCTGGCGTCTCTTCTGCGGCCGCCTTCTCCTCAACCGCGGAGGCCTCGGTCTCGGCCGGCTTCGCCTCGGTCTCCGCATCCGCTTTCGCCGCCTCTTTGCCAGGCGCCAGCAACATGCTCATGTTGCGGCCTTCCTGCAGCGGCTGGGACTCGATCACGGCGAGCTCGCCGAGGTCCTCGAAGAGGCGCTGCAGCAGCGCCCTGCCCCGCTCGGGGTGGGCCTGCTCGCGGCCGCGGAACATGATCGTCACCTTGACCTTGTGCTGGTGGCGCAGGAAGCGCTCGACGTGGCCCTTCTTGGTTTCGTAATCGTGCTGGGCGATCTTCGGCCGCAGCTTGATCTCGCGGATATTGACCTGCTGCTGGTGCTTGCGCGCCTGCTTTTGCTTCTGCTCCTGCTCGTACTTGTACTTCGAGTAGTCGAGCAGGCGGGTCACCGGCGGTTTCGAGTTGGGCGCAACCTCGACCAGATCGAGGTCGGCGTCTTGAGCGCGTTTGAGCGCCTCGTTGATCTCGACCACGCCGAGCTGCTCGCCGTCCGCCCCGATCAGGCGGACTTTGGGCACGCGGATCCGCTCGTTGATCCTGGTCGTGTCGCGCTCTGGTGGGCGCCGATCGAACCTTCGCGGGACCGGCACTATCTAAGTGAGGTGTGGAGCTTCAAGCGGACGAGAGGTTGGATCGCTGGCACGGGACGCTCAGCGGCGCGGGGTGTTTGGCGTGCCTGCAATCAAGTGTCCGGAGTATAGACAGAGCGCACGCGCTCGGCGAAGGCCGCCACCGGCATCGCCCCCAACTCGCCCTCCTTGTGGGAGCGAACCGCCACCGCGCCGGCCTCCTGCTCGCGGTCCCCAACGACGAGCATGTAGGGGTAGCGGCCGAGCTCGGCGCCGCGGATCTTCTTGCCGACCGACTCGGAACGATCGTCGGCCTCGACCCGCACGCCGGCCTCGCGCAGCTCCGCCAGAACTTTGCCCGCGTACTCGTTGTGGCGATCGGAGACGGGCAGGACGATCGCCTGCACCGGCGCCAGCCAAACCGGGAAACGGCCGGCGTAGTGCTCGATCAGGATGCCTGCAAAGCGCTCCATCGAGCCGAGCAGGGCGCGGTGGATCATTACCGGGCGGTGGGCGGCGTCATCGGCGCCGACGTAGCTGAGGTCGAAGCGCTCGGGCATCTGGAAGTCGAGCTGGCAGGTGCCGCACTGCCAGGAGCGGCCGAGCGCGTCGGTGACGTGGAAGTCGATCTTCGGCCCGTAGAAGGCGCCATCGCCATGGTTGATCTCGTACTCGCGCCCCTGCCGGTCCAGCGCCTCGGTCAGCGCCGCCTCGGCCTTTGCCCACTGCTCCTCGCTGCCCATTGACTTCTCCGGCCGGGTCGAGAGCTCGACCCGCACGTCCTCGAAGCCAAAGCGGGCGTAGAGCTCGTCGATCGCCGCGCAGATGTCGGCCACCTCGTCCGCGATCTGCTCCTCGGTGCAGTAGACGTGGGCGTCATCCTGGGTGAAGGCACGCACCCGCAGCAGCCCGTGCAGGACGCCCTCGCGCTCGTTGCGGGAGACGCGACCGAACTCAGCAAGGCGCAGCGGCAGCTCGCGGTAGGAGTGACGCTCGGAGTCGAAGACGAGGCAGGCTCCGGGACAGTTCATCGGCCGCAGCGCCAGGCGCTTCTCGTCGGACTGCAGGAAGTACATGTCGTCGCGGTAGTTGTCCCAGTGACCGGAGCGATGCCAGAGCTCCTCGTCGAGCACCTGTGGCGTGGCGATCTCCTTGTAGCCACGCTTGCGCAGCTGGGCTTGCACCTCGCCTTCGATCAGGTGCAGCAGGGTCGTCCCGTTGGGCAGCCAGAAGGGCATGCCCGGCGCCTCCTCGCGCAGCATGAAGATGCCGAGCTGGGGGCCGAGCCGTCGGTGGTCGCGCTTCTTCGCCTCCTCGATCCGCTCCAGATGCTTGTTCAGCTCCTTCTTGGAGAAGAAGGCGGTGCCGTAGATCCGGGTCAGCATCTGGCGCTTCTCGTCGCCGCGCCAGTAGGCGCCGGCGAGCGAGCTCAGCTTGACCGCCTTGATCCTGCCGGTCGAGGGGCCGTGCGGGCCGCGACAGAGGTCCTCAAAGGGACCGTTGCGGTAGAGCGAGACCGTCTCCACCCCTTCGTTGGAGATCAGGTCGCGGATCAACTCGACCTTGTAGTCCTCGCCCTGACCTTCGAAGATCTCGATCGCCTCGGCGACCGGCACATCGCGCCGCTTGAAGGACTCGTCGGCCTCGATGTGGGCGCGCATCGTCGCCTCGATCTTCTCCAGGTCGGCATCGCTGACCTTCACATCCGCCGGAAAGTCGAAGTCGTAGTAGAAGCCGTTCTCGATCGCCGGACCGATCGTCACCTTGGTTCCGGGGTAGAGCTCCTGTACTGCCTCGGCCATCACGTGGGCCGCGTCGTGGCGGATCAGGTCGAGCGCCTCGGGGTCGCGGTCGGTGAGGATGCCGATCTCGGCGCCGTCAGGAAGGGGCGCAGCAAGATCGCGCAGTTCACCGTCGACGCGGATCGCCAGCGCCGCCTTGGCCAGGCCCGGCCCGATCGCGGCCGCAGCGTCAGCTCCGGAAGCGCCCTCGCTCAGCTCGAGCGGAGTGCCATCGGGGAGCTTGACGGTGATCTTTTGGGTTGCCGCCTCGATCCGGCCATGCTACCCACGGCGCCGCCGACGCCACCTCCCCAGAGTGCCAGCCTCACCTCACCTCCAAGGCTGAGTTAGAGCTTTGCCGGCGTATGTGATGACACAGCTCAAACTCAGCTAGCGGGGCCGACCTTGGCGGGCCTGGCGAACCGCGATCAGGGGACAGGGACTACGCCCGTGCGCCCCCGCTCGTTCCCACAGGACATATGGCGGCGCGGTACGCACGCGGCGCAGGCCGGCGAACGGCGGCGCGACGTGAACCGCTTCCGAGACGACGAAGCGGACGCCGCGAGGAGGACGGTCACCTGCTTCTTCTGCGGCGGCGATGCAGACCCGGCCACCACGCAGCTCCCAGGCGATGTATGGGGTGCCGTGTTCGTTGGCAAGCAGTTGCTCCGAGGCGAGGACCAGGGTCGGGCCCTTGCCGACGTCGTCACGCAGGCCGGTCAGCGCCGGCGAGTAGGAGCTTGGACCGACCGGAGCATTGGCGAGCGCGAGCAGGGAGCAACCGGCTGCCGCCAGGAGGTAGAGCCAGGCCACCGGGCGACGCAGCAGCGGCAAGACGATGACCAACGCAGCAAGCGGCGCGCCGACCTCGATTGCCTTGGCGGCGGTGTATGGAGTGCCGCCCAGGCGAGCGCCAGCGTAGGCAAGCGCCGTCGCGGCGAGGCCGGCGATCAACGCCGACTCGCGCCGGCGCCAGCAGAGCACCAGGCCGTAGAGCAGCAGGATCGTGGCGAAGGCGGCGCCGGCGTAGTAGCCGAGGGCCGGTACCGCGCCGGCGCCGGGCGTGAGACGGAAGTCGCCGGAGGGCCAGACGCCAAGACCCTCGAAGGGCGAGATCTGGCCGAACAGGTTGCCGAGGCCGGGGCCGTTGGGGTCGAAGGTCTCGAAGCTGTGGAAGTCGATCATGCGGCCGATCTCCGGGGCGATCAGGACCGCAAAGCAGAGAACGGCGAACGACAAGGCGCGGACCGGCGAGGGACCAAGGCCCCGACCCGCGGGTCCTGTCGCGGCAGGGGACCCCCCACCCCTTCCGGTCGCTAAAGCGTCCTCAGGGGCGGGCCCCCCTACCGCGCCACCCGCGGGAGGAGCCTTTGCCACTCGCACCAAGAGCGCTTCCACGAGCAGCCAGACGACTGCTGCGCCGCCGAGCCAGATCAGACCCGGAAAGCTGTAGGTGTAGACCGAACCCACCGCGAGAAGAGCTGCTGGGACGAAGCGCAGGGGGAGCTGACGCCATTCGGGATCTCGAGATGACTCGCGCAAAGCGAGGACGAAAGCCAAGAAGAACAGTGCTTGCATCGTCTCCTTGAAGGAGCCCTGGGCGTAGTAGGAGGCGACCATGTAGGTGAGGCCGATGACGAGGGCGGCTGGGATGCGGAGGGGCCAGGGTTGGTCGCGGAACGCGGTCAGGGCCGCCAGGGAGGCGAGGACGGCGACGGCGATCATCAGGCCGCTGAAGCCCTGGACCAGGGCGATGCCGAGGCTGTTGTTGAGAGCGACGACGATCGAGTGCGGGCCGAGGGGGTAGCCCTGGTGGAGCAGCTGGGAGGACTGGCCTTCGGCGAGCCGGGCGGCCGCCAGCAGGTGCTGGGACATGTCGGGGTTGAAGCTGGTGCCGAGGATGCCGAGGTGGCCTTCGGCGATGAAGGGGATCGCGGTCGCGATCAGCGCCAGCAGGGCGACCGGGGCACCGGCTCGCAACGCCTCTCTCCCCCCCTGCAGGCGACTCCAGAGGTAGACGACCGATCCCAGGACCAAAAGCGGGACCAGGACCGCGGAGATCACGCCGTGCCCGGGCAGGCGCACCGTCTCCCAGCAAAGCGCGCAGAGCAGCGCCAGCCCGACCGCCGGCGCCAGCCACGACCAGCCCCGTACGCCACAGAGCGCGATCGCCGCCTGACCGAGCGCCAGCGAGGCGCCGCAGATGAGGAGCACGGCTGCATAGGTCGCGACCACGAGGCCGCGAGCCTAGACTGCGAGCATGGCGTTCGTTCCACCGGCCCGTCACCTGCTGCGCGCGAGGGACCTCGCCGACGCGCGCTACTTCGAGCCGCTCGGCGTCGATGACTTGGCCGCTTCGGCCGGGCTCTCGCGGGCGCATTTCAGCCGCGAGTTCAAGCGGGCCTTCGGCGAGTCACCGCACGCCTACCTGCTGACCCGCCGACTCGAGCGGGCGGCGGCGCTGCTGCGCACGACCGACCGCTCCGTCGCCGACATCTGCCTCTCGGTCGGCCTGCAAAGCATCGGCTCGTTCACCACCAGCTTCACTCGCACCTACGGGCGCTCACCGACCACCTACCGCGCCGAGCACCCACCTGCCTCCCAAGCCGCTTTGGTGCCGGGCTGCCTCGTCCGCGCCTACACCCGTCCCCAACACCGCACGTTTCGAGAAGACAGGCCGACGACCCCGGCCTAGCATCGCCGCCGACCCTTCCGTTCAACCAAGGAGACGACGATGATCAGAATCGCCAACGCCCAGCTCTGGGTCCACGACCAGGAGGAGGCACTGGCCTTCTACACCGAGAAGGTCGGCATGGAGGTGCGCGCCGACGTGACGCTGCCCGAGATGGACGACTTCCGCTGGCTCACGGTGGGTCCTCCCGGGCAAGAGGACGTCTCGATCGTGCTGATGGCGATCCCCGGGACGCCCGTGATGGACGAGGAGACCGCAGCCCAGGTCCGCGAGCTAATGGGAAAGGGCTTTGCCGGCACCGTCTTCCTCACCACCGAGGACTGCCAGTCCTCCTACGAGGAGCTGCTCGCGCGCGGCGTCGAGTTCAGCGAAGCGCCGGAAGAGCGTCCCTACGGGATCGACTCGGGCTTCCGCGATCCGTCAGGGAACAGCATCCGGCTCACCGAGGTCCGTCTGCCGGCCGAGGTCTGAGACCTCGGCCGAGATGGGCACAGCTGGGCTCGAACCAGCGACCTCCGCCTTGTCGAGGCGGCGCTCTCCCAACTGAGCTATGCGCCCGGGGGCCTGAATCTAGCAGCGGCGCGCCGGCCGAAGAGGCCTCGCGCCGCTGCCTCAAGTCAGCCGTTGCAAGCGCCGATGCAAACCGTGCAACTTTTCAGCTAACTCGGTGTTTCTATTGGCAGCGACCGATTAAGGCTTGAGGACTGACGAGCCAGGGAAACAAAGTCTCGCTGGTGGCACGTCCTTCGGAACAAGAGGGCCCCGAAAGGGGCCCTCTTCCGTTCGGTCTCCGGCCCTGGCCGAATATTTATTCCGAACCGCGCAAAAAGGGATGGGACCTTCGCGCGTTTGTCTACTGTGAACACAGCGAGCGAACACGGACAGCACCTCGTTGGCTTCCGATCCGCCCGCCCGGCCGAGCCCGAGCCAGAGGTCGTGACCGAGGCCGGGACTATGGACAAGCGGCGGATCTTCCGCCTGCCCCTGCTCCGCGGCCGCGCCGCGACGGACGCCACCAGCCGCGAAGAGCGCGCTGCGATGAGGGAGCGCGAAAAGGAGCTGCGCTCAGTCGAGGCGACCAAGAACGCGTTCTTTGAGACGCCGGCAGGACGGGCCCGCCTCGCCTACAAACGAGGCCACCGCCTCTTTCAGTACGAACTTGAGATCAACGAGCTCAGCCCGACGCTTATCCCCGGCCCCGCCGGCTCACCTGCCCGGGTGACCACCGATCCGGTCGACATCCTCAATGCGGTCACGGTCGAGGGTTGGAAGCTGGTCACCGGCAAGTTCATTCACTCCGAGATGCGCCACGGTGTCGTTGGCTGCTACCTCTTCAAGCGCTCACAGAAACGGCACTTGGCGATGAACAACCCCTGGCAGGCCCCCAGCATCACCGACTGAGCGTGGTTCGTCCCGCTCAGGGATGATCGTTGGGGACGTGCCAGCGGTGCGGAGCAAGCAGCGCCTTGGTCGCCTCCGGCCCCCACGAGCCCGGCTCATAGACTTCGACAGCAGGCGGCTCTCGAACCACCGGGTCGGCGATTTCCCAGAGGCGCTCGATCGCGGCCGAGGTGGTGAAGAGAGTTCGGTCACCGACCATGACGTCGTAGATCAACCGCTCGTAGGCGTCCAGGGCATGCTCAGGACCGCCAAAGCTGTCGGCGTAGCTGAAGTGCATGTGCGCCTGGCCGAGCTGCATCTTCGGCCCCGGCACCTTGGCCAGGAACGAAGCCGAGATCGAGCCCGGATCGCCGAGCTCAAAGGTGAGGTGGTCATGGCCGTATTCCTCGGCGACCTGCGTGCAATCGATCGGAAACATGCGTCGGGGTGGCTCGGAGAAGGCGACGGTGAGCAGGTGGTGAGTGTCCGCCAACCGCTTGCCTGAGCGCAGGAAGAAGGGGACCCCCTCCCAGCGCCAGTTGTCGACGAAGGCACGCAGGGCGACAAAGGTCTCGGTCTCGGAGTCGGCGGCGACGCCCTCCTCTTCGCGGTACCCGGCGTACTGGCCGCGGACCACATCGCCCGGCTCCAGTGTCTTCATCGCTTCGAAGACCTTCTCGCGCTCGGTCATCAGCGACTTGGCGTTGAGCGCGACCGGCGGCTCCATCGCGACGAAGCTGAGCACCTGGAAGAGATGGGTGACGATCATGTCGCGGAAGGCGCCGGTTTCCTCGTAGAAACCGCCGCGCATTTCGATCGAGAGCGTCTCCGGCACGTCGATCTGGACGTGATCGATGTGGTTGCGATTCCAGACCGGCTCGAACATGCCGTTGGCAAAGCGCAGGGCCAACAGGTTCTGCACCGCCTCTCGACCGATGTAGTGGTCGATCCGAAAGACCCGCTCCTCATCGAAGACGGAGTGGACGAGCGCGTCGAGCTCCCGCGCCGAGGCGAGATCGCGACCAAAGGGCTTCTCCATGATCACCCGCGCACCCTCCCCCAGACCCGCCCGGCCCAGCTCCTCGATCACGCCGGCGGCGGCAGCCGGCGGTAGGGCCAGGTAGTGCAATAGCTGGGCATCTTGGAGCTCGTCGCGGGCGGTCGCAATGGCGCTTCCCAGCTGCTCGAAGCCCTCGCCGGTGGAGGCGAAGCCGAGCGAGTCGGCGAAACGGTTCCACGACTCGCCCCGCAGCGGACGCCGCCCTGAGCCGCAGACGGCCTCGCGAGCTAGCTCGGCGAACTCCTCGTCGCTGAGATCGCTGCGCGCGGCACCGATCAGGGCGAAGCGCTCCGGCATCAGGCCGGCCTCGAAGAGGTGGAAGATTCCCGGCAGCAACTTGCGCCGCGCCAGGTCCCCGGTCGCTCCGAAGAGCACGATCACCTGGTCGTCCGGAACGGGGGATGCCGCAGTCACCGGGGCCTCCAGTGCTTTGACTGCCATCAGCCCAAGCCTTGCAGACCGGACGCGTCAGCCTGGGCCAAGGTCAGAAACTCGCGTTGACCTTAACTTTGAATTGTTCGCCGGTGAGCGGCCAGTGAGGTGCACCGGGAAAGGCGATCGACAGTGGACCCGTCCAGGTTTTCGTTCCATCGGGCGCGGCGCCGTAGGTGCCCTTGCCGTGAAACGGGGCCGGTGGCGTCAGGGCAGCGGAGGTCAGCGCATCGTCGACGGTGAGAATCTTGGGTTTGGAAATCGTCAAGCCCAAGTGGATCAACGCCACCGAACCCAGGCTCTGTTCGGTGAAGGCAGCCGTCAACTGCGCTTTGCGGACGGCAAACGAAAACAGGTCAGTCGAGTCAACTCCGTGTCGCCAAGAGGCCGAGAGAAAAGCGTGGGAGCCAAGGTCGGTCGGATGAAGCGCCCGCTGCAGCGAGGCAGTCCGCCGATGAAAACGTGGCGGCGCGCAATGCAGGCGCAGCGGCGTGCGGACCTGGCCCTGGACGCGATGGGAGTGGGCGGTGACGTAGCTCCCCTCGCCGGCAAACCTAACGCTGCCGACGAATGCCCCACGCTGGATCGTGAAGTGGTCAGCCCCGCGGCAGCGGCGCCGGAACTGTGACTTGACCGGCGACCCAGCCGGCTTGAAGCGCACGTTCACCCGCCCGAATTTGCCGAATGAAGCCGCTATCCGATGCGGCGTCACCGTCCCTCGAGCGATGTAAAAGGTGAGTGCCTCCGATGTGCCGATCAGGGGAGCGTCGGGCGGGCCCTGCCGCAAGCTCGAAGGCCGTCCGATCTCAACCTGGACGGCTTGGCCCCTGCCGATCACAGCCATTTCGTAGCCATGGCCGACCTTCATGGCGAAACGGGATTCGAAGTTCGAGCGCGCAGGCGACGCGGGCTGGGCGCGCTCGCGCAGCAGCGCTCGCAGCTGGGACGGAACAGAGAGGGGCAACGCGAGAGGATCCGCCTGCGCAGCCGAGGCAAGGGCAACGAGTGCGACAACCGCAAGCACGACCGGAAAGACAATGCGACGGATCACTTGACCAACCCCGCACGGTGGTACAGGCCGGCTGCGTCTTTACCGAAGTAGGGGCCGAAATCGGTGGCGGGATCGTCGCCGTAGCCATAGTTGGTGACGCTGTTGAGGATCCCATTCCGGATCGTCCAGCCACCGCCGGAGGCGCCCCCGGTCACGTCGCAGTCGACCGCGAGGTTGAGCGGACCTGGCCACAGAAACGAGTCGGTGTCATGGCCGAGGAACGGAGTCTGCGGACAGAGGCGCTGGGTTTGACCGTTAAAAGGCTCTTCCACCGGATAGCCGTGGACGTCGAAGACCTGACTCGCCTTCAAGCCCCAGGCGATGCCGGTGCCGCCAACCGCTTTGGCAAGCAGTTGACCCCGTTCGTTGCGCCCAACCACGGCGGCGCCGATGTCGAAGTTCTCGCTGCCGAACGTGCGCCACTGCGGAGTGGTGTCGATCCACTTTGCCGGAAAGACACCAAAGGGCCGCTGCCCGTAGCGATAGCCGGGGACGAAGACCCAGCTGAAGTCCATCCAGCGGCCGAAGCGGCCACCGGTGTGAATGCAGTGGGCAGCAGTGAAGACGACGCTGTAGTTGGGAGCATTGACCGACGTCCCCGAGCAGCGTCCCAGCCCAAACGGGGTAACGATGAAGATCACGCCGTTGACGCGATCCCCCGGTGCGGTTGAATCTGGCACCGCTTCGAAGGCGGAGCTGGCAGAGGCGGAGCTGGCGCTCGGAACCAACGGCGGGAGGACGTGGGGAGTTTCCGCGGCCGGCGCGGTCGGACCGTCGAGCTCGATCTGCCCCCTGCCGGGTTCTTGCACGTTCAACGGTTTCGCCTGTTGCATCCGTGCCGAAGTCCAAAACCGCGCCGCCGCCCGCGCTCCCTGCGCAGGCACGAGCTGCGCCCCGGCCGCCATCGGCAGACTCAGGGAAATTGCGATTGCAGAAAGGACGAGAGCGAGGGGCCGCACCTTCACGCGCGATGTGCCCCCCGGCCACATGCGTTCATCACAGTAGGAAAGTCTACTTGCTTCTAGCGCTCGCAAATATTCAAATAACTAACTTCTAATAACAAGAAGTGTCCGTACGGGCGAGCCATTAACCGGTCATAGAAAAGGCGCCCACCGGAATCGAACCGGTGTAAACGGCTTTGCAGGCCGCTGCGTAACCACTCCGCCAGGGCGCCGAGATGGCTTTATAAAGCCAAATTCAGGCGGTTTTCCCCTCGATTTCCTGAATAGTTTTTTGGCAGTCACTGCCAAAACTCCCAGGTCGGTCGTCGGCAGGACGCCCACGTAAGGGCCCGCTTGAATTTCTCAAGATAGACGGCCACGAGGTTCGAGGGCAGCTCCATCGGCTTCGCATAGCCGTTCGGCGGTGAAGCACACGCCGTGC
Source organism: Solirubrobacterales bacterium (assembly GCA_035554595.1). Taxonomy (GTDB): domain Bacteria; phylum Actinomycetota; class Thermoleophilia; order Solirubrobacterales; family 70-9; genus VRUE01. The sequence goes on from DATMIH010000218.1 coordinate 24,332, forward strand.
CCGGAGTCGCCGGAGTCGGCTTCGCGGTGTGCCGAGGGGGGTCGGCACGAGTACGCAAGCATCTGCGCACTGCGCTCATTGCCTGCTGGCTTCGAGGCCACTTCGTCGGCTTTGCGTACAGGCCTTCGGGGCAGCGCGCGCGTCGTACTCGGGCTCCCGCTCTCCTTACCGAGGAGTTGTCACCGGCACGCAAACATCTGCGCACTTTGGGCGGCGATCGTCCGCCGGTAACCGACCCGCTCCTCCGTCAAGGCCACAGGCCGCGCAGGGCATTACGATTGACCCCCCGACGTCTTCGCGACGCTCGGCATGTACCGAGATCCCTCGATCGGCCAGGGTCGGTGCGGTGAAGCGCCTGCCCCGAGAAGGGGGCAGCTAGGGCGAAAAGCGAGTTCGACCTCGAGGAAATAGCCGGAACTAGCCGAGTGATATGCGACATTGATTCGGTGAGTCGACTACGCACGATACCCGGACTCCTGCCGCCTCCTTTCGTACTCGGCCTGGTCATAGTCGAGGTGGCCGGGGCCGCGGTAGCGCTCTTTGTTGGGGTACCTTGGCCTACGTTGCTGATATGGGCCGGCCCTCTGATCGCCTTCACCCTCGCGACGCTCAGCCCAACTATGGGCGAACTCGCTCGGCGAAAGCCGCGCCTAACCGTCACGACCCAGACGGGCGAGCGGCTGGTGGCGAGGAGCAGGCCGTGGCCCATCGACGCCGAGCGGATCCTCGCTAACGAACTCGCCGATGCTCGAGAGACGGTGAAGCGTCGCCACCACGCTCTGGACAACCTTACGTTCGGAGTGGCCTTCGGCGGGCCCCCAAGTGAGACCGAACACGACCGAGCGCAAGTGGCCTTCGAGAAGGACGTCGTCGACTACGACGAGAAGCTGAGTACCTGGCTCACCGATTACTCGAAGGCAGCGCGGGAATACTCAAACACCTTCGAGATCATCGTCAGGCTCGAAAACGGAGTTTCCGGCGCCTATGCGGACACAGTCACCGTCGTCCTCGAGTTGCCCTCGGGCGTCACCGCGATTGACCGTCTTCCCGAGGTGCCCGCGCCCCCTGAGCAGCCCAGCTACGAGCCACCCCGTCCGCAGAGCTCCCTTGGACCCTTCGCGCGGCGCGAGAGGTTTCCGATCGTTATGCCCGATCGATCGGTGGTGCGAGCACAGCCGGCCGGCCTTCTGCGGAAGACTCTTTGGAAGCAGAGCGAGGACGGCCGGCGCTTGGAGGCGACGGTCGGCGACATCCATCCGGGCAGGTCAGTTGAAGTCGACGAAGCACTTTTCTTGCGCGCTTCCGCTCCGGGCAGCTACTCGGTCCGCTGGATCGCCTACAGCAAGAGCGCTCGCCGGCCGGCGAGCGGGGCACTCGATCTCGAGGTGCCGCTAGATGATCCTTCACGGCCCAGGTTCGGACGGCTGAACGGGATCGTTAGCTACCCCGACGTCCCTCTCATCGACGGGGACGGCGAGATACGCGCCGTGCGCAGCGGCGACCCTCCCGCTCGACCAAGCAGCTCCGAGCGGAGCGACGCCGAGCCTTTCGCAGCGATCCGCGATGCACACAGGCTCTTGGTCTGGCGGGGCCTCGGGCTCGATCCCGCCGACGACAGCCCCGAAGAAGCTGTAGTCGAAATGGGAAATCGCCGGAGCGCCTGACCGGGGTCGCGTGCACGGCGATCGCCAGGACCTTCGCCGTGCTTACTTTGCTCCCGAAGGCGGACAGTGAGCTCACGGCTCGGGCTAGCGACGATCAGCGCGCGGCAGACTTGGCGTCCGACGACACCGTGCATCTCGTCGATGGAGGGTCAAGGACCGACCCCGTCATCGCCGTCCGCGGGTAGGAGCCGGAAGGGCTGGTCGGCCGAGCCGCGGAGGGTGCGGAAATGGCGCTCGTCGAGGGTGAGCAGGTCGAGCACCTCGTGGCGCCGCGAGAGGACGACGATCGAGGCATCGGCGAGGCCGACCTCGAGGTCGGCGTAGGTGTCGATCACCTCCTCGGCGATCGCAATGTCGGCGGCCTCGAACGGTTCGAGGCGGTAGGCGCCGCGGCCCACCTCGGCGAGAAGCGCAAGCTCGGATTGGAGCCCAACCCTGGTCGCGAGGAGGTAGTCGAGCTCGGCGAGGACGAACGGGGAGAGCAGCAGTGGTCCTCTCGCCTCCCGCAGAGCGGCGGCTGCCTGACGATGATGTCGCTGACTTGAGTCGATTGCGGCCAGGAGACCGCTGGTATCGAGCAGGATCACCGCTCGCCGAAGCCGGTGAGATGCTCCTCCGCCCGCTCGGCGAGGTCGGGCTTGCAGCTTTCGAACAGGGGCAGTCGGGGCTCCGTCCCGCCCGCCCGCCCGCTGACCAGCTCGATCCCCTCGCGGATCAAGTCGGCCTCCGAGCGGCCGGAGTCCGCGGCCACCCGCTCGAGGCGACCCTTCAGCTGGTCGGGCAAATAGACAGTCGTCTTACGCATGCCACCCATTGTGCCATATGTCGTATTTGCTGATCGAATCGAAGGGCGAAGGAACCGAAAATCAATTGGCAGTCACTGCCAAAACCTGCCGAAATAGTGCGTGATCTCGCGTGACCCCGCGCAATATAGCTCCGGTCACGTCCACCGATTTGGCCGTATTTTCGGCTCTGGGGAGCCAAATACGTACCGAAAAAGATGAGGCTTTGCAGGCCGCTGCGTAGCCACTCCGCCAGGGCGCCGAAGGGGATGAAGCGTAGCGGCGTTGCGTCGGGGCAGGCTCTAGCTGTAAGACCCAGCAACGTTGTTCAGCTCGGCGAGCCGAGCCCCGGGCGGCTTGTGACTGAGAGAGCCGTGCGGTCTGCGCCAGTTATAGAAGTCCAGCCAGCCGGATAGCGCAGCGGTCCGCTGAGCGGAGTCGCGGTAGATCGCCCCGTAGGCCCAGCCGCCGAGCATCGTGCGGATGAAGCGCTCCGCCTTCCCGTTGGTGCGAGGCCGGTATGGACGGATGCGAATGTGGCGAATGCCCAGGGCCCGGCAGGCGATCGCGTGGGCGATCGAGAGGTAAGCCGGGCCGTTGTCGGTCATAACCCTCTCGACCGCTATCCCGTGGGCGGCGTAGAAGGCGAGAGCACGCTTCAGGAAGCCAACCGCGGTCCTCGCCTTTTCGTCGGGGAGAACCTCCACGTAGGCGAGCCGGGTGGCGTCGTCGACACAGACGTGGACCCGCTCCCAGCCGGCGCCCTTTGCGTGAGAGGTGCGCCGGCCGGTCACCCGGTGACCGGCGCCCTTCTCGATCCGCACCAGCTTCTTGACGTCGATGTGGATCAGCTCGCCGGGGTTGGCCCGCTGGTAGCGGTTGGGCGGCTCCGGTGGCTCCAGGCGGCTGAGCTTGCCCAGGCCGATCCGGTCCAGCACCGCGGAGACCGTGGAGCTCGCCATCTGGAGGCACTCGGCGATCTCGGGACCGGTCATCCGCAGGCGGCGCAGGGCTGCGATCGCCTCGACCCGGGTCTCGGGAGTGCGGCCCGCCACCGTGTGGGGCGCGGAGCTTCGGTCCTTCAGCCCGGTCTCTCCCTCGGCGCGCCAGCGCGAGAGCCACTTGGCGGCGGTGCGCTCGCTCACTCCGGCGGCCTCGGCCGCCTCCGTGAGCGACCACTCTCTTTCGAGGCGGTCTACGAGCAGGCGCCTGCTTTTCGGGCAGGTGCGGGCATTACCGTGCAGCTTCATCCGGTGTCCTCCTTGATCTGGGTGGCTTCAGCACCCCCAGCTTTCAAGGAGGCCCGGATGAACAACGTTGTTAGGAACTACATCTAGGCGGCGCGCTGCTCGGGGCCTGGATCGTCGTCGATGTCGAGGATCAGGTTGTCATCGGCGCTACGGCGGACGCGGAACTCAAGCGGGGAGCGCTCCTCGAGCTCGCGCAGGAGCTCAACCGGTTCGCTGAGGCGCATCGAGAGGGTCGCGCGACCCTCGGAGAAGCGCTCGACCGAGATGTCGGAAGTCGCATCGATCTGACCGGCGGCATCCTCAAAGCCGACCAGCTGCGAGAAGTCATCCAAGGGGCCGATCTCGACTTTGACCAGGCCTTCGAAGAGATTCTGCGCGGCCTGCTCGATCGGACCGGGCTCGCTCGCGCCCGCCTCGACCTCGTTCAGCTCCTGGGCGCGGCGACCGACCTCGACCGCCTCGCGCAGCGCCTTCATCCGGATCCGGGTCGCCTGGCCGCGGGCCTGCGCCTGGATCTCTCCCAGCTTTGAGGAGACTGTCTCCAGCGAGGCGATGCTGCGGTCGTGGCGTTCGTTGGCCTCGACAAGGCGCTCGTGCAGGCCGCGGATCTCGCGCTCACGCTCGATCACCATCGTCGAGAGCCCGGCCAGCTCCTGCTCGGCCGCTGCCGCGGCATCGGCGGCCTCGCGCCAGCGTTTGAGCGCCTCCTCGGCGTCACGCTCCAAGGCCCAGTTGCGGGCGTCACGCGACGCAATCGCCGCCTCCACGTCGGAAGGGCGGTAGCCGAAGAGCGCCCGCTTGAAGCTACCCATGCGCGGCACCGTAGAGGTGCCCTCGGACGCCATCTTCCGGCGTCGGGAGCTCGAGCCGCGGCGCCTCGCGCCAGAGGTCCTCGAGCGCGTAGCGCTGCCGCTCCTGCTCGGTGAACACGTGCAGCACGCAATCGAGGTAGTCGAGCACGATCCAGCCGGCCGCCTCGGCCGCCTCCGAGCCGCTCGGCAGCAACCCCTGCTCCTGCTTGAGCCGCAGCTTGACCTCGTCGGCGATCGCCCGCGCCTGGCGCTCGTTGCGAGCCGTGCAGATGGTGAGGAAGTCGGTGTAGGAGACGAGCTCGCGCATGTTGAGGACGACGATCTCGCTTGCCGCTTTCGAGTCTGCGAGCTCGGCAAGCCGCCGGGCCAGCGCTTCGCTGCGTGCTGTCTTGTCGCTCTCGCTCACCGGTAGATCCCCTTCTCTTCGATGAAGCGTGCCACGGACTCGGGCACGAGGTAGCGCAGGGGTCGCCCCCGCGCGGCGCGCTCGCGGACCGCCGAGGAGGAGACGCCGAACTGCGGCATCTCCAGCATCGTCGCCCGGCCGTCAGCGCCGAGGCTGCGCAGCACGGCGGCGACATCGGCGTCGGAGATGCCGGCCCGGCGGGCAACCGCGAGGCGCGCCAGCTTGGTGACCCGCTGCGGCTCGCGCCAACTCTCCAGCCCCACCGCGGCATCGGCCCCCATCACGAAGACGAGCTCTCTATCGCCCTTGTCCTTTGCAAGCAGCTCCAAGGTCTCATACGTGTAGGACGGCCCCTCGCGCTCGACCTCCAGGGTCGAGACCGAGAAGCGCGAGTCATCGGCCGCGGCCAGCCTGGTCATTGCCAGCCGCAGCTCGCGGCCGGGATCGTCGGCGATCCGCTTGTGCGGCGCGCTGCCGGTCGGCATCAGGATCACTTCCTCGAGATCGAGCTGCCAAAGCGCCTCCTGGGCAAGCGCGAGGTGGCCCAGGTGCGGCGGGTTGAAGGCCGAGCCAAGGACGCCGATGCCGGCCGGGCCGGTGCTACTCACGCACTTGGCCGTCGCCGTGGACGACGTACTTGTAGGTCGTCAGCTCGCGCAGCCCGATCGGTCCGCGCGCGTGCAGCTTCTGCGTCGAGTTGCCGATCTCGGCGCCCATGCCGAACTCGAAGCCATCGGTGAAGCGGGTCGAGGCGTTGGTGTAGACGACGGCGGCGTCGACGCCTGCGGTGAAGCGCCGCGAAGCCTCCTCGGAAGCGGTGATGATCGCCTCGGAGTGGGTAGTGCCGTGGTGGTTGACGTGATCGACGGCCTCCTCGAGGGAGTCAACGACGCCCACCGCCATCTTCAGATCGAGGTACTCGGTGCTCCAGTCCGCCTCGCTGGCCGGACTGACCTCAACCCCCCCGGCCAGTTCGCGCACGCGCTCGTCACCGACCAGCGCGACGCCCGCAGCGTGAAGATCGCTCAGCGCGGCGGGAAGGAAGTCCGCCGCCACCGCCGCGTCGACCAACAGCGTCTCGGCCGCGTTGCAGACGCCGGGGCGCTGCACCTTGGCGTTGTAGGCAATCCTGCGCGCCATCTCCAGATCGGCCTCGGCGTGGACGTAGACATGGCAGTTGCCGGCGGCGGCGTAGATCACCGGAACAGTGGCGACATCCTTGAGCGCGTTCTTCAGGCCTTCGCCCCCACGCGGGATCAGCAGGTCGACGTTGCCTTCCTGGGTCGCCAGCTCCGCAAGCTCATCACGGTCGCCGCTGGCGAGCAGCAGGACCGAGTCCTCGGGCAATCCGGCCTCGGCCAGTGCCTCACGCACGACGGCCGCGAGAGCGCCATTCGAGCGTTCCGCATAGCTCGAGCCGCGCAGGACGATCGCGTTGCCGCTCTTGATCGTCAGCGCGGCGCAATCGATCGTCACATTCGGCCGCGCCTCATAGACGACGGCGACGACACCAAGTGGGACCCGCAGCTTGCGCAGGTGGAGCCCACTGACAAGCGTTTTCTCTTCCAGCTCCTCGCCGATGGGATCGTCGAGCGACGCAACAGCCCTCACGCCCTCGGCCATCGCCGCGACCCGGTCCTCGGTCAGCGTCAATCGATCACGCAGCGCCTGGGTCAGCCCAGCGGCCCGCTCGTCAGCCAGATCGGCCGCATTGGCATCGAGGATCTCGGAGGTCCGTTCGCCCAACAGCCGAGCAGTCGCCTCCAGCGCCGCGTCCTTGGCCGCCGTAGAAGCACTCCCCAACTCCCGGGCCGCGCGCTTTGCGGCAACGCAACTTTCCCCAACGCTCCTGGTCGTGATCGCCATGTCGTTTAGGTTAGCTGCGAGAGCCGGGAGTCCCCTCCCAAAACGAGCGGCAGGAGCCGCTCTTGAGTGTTTTGGGAGGGGACTCCCGGCTCTCAGACCAACACAAACCGATCACGGTGAATCACCTCGTCGGGAGCATGTGGCAGTCGCGCGCGCACGTCGGCGCTCTTTAGGCCGATCACCTGCGAAAGCTCGGCGGCAGAGATGTCGACGACGCCCTTGCCAATCACCGCGCCTCCGGCAGCTACCTCGACAGCGTCGCCGGCGTCGAAGTCTCCCTCGACCTCGGTGATGCCGACCGGCAACAGACTGGAGCCGCTCTCGCGCAGCACCCGGGCGGCGCCGTCGTCCACGCCAAGCCGCCCCTGGGTCGGCTTGGCGTACTTGAGCCAGAGCTTGAAGCTGGACTTCTTCGACGACTGGGCGGCGAAGCGGGTGCCAACCGCCCCGCCGGCCGCGGCAGTGGCCAGTGTCCCGCTTTTGGTGCCGTTGCAAATAACCGCTGGGATGCCCGCCTCGCCGGCCATCACTGCGGCCGCCACCTTGCTCCGCATACCCCCCGAGCCAAAGGCCGACGTGCGGTCGCCGATCTCCAAGCCCACCAGTTCGGCGAAATCGGAGACGTCCGCGATGAGCTCAGGATCGGGCTCAAGACGTGGATCGTCGGTGTGCAGGCCATCAACATCAGAAAGCAGCACCAGCAGCCGCGCGTCGAGCAGGATCGCGACCTGGGCGGCGAGGAAGTCGTTGTCGCCAAAAGTGATCTCGTCGGTGGCGGTGGTGTCGTTCTCGTTGACCACCGGGACCACCCCCCAGTCGATCAACCGCCGCAGCGTCTGGCGGGCGTTCAGGTAGTTGGTGCGAGCGGCGATGTCGCCGGCTGTGAGCAGGACCTGAGCGGCGCGCGTTCCATGTTCGGCGAGGCGGCTCTCATAGGCACGAAAGAGATCGCCCTGCCCGACTGCCGAGGCTGCCTGCAGCTCGTCCATCGCGCGCGGGCGCACCGGCAGGTCCATCAGCCGCATGCCGCGGGCGATCGCTCCTGAGGTGACCATCGCCACCCGCTCGCCGCCGCTCTCCAGGGCGGCCACCTGCTCGCAGACCGAGTCGAGCACCTCGCTGCGCAACGCGCCGTCATCGGCGGCGACGATCGAGGAACCGAGCTTTACGACGAGGGTCATCGCCGCCAGTGTATGAGCCGTCGCTCCCATCAACGGTGAGCGGCTCTCACGCTCAAGGGCGCGCTGCAACACTGCCGAAGACCTACTCATGAGCAGACCGCAGGACAGTCGCCTGCCTTACCTGCCGGGAATCGACGCGCTGCGCGCGATCGCCGTGCTGGCGGTCTTCCTCTACCACGCCGGGGTCGGCTGGATGCCCGGTGGCTTTCTCGGCGTCGACGTCTTCTTTGTAATCAGCGGCTACCTGATCACCTCGCTGCTCTTGAGCGAGCAGCGCCGCACCGGCAGAGTGCGACTCGGGCAGTTCTGGCTGCGTCGGGCGCGGCGCCTACTGCCGGCGGTCGGCGTGCTGATCGCGGTGACGATGATCGTCGCCGCGATCGTCGAGCCCGACCGGCTGACCGAGCTGCGCGGCGACGCGATCTCCTCCCTCGCCTACGTCGCCAACTGGCACTTCATCTTCGAGCACCAGTCCTACTTCGACCAGTTCCAGCGCCCCTCCCTCTTCCGCCACCTCTGGTCGCTCTCGGTCGAGGAGCAGTTCTATCTCTTCTGGCCGCTTGCCTTTGCCGGTGGAATGTCGCTGTTGGGGCGCAAACGCCTCGCCCTCGGCGTGCTCGCCGGCGCCGCGGCCTCGCTGGCGCTGACCTGGATCCTCTTCGACCCCAACGATGCCTCACGCGTCTACTACGGCACCGACACCCACGCCGCCGGCCTGCTAATCGGCGTCGCCCTCGCACTCGTCTGGGCTCCATGGCAACTGCAGCGCGCGAATCCCGGTCGCTGGTGCGGTCCTGTGCTCGATGCGGTCGGGGTCGTTGCCCTCAGCTACCTGGCGCTCAGCCTCCTGCAGGTGCACGACTACGACCTGGCGCTGTACCACGGCGGCTATCTCTGGATCGCCCTGGCGGGCGCGGCCGTGATCGCGGTTTTCGCCCACCCCGCGGCGCGCCTCGGCGGTCTAGTGGCACGGCCGGCACTGGTCTGGCTCGGCCTGCGCAGCTACAGCTTCTATCTCTGGCACTGGCCGGTGCTGGCACTGACCCGCCCCGGCCTCGACGTCTCGCTGCCGCGCGGCATCCTGATCCCGCTGCAGTTGCTTGCCGTGCTCGCCCTCGCCGACCTCTCCTACCGTTTGGTCGAGCTGCCCTTCCGCGGCAAGCGCAAGCTCTTCTCGCTTCCGGAGGGCTGGCTGCGGGTGGGGCGGCCGGCGCTCGCCTTCGCAGTGATCGCGACCGTAGCCCTGGTCGGCTGGGGCGGCCTCTTCTCGACCGGGAGTGAACCCAACCTCGCCGCCGCCTCGACCGCGGAATTGGCCAAGGTGACGGTCAAGCCGGCACCCCAGACCAATCGCGACGCCGGCAAGCCGCCCCGAATAGTCGCCTTCGGCGACTCGGTGATGGTCGGCGCGAAGGGAGGGTTGGCGGCCCGGCTCGGCAGGCGCTTCTCGATGAACGCCAAGGTCGGGCGACAGGCGAACGAATTCGTCAAGCTCGCACGGCGCCTCAAGCGGCGCGGTGCGCACATCGACGCCCTGATCATCCAGATGGGCAACAACGGACCCCTCTACGGCGATGAAATGGAGGCACTGCGCAAGGCGACCTCGAACGTCGGTGAGCTCTTCCTGGTCGATGACCATGCGCCGGTCTCCTGGCAGGACGAGTCCAACCACGCACTCGAGGAGGCCGACGAAACCTGGCCCCACACGACGCTGATCGACTGGGCCCCGGTCGCGGTCGCCCACGAAAACCTCCTCTGGGATGGCATCCACCTAACTCCCGGTGGGGCCGGCATCTACGCCCGGTTGGTCAGCCGAGCTGTGAGATCTGCACTCGCGCGTCAGCGATAAGGCTTCGAGGGTGTGCCGTAGAAGGACTCGCGGTCCGAAAGACTAGCGAGAAGCAACGCAATCCCGATGAATACAGCGTCACCGAAAATGCCAGCGAAATGCTGAAGATCCAGCGCCTGCCTAGCTAGGCCGACGACCGCCGAGGCAGCGACAATTCCCAATGCGATGCGGACAAAACGTATCATCAATTGAATAGTACTCGGCTCGCCAGGCCAACGGCAATACCGGCCGCGATCCAATTGGCTTCAACCTGGCGGACCCGCATCGCCGGCCATTCTCTGCCACGGCGACGCTCAGAGCGATGGATCAGCATGCGCCCCGCGATGGAGCCCGCGCCAGCGCCAATCAGAACGTCCTGAAGCAACACTCCGTCTCAAGCATCAGTGGCCCAGAACTCTCCCCTCTCACTACGGATACAGCTCGAACTCATGCTCGCCGACGCGGACCTCGTTGCCGGGCTCGAAGCCGGCAGCCCGGAGGGCGGCGATGACGCCGATCTCGTTGAGCCGTTGCTCGAGGTAGGCCAATGCCTCTTCATTAGCGATGTCGTGGCGCTCGAAGAGAAGTTCAACCCCGCGACCGGTGACACGGTAGGCGCCGTCGTCCTCGCGTTCTACCGCGTAGCCACCCTCGCCAACCGGGCGGTAGACGCGATGCTCGGCCTCGAATTCGCCCGCTGACTCGGGGGCGCGTTCGGGTCGAGCAGTGGGCAACTGGGGCAAGGCGGAGAGGATCTGGGCGCACAGCTCATCGAGACCCTCACCCGTCGCCGAGGAGATCGCAAGCACGGCCAGGGCATCCTCGCCAAGTCGCTCACGCCACTCGCCCAGCGCCTCTTCCACCTCGTCTTGAGGCAGCAGGTCCCGCTTCGAGAGCACGACCAGCTCGGGCAGCCGGGACAGCCCGCCCCCGTATGACGAAAGCTCCACCCGCACCGCCTCGTAGTTGGCGACCGGCTCGCCTTCAAGTGGCGTCAGCTCGACCAGGTGGACCAGCATCGCGCAGCGCTCAACGTGAGCAAGGAATTCGTGGCCGAGGCCGGCGCCCTCTGCCGCTCCTTCGATCAGCCCCGGGATGTCGGCGACGATCGCCTGCCGGTCATCGCTCTCGATTGTTCCCAGTACAGGCGAGAGCGTCGTGAACGGGTAGTCGGCCACCTTCGGCGCTGCTCGCGTCAGCCGTCCCAGCAACGAGGACTTCCCCGCGTTGGGCAACCCGATCAAGCCGACGTCCGCCAGCAGCTTCAAGCGCAGCTCGATCCACCCCTCCTCCCCGCTCGTCCCCTTCTCAGCAAACCGCGGCGCCTGCCGGGTCGAGTTCGCGAACCGCTTGTTCCCGTGCCCCCCGCGCCCCGCGTGAGCGACAACCGCCCGCTGCCCCGCCTCGATCAAGTCGACGCGACTCCCATCCACGGCTTCCGCCTGGGTCCCGGCCGGCACCAGGATCTCCTTGTCCTCCCCGCGTCCACCGTGGCGGTTCGAGCCTTCCCCATGCTTTCCCCGCCCACCCCTGAAGTGCTTGCTCCCCTTCAGCGCAGCCAGGTCCCGCTTCGAAGAATCACAAACGAGCACCACATCCCCGCCGTGCCCACCATCCCCACCATCCGGCCCACCGCGAGGCACATGAGCCTCCCGCCGAAAGCTGACACAGCCGTTCCCACCGGCCCCACCCTCAACCCAGATTTTGGCCTTGTCGTACATGCGCTAGAGGGAGGTGTAACGCATAGAGGCGCTCCGAGGACAACAAAGCGTTGCACCTCGAAAAGCCCTGGACATGTGGGCCGGCGGGACACCGGGATCACGAGAGGAGCACCGGCACCCCTGCCCAGGAGGCTTCTGACCAAAGACATGAGCCCTTGCGGGCGACCTGCTGCGCGACGGTCTCCTGGGCAGGGGTGCCGGTGCTCCCCCGCCTGCTTCTAGGAGTCCTGCAGAACCGAAATCGTCCGACCCTTACGACTGGGCTTGAACTCAACCGTCCCCGCCCGCGCCGCGAAGATCGTGTGGTCACGGCCGAGCCCGGTGCCATCACCGGGCCAGAACCGCGTGCCGCGCTGGCGGACAATGATCTCGCCGCCGCTGACCTTCTGGCCCGCGAAGACCTTGACCCCGAGCATCTTGGGGTTGGATTCGCGTCCGTTGCGGCTAGAGCCGAGTCCCTTCTTATGAGCCATCGTCAGAATCCTTTTTAGCAGCCGGTTTTTTAGCGGGGGCTTTTTTGGCTTTGGCGGCCGATTTTGTTGATGAAGCTTTTGCGGCGGCTTTTTTCTCGGCCGGTTTCGCTTTCGCAGCCGGTTTTTTCGCAGCCTCTTTTTTGGCAGCGGGTTTTTTCGTCTCGGTCGGTTTTTTTGCAGCTGCTTTTTTCTCAGCCGGTTTCGCCGCTTTCGGAGCAGCCTCTTTTTTCGCGGCCGCGGCCTCTTTTTTGGGCGCCGCAGCTTTGCGACTTCCGAGGCTGATCTCGGTCACCTCGAGCTTGGTCAACTCGGAACGGTGGCCCGCCTTGCGGCGGTAGCCCTTCTTCGCCTTGTATTTGAAGACCTTGATCTTGGGGCCGCGCAGGTGCTCGGAGACGGTCGCCTCAACCTTGACTTTCTCCAGCTCTTTGCCCCCGGCGACGACCTCTTTGTCGCGGAACATCACCGGGCGCAGCGTGACTTTGTCGCCCTCTTTGGCGCTGAGGCGATCGACGAGCAGCGAGCTGCCCATCTCGACCTTGTACTGCTTGCCACCGGTCTCTATGACTGCGTACGTGTTCATTCGTCCTTGCCGCTCTGTGTTGAGCGCGACCGACCGCGACCACCCCTGCGACCACGACGGCGACTGCGCGAGGCCGAGGATTCTAGCTGGGAGCCGTTTTCCTCGCCGCCAGCCGTGCCGTCGCCGTTGACCGCCTCCCCCTCGGGCAGCGAGGCAACCGCGGCGGCCCGCTCGACCCGCTCGATCCGCACCAGTTTGCGCTGGCCGACAAAGCGGCCGCCACCGGTGACGCTGACGATGTAGGAATCGACCCGCGCGACGGCGTCATCGGCGTTGTACATGTGCGGCTCGTCGATTTTGACCAGCACCTCCTCGCCGACCTTGAACGGCAGCGCCCGCTCCTCGATCTCAGCCCGGCTGCCGGTTTCGACCACCTCGAAGGTGTCGATCGGCAGCGCGTCGCCGCCCTCGAAGTGAAACTGCTTGCCGGTCTCTTTCTCCAGCTCGGCGAGACCGCTCTCGGGATCGATCAGCTCGGCCGCGACCTTGGGATGCACCCGCAACAGCAGCGCCTCGGCATCCTTGGCGCCGGCGGCGATGTCCGGCAGGCGCCGCATCGCATCGAGCGCCACGGTCTCGCCGGAGAGCACGACGCCTTCGCCGTCGCAGGTCGGGCAGGGCACGGTAAGGATCTCGCGCACCCCGTCGGTGACGTTCTGACGCGTCATCTCGACCAGGCCCAGCGGTGAGACCTCGACCACGTAGCTCTTTGACTTGTCGGCGTCGAGCGCTTTGCGCAGCGTTTTCAGCACTTTGTCGCGGTTGCGAGCCCGCGCCATGTCGATGAAGTCGATGACGATGATGCCGCCGATGTCGCGCAGGCGCAGTTGCCGCACGGCCTCCTCGGCCGCCTCGGTGTTGACCCGGGTGATCGTCTCCTCGAGGCCGCCTTTGCCGCGGCCGGTAAAGCTGCCGCTGTTGACGTCCATCACGGTCAGCGCCTCGGCATAGTCGATGATCAGGTAGCCGCCCGAGGCGAGGTCGACGCGCTTGCCCAGGGTCGACTCGATCTCCTTGTCGATGCCCCACTTCTCGAACAGCGGCTTGCGCTCCTGATAGAGTTCGACCCCGTCAACCAGCTCCGGCGCGGTGCGCTGGAAGAAGCTGGTCACCCGTTCGAACTGCTTGGGCGAATCGATGATCGCTTTTTCGAAGTCGCTGAGGAAGACGTCGCGCAGTACTCGCACCGGCAGGTCTGCCTCCTGGAAGACGAGGTCCGGGGCGACGATCTGCTCGGTGCGCCGCGCCAGCACGTCGTTGAGCTTGTGCAGATAGCCGATCTCACGCACGAAGTCGGCCTTTTTGGCACCGTGGGCAGCGGTGCGGACGATCAGCCCGCCCGGGCCTTTGTAGGTGCGGTCGACCATCTTGCGCAGGCGGTCGCGCTCAGAGTCGGCCAGCCGCCGGCTGACGCCGACGCCGCTGCCCTGCGGCGCGTAGACCAGGTAGCGACCGGCGATCGAGACGTTCATCGAGAGCCGGGCGCCCTTGGTCTTGAGCGGGTCCTTGACCACCTGCACGACGATCTCCTGACCGGGTTTGATCAGCTCGTCGATACGGCGGCCTTTGCCGGTGCCGCGACCACGCCGCGGTGCCTGTTCCCCGTTGGGGAGGACGATCTCATCGACGTGGAGGAAGCCGTTGCGCTCGAGGCCGATGTCGACGAAGGCGGCCTCCATGCCGGGCAGGACGTTGTCGACCTTGCCCTTGTAGATGTTGCCGACGATCGAGCGCCGGCCGCGGCGCTCTATGTAGAGCTCCGCTACGTCGCGTTTGCCGCCTTTTGTTTTTGACTCGAGGACGGCGACGCGGGTCTCGCCACGATCGGCAGAAACCAGAATTGTCTTTTTCATTTGGTTAGCTCAGTTCAGAGTAGGTACGCACGCCTGGACCCTTCAAGGGATCACCAGGCGAACCTGCCTTTCTGGCTGAGCCGCGCTTGCATGTGGATGCTCTGGAGGACGCCGATCGCCACGAAAGTCGCCAGTACAGACGACCCCCCGTAGCTCATCAACGGTAGGGGGATGCCGGTGATCGGCATGATCCCCAGGTTCATCCCCACGTTTACGAAGACCTGGAAAAGGAGCATGCCGGCGATACCGCCAGCGACCAGGGTTCCGTAGGAGTTCTTCGAGAGCGTCACAATCCGCAGCGCCCGCCAGATAAGCAGGGCGTATAGGGATAGGACCAAAGCGGCTCCCATGAATCCGTAGCGCTCACCGATCACGGCGAAAATGAAATCGGTGTGCCGCTCAGGGACAAAGTTGAGCCGCGTTTGGGTGGCCCGATCGCCTCGTCCGGTCTTCTCCCCGGAACCGATGGCGATCTTGGCCTGGTTTTGCTGGTAGCCCGCGTCGGCGGGGTCCGCGCTGGGGTGCAGGAAAGAGGTCAGCCTCTGCTCCTGGTAGCCCTTCAAAACTGGCGTCCCAACTGCGGGCGCCACCACGAGAACCGCCACTGTCAAAGCGACGAAGGCCGCGCCGATCACCGCGAAGTGCGTCCAACGGACGCCCCCCACGTACATCACGGCGAGGGTGATTGCCCCGTACACCAGAGCGGTGCCGAGGTCCGGCTGCAGGAAGACGAGCGCAGCCGGAAACAGACCGAGGCAGAGGTAGCGCACCGTGCGCTGCCACTCTGACCCGTTCCTGGCGCCATCGATGACGAACCCGGCAAGGGCCAAGACGAGCAGCACCTTGCCGAGCTCCGATGGCTGGAAGCTGAAGAAGGGAAGTTCGAAGGAGCGCCGCGAGCCGCGCGCGGCGAAACCAAAGACGAAGACGAGCGAGATGCTGACGCAGAGGAAGGTGTAGATGCCGACGCGCAGCTCGCGGAAGCGTGAGTAGTCGATGCGGGTCAGCAGGTACATGGCAACGATCCCGAGCACGCCGTAGATCGCCTGCCGGTCGACAAAGTAATAGGGACTGCCGGGGACGTCCTGCTTCGTCGCCTGGGCCAAGGTGAAGACGCTGAAGGCGACCAGAGCGGCCGCGGAGATGGCCAGGGTGCCGTCCATGTAGGGCAGGCCAAGGCGCTCGGCGATGCCGGGATGGACTGCGAAAGGCTCAGGCCGGGCGCGGCGCGCGCGAGTGGCGTACATCGCCCCTTAGCCTTCGCTTTCTTCTTCTTCGGTGCTCGCGTCGTGGGCGAGCTCTTTGGCGAAATACGCTTCCAGGATCTTCCTTGCTGCCGGCGCGGCCGATTCTGCGCCGAAACCGCCTTCCTCCATCGTAACGAAGGTGACGATACGCGGATTGGGATAAGGAGCGAGGACGCCGTACCACGACTGGTCCAGATGGCCCGTGCGCTGGGCAGTGCCGGTCTTGCCCGCGACCGGGATCGGGAAGTTGCCGAAGACTTCGAATGAGGTCCCGCCGCCGTTTTGCGCGGCGTCGTGTAGACCTTCCAGAATCGCGGCCCTGTACTGGGGGTCGATCTGGATACGGCGACGCGGAGCCGGGGCGAATTCCTTCAGCACCCGGCCGGCCGGGTCGTCGATTTCCTTGCCCACATGCGGGGTGACGACGGTTCCGCCGTTGGCCAGGGTCGCGTAGGCGATCGCCATCTGCAGCGGGTTGGTCTGTAGATCACCCTGTCCCGTGGCGAGCTGGATATTGTCGCCGGCGGACCAGGGGCGGTCGGTACCACCTTCCTTGAAAAGCTGGTTGCGCCAGTGCTTGCTGGGCAGCAGCGTTTCGTTCACCAGCGGCAGATCTATACCAGTCGAGCGGCCGATGCCAAGTGCGTGCGCCCAGTGCTGCAGTTGGCCGCTGTCCCACATGCGGTAGCCGAGGGTGTAGAAGAAGACGTCGGATGAGACTTCGAGCGCGCTGACGAGGCTAACCGAGCCGTTGACCGCTTCGCCCGCGTTTTTGAACACCTCACCGCCGATTTCGAACTGGCCTGGATCGTTGATCACCTCGTTCAGCTGCAGGTTGCCGCTTTCGAGCGCCGCCAGGGCGGTTATGAGCTTGAAGGTAGAGCCGGTCGGGTACTGCCCCGCGATCGCCCGGTTGGTCATCGGCCCCGCCGGGTTTCGGTAGGTTTCGTTGACCTGTGCCTGTGTCAGTTCAGGGTGGGTGAAGAGCGCTGGTTCGAAGGTCGGGAACGAGCCGAGCGCGAGGATTTCGCCGGTGTGGACGTCCATCGTGATGAAACCGCCCGGCAATCCCCGTTCCGCCATCGCCGCTTCGCCAGCCGCCTGCACGCTCTGGTTGATCGTCAGCTTCAGATTGTCACCGGGGGCCGGCGGCTGGGAGACAAGCTGCCCGTTGGGAGTCGGCTCGCCGAGCGCGTCGACCTGGATCCGGGTCAGGCCAGGGTGCCCGCGCAGGTAGCGGTCGTAGGTGTCCTCGACCCCTTCCTTACCGATCTCATCGCCCGGCTGCAGGCCCCTGTAGCGCGGTTCCTTCAGCTCTTCTTCGCTGATCTCGCCGACCGTGCCGAGCACGTGAGCGGCAAAGGTCCCATCCGGGTAGGCGCGGACAAAGACGCGCTGCACCTCGACACCCGGGAAGCGGCTCTGGTTCTCCTGCAGGTAGTAGACGAGATCGTGGCCGACGTCCTGCCGCAGCGTCACCGGCGCCGCCGGCGCCAGCTTCAGTTCTTCGTGCATCATCTTGCGCACCCTGGACAGGGTGCTGTGAGTCAGGATGGCGAGCCTCGCCAGCTCGGCGCGGCGTTCGCGCAGGTCGGTTGGCAGTTTGCGCGGATTGACTTGCAGGGCGAGGCTGGTGCGATTGGCGACCAGGATCTTGCCGTTGCGGTCGAGGATCTCGCCGCGCGGGGCACTGGTGCGGAAGGAGCGAGTGCGATTGTTCTTCGCTTCGGCGAGGTACTTTTCGCCGTCGATCACCTGCAGCAGCCAGAGCCGGAAAAACAGAACTCCAAAGAGAACAACGGCAACGCCGCCAAAAAGGGCAATACGCAGTGCAAGCCGGTTGGTCATCGCGGGACCGCGCTCGTCGGAGCGGAGGTACATAGCGGTTCCTCAGACCCCCAGCGCCTTCGGCTGGCGCCGGCGCTGCAACTTCGGCTCCTCGACCAGGGCCGGACGCAGCGCCCGCCGCACGAGCAGGTAGAGCGGCCAGCCGAGGAAGAACGCGTAGACGCTCTTCAACAGCAGGTCGCGGATGATCAGCACGCTCACCGGGGCGTCGAGTCCGAGCAGCAGCGCGATCAAGCCGAAGGCGAGCTCGGCACCCAGGGTGAAGCCCATACAAAGCAGGGCCGGCAGCAGCGAGTTGTGGATCTCAAAGCGCTCGCGGAAGAGCCCGGCCAGGTAGCCGACGCTGAGCAGCACCAGCGAGGAGACGCCGAGCGCCTCGACCAGGAGGCAGTCGACGAAGAAGCCGATCCAGAAGCCGGCGACGGCGCCGGTCAGGCTGCCGCCAAGCAGAGCCAGACAGACGACCAAGGCAGGCAGGATGTCCGGGCTGACGTGGAAGAGCTCGACCTGAGAGAAAAAAGAGAGCTGCAGGAGCACGCCGAGCAGGCCGATCAAGGCAATGCGGGCGACCATTTTCGGCGTGAGGATCACCCGCGCGAACCCCCGGTCAGGACCTGGACCAGGTCGAGGTTGCGCAGATCGGCAAAGGGGCGTACGTCGACCTGTTCGGAGGCCTCCTGTTCGATCGCCTGTTCGATCGGCGAGGTCTTGGTCACTTCGCCGAGCGGCAGCCCCGGCGGAAAGAGCGAGGGAGGGAGCCCCTGGGCGCGCCAGCCGGCTGTAACGACCGTCTGGCCGCCGTGGACGCGCTTGGTCGAGTCGATGAAGTCGAGGATCAGCGTTTCGGGGTCGCCGACTTCGGGCTTGACGACGCCCTGGACGCCGGAGGGGAGCACCTTGGCCGTGACCGCGCTTTCATGATCGGTGAGCAATATCACCTGAGAAGAACCCGGCTCGACCGAGGCGATGCGGCCGATTAGACCGGCGCCGCTGATCACCGGATCGTTGACATGGACGCCGTCGCCGCTGCCGACGTCAATATTCACGCTCGAGCGCCAGACCGTCGGCGAGCGGGCGATCACGCGGCCCGTGACCAGGTCATACGGTGAGGTGGCGAGCGCCGGATCGCGATCGAGCTTGACCAGCTTGCGCAGCTGCGCATTTTCCTGCAGCGCCTCTAGGCCGGCCACCGCCTGTTCGCGCGTCTTCGCCAGCTCGCTCTTGAGGCGGCTGTTTTCGCCCCTTGCGTCGAAGGTCTTGTCGAACCAGTCGACGAGGTCGCGGGCGGGCTTCAGGGCGCGGTCGGCGACCCCCTGGACCGGGCTGAAGATCGTGCTGACGCCGCGCTGCAGGCCGTTCGATCCCTGCCCATAGGTGATCGTCAGCAGCACGAAGGAGCCGACGATCAACAGGGCGAGCACCGCCCTACGGCGGCGTACTTGCTTTCGGTACACGGGGAAGACCTAAGTTTGGGGCTTGCGATGAAGGGGACCTAAGCAAAGCGCCTAGTCCCGGAATTCTGCTTGCTGGCGCGGTGCATGGTCTCGAACTCCTCTAGGGAGAGTCCCGATCCCACCGCCACGCACGTAAGCGGTGACTCTGCCAGTTGACAGGGCATCTGGCACTCGTCGCGCAGGCGCTGTTCGAGTCCTTGCAGCAGCGCGCCGCCACCGGCAAGGGTAATGCCACGGTCCATGATGTCGCCGGCGAGCTCCGGCGGGGTGCGATCGAGCGTGTCCTTGACCGCCTCGACGATGTGACCGACTGGTTCGCTCAGCGCCTCGCGCACCTCTTCGGAGCCGAGCGTGATCGTCTTCGGCAGGCCGGAGACGAGGTCGCGCCCGCGGATCTCCGAGCGCACCTCCTCGGGTAGCGGCGAGGCCGAGCCGGCCTCGAGCTTCACTTCCTCCGCCGTCTGGGTGCCGATCGCCAGCTTGTACTCATGCTTGCAGTGGTTGACGATCGCCTCATCGAGCTCGTCGCCGCCGACCCGGATCGACTGCGAGACGACGATCCCGCCCAGCGAGATCACCGCCACCTCAGTGGTGCCACCGCCGACGTCGACGACCATCGAGCCGGTCGGCTCGGCAACCGGCAATCCGGCGCCGATCGCGGCGGCCATCGGCTCCTCGATCAGGTAGGCCTGGCGGGCGCCGGCGGAGAGGCAGGCCTCCTCGACCGCCCGCTTCTCGACGCCGGTGACGCCGGAGGGAACGCAGACGACAACGCGCGGGTGGGCAAAGCGGTTGGAGTGCACCTGTTTGATGAAGTGGCGCAGCATCTGCTCGGTGACGTCGAAGTCGGCGATCACCCCGTCCTTGAGCGGCCGGATCGCGGTGATGTTGCCCGGGGTGCGGCCCAGCATCCGCTTAGCTTCGACCCCGACCGCGTGCACTTGACCGGTGTGGGTATCGATCGCCACGACCGAGGGCTCGGAGAGAACGATGCCGCGGCCGCGCACGTAGACCAGGGTGTTGGCCGTCCCGAGATCGACGGCCATATCGCGACCGCCTAGACCTCTGAGATATCCGAATACGCCCATGTCAGGATTTAGTGAATTCCAGGCGGAATCATCCCAAACGGGCCAAGCCCGCCGTCGGACCGGCCTCAGTCTTGGACGAAAAGTTCCGGCGCCAGCTCGAAGAGCAGGCCCACCGGCAGGCCGACCACGTTGGAGACGCTGCCCTCGATCCGCTCGACCAAGGTCGACCCGAGGGTCTGGATCGCGTAGCCCCCAGAGCGTCCCTCCCACTCGCCAAACGCGACGTAGCGCTCCTTCTCTGCCTCGCTCAGCTGCTTGAAGGTCACCGCGGTGCGTTCTAGGCCCGCCCGCTCCTCACCGTCGACGACAACCACCAGCCCGCTCAGCACTTCGTGCGTGCGGCCCGACATCCGGTCCAGGTATTGGCGCGACTCCGCTGCGTCGGCGGGCTTACCCAGAGCCTTACCGTCGAGCACCACGTCCGTGTCGCAGGCGATGACGACGCCGTCCCGCGCGACCGCGCGAGCCTTCAGGCGCGCGTTCTCCAGCACCTCGAACTCAGGATCGCCACCCGTGAGCTCATCCACTCCCGATACGACCACCTCGAACTCCAGCCCCAGCTTCCGCAGAATCTCTGCCCTCTGCGGCGATCCGGATGCCAGCACCAAGCTCGGAGTCATCGGCAGTGGCCGGGCGGGGGTCGGAACGTCTTGCACTTTTTCGTCACGGCCTCGCGGCGACAGCAGCCCAACTCTCCACCGAAAAAGTTAAGTGGAGACCCCCGCCCGGCCACTGCCGACGCTACGACAGCTCGGGGAACCAGATCTCGATCTCGCGCTCGGCCGACTCGTCGGAGTCCGAGCCGTGGACCATGTTGAAGGTCACCTCGAGCGCGAAGTCGCCGCGGATCGAGCCGGGCGCGGCCTCGACCGGGTTGGTCGCGCCGATCAGCTGACGGGCCGCCGCGACGGCTTCATGACCCTCGAGCACCATCGCGACCAGGGTGCCGCCGGTGATGAAGGAGACCAGCTCGCCGAAGAAGGGCTTCTCGGTGTGCTCTTCGTAGTGTTTGTTGGCGATCGGCTCGTCGGCGCGCATCGTCTTCAATGCCGCGATCCGCAGGCCCTTGCGCTCGAAGCGGGCGATCACCTCGCCGGTCAGGGCGCGCTGGAAGGCGTCAGGCTTTACGAGGATCAGCGTCCGGCTCACGGGCGGGGCTCCTTTGGGTTTGGGTGGGTCGTGCGGCCTCGGCGTCCGTCTCGGGCGTCGGCGCATCTTTCTTGGCTTTGGCGGCGGGGCGGCGCTTGGGTTGCTCCTCGCGCGCCGGGCGCTCCTCACGTTTGCTGCGCTTCTGGCGCTCCTCGCTTCCTGAGGTTGCTGCCCGCTCGCGCGGTTTGCGACGGCTCTCGCCCTCAGCACGCTGGCGGCGCGGCCGCTCGGCGATCGGGCTTTCGCAATAGGGGCAGAGGGCCCAGCGGGGATCGACCGGCTTGCCGCAGCTCTGGCACGGATCCTTGAGTCGGCTCTGGCACTGCGGGCAGCGCAGGAAGCTCTTCTCCACCGGGTATTCGCAGTTCGGGCAGGAGGCCTCGGTCAGCTGGCGCACCTTGAGCTCCGCCGCGCGGATCTCCAACTCGCGTTCGTGCGCGTCCTCGAGGAACTCCGGTGGCCGCACGATCGCGTAGACGGCGGTGCCGATGTAGGGGAAGAAGGAGCCGACCGTGGCGCAGGCGACCAGGAAGGGGTCGGAGATGCGGCGACGGGCGTCGAGATAGGTGTAGACGATCAGCGCCAGCCAGACGACAACGATCATCAAGATGAAGAGGGTGACGGCCAGGTTGAGGCCGCTGTTTGAGATGCCGAAGATCGCTAGTGCCATGGCTGGGGCCCGCCGGAGAGGGGAGCGGCAGTCTACTTCGCCGCCGGGCGCGTGAACCCTCGCAGCCGACTTTTACCCCGCCCTAGCGCAGTCAAAGTCGGATACGTGTTAGAGGAAGAGGCTGCCGAAGAGATAGCCGAGGCCGAAGAAGACGAGGATCACCGCGGCCACCACGGCGGCGACCAAAGCCATCATCGAGAGCAGTTCCGAACTGGCGCTTTTAGAGCCCTGGGCCATCGCCGCCATCCTCGCACAGGCGCAGAACGGCACGGGCGGGCGCCAGCGCGTAGTGCGAGCCGGTGACCAGCAGGATGCCGCCGGGTCGCTCCGCCGCCAGATCGCGGCCCCGCCGTACGGCAGCGGCGAAATCGGGGACCTGCTCGGCGCGCAAACCGGCCTCACGGCAGGCCTCCGCCAGTTTGGCGGCACTGTGCGAGCTGATTCCCGGCAGTCCTCGCGATTTCAACGCTGCCGCGTCGAGCTCGGTACAGACGACTTCGGAGAGGACCGGCGCCAGCGCCCCGATCATCGCCCCGGCGTCCTTGTCGGCGAGCGCGGCGATACAGGCGATCACCGGGCGCCCGGCCGCGATCTCGGTGAGCCCCTCGGCCAGAGCGGCAGCTCCCTCGGGGTTGTGGGCGACGTCGATGAAGGCGGGTGGGTCATCGCCGACCTGCTCGAGGCGACCGGCCACGGTGAGGGTGGTCGCAACCGAGGCCACCGCGGTTGGGTCCAGATCGCCGAGAAACGCCTCGGCGGCCGCGCACGCCAGGGCGAAGTTACGGCGCTGGAAACGGCCCGGAGCGCGCAGCTCGATCTCGCCCGGGTCCTCGGGCGCGACGATCAGCTTTGCCCCCCGCTCGGCCGCCGTGCGCTCGGCCAGGCTCGCCACCTCGGGGCTGAGGAGACCGAGGACCAGGGTCGTGTGGTCGCGCAGGACGGCCAGCTTCTCGGCGGCGATCTCGAGCTCGCTCTCGCCCAGCCAGGCCGTGTGATCGAGGCCGATCGAGGTCAGAACCGTCACCCGCGAGGGGATCGTGTTAGTCGCGTCCAACCTCCCTCCCAGTCCCGCCTCGACCACGGCGGTCTCGACCCGCGCCGCGGCGAAGGCGACGAAGGCCGCCGCCGTGGCGAGCTCGAACTGCGTGATCGCCTCGCCGGGCTCGAGGCCGCGATTGACCGTCTCAGCGGCCTGCGCGGTGCGCTCCACCGCTGCTGCGAAGGCCGCCTCGCCGATCTCCTCGCCGCCGATCAGCACCCGTTCGGCCCAGCGCATTGCGTGTGGCGAGACGCAGGCACCCGTCCGCATCCCGTGCACCTCCAGCAGCGCCGCGATCATCCGCGTCACCGAGGACTTGCCGTTGGTGCCGACGACGTGGATCGAGGCGAAGCGGTGCTGGGGCAGCCCCAGCGCCGTGCTCAGCTTGTGCATCCGCTCCAGGCCGAGCTTCCAGCCGACCGGCTCCAGCGAGTCGAGGTAAGCCTGCGGATCTATTCCGCGAGCTCCTCGAGCTCGGCCCGGTAGCGCTCCAGCTTGGTCCGCTCCTCCTCGACGAGCTCGGCAGGCGCCCGGGCGACGAACTTCTCGTTGGCGAGCTTGCCCTCGGCGCGGACAACCTCCGAGCGCAGCTCCTCGCGTCGCTTCTCGAGGCGACTTCGCACCTGGCCGGTATCCATATCCAGCGAAGCCATGATCCGCACCGGTCCAACCGTCGCCACCGTCACTGGCGAGCGGGAGTGATCTCCGATCAAGATGTCCTCCGGCTTCAAGGAGCCCTGTTCCGGCGCCGGGGGCCTGATGTCGAAACGCGAAAGGCGCCCGACGAAATCGAGTGGCTCATCGCCGTTGCCGACTACCCCGGCGAGCTCGGTCTTGGCCCCGACGCCGACGAGGTCGCGCCAGGTGCGCAGGCGGCGGGTCAGCTCGATCCCACGCTCGACCTCCGCCTCCGCCTCGGCGTCGAAGAGCGACTCCTCGGCCCGCGGAAAGGGATGGACGGCCAGGTGCCCCTTGCTGGAGGGGTGGTAGGACCAGACCTCCTCGGTCACGAACGGCATCAGCGGGTGCAGCAGGGCGAGGGTGCGCTCCAGAACCCAGAGCAGGTTGGCCGAGACCTCCGCCTCGCCCTCGTAGAGCCGCGGCTTGGCGATCTCCAGGTACCAGTCGCAGAGCTCCGACCAGAAGAAGGCGTATGCCTCCTGAACCGCGTGGGCGAAGTCATAGGCGTCGAGCTTCTCGCTGACGGAGGCGATCGTGCGCTCGAGCCGCGAGAGGATCCAGCGGTCCTCGACGCGATCGAGCGAGAGGTCGTCCCGCGATACGCCCATCCCTCCGCCGACCGCGGCAGGAACTTGGTCCTTCCGCGCATTGGTGAGCGGCTGATTCTGCTGAAATTTGCAATTCAGCAGAATCAGCCGCCCGGCGTTCCAGAGCTTGTTGGCGAGATCGCGGCCCTGCTGGACCTTGGCGTCGGAGTAACGCACGTCCTGGGTCGAGGACATCGCCAGCAGCCCGAAGCGCAGGGCGTCGGCGCCGTGCACGTCGATCTCCTCCAGCGGGTCGATCCCGGTGCCGAGGCTCTTCGACATCCGTCGCCCGTCACGGGCCTGAATCACCGAGTGCACGTAAACGTCCTTGAAGGGCACGTCGCCGGCGAACTCGAGCCCGGTCATGATCATCCGCGCCACCCAGAGGAAGAGGATCTCGCGCGCCGTGGTGAGAAAGCTGGTCGGGTAGAAGGCGCGCAGCTCGGGAGTGTCCTCGGGCCAGCCGAGCGTGGCAAAGGGCCAGATCGCCGAGCTGAACCAGGTGTCGAGCACATCCTCCTCCTGGCGCAGCTCACCGCCGCAGGCGCCGCAGCGCTCGGGAGCCGCCGCCGGGTCCTCGGCGACGTAAGTCTCCTCGCAGGCGTCGCAGTACCAGACCGGGATCCGGTGACCCCACCAGAGCTGGCGCGAGATGCACCAGGGCCGGATCTCGCGCATCCATTCGAGGTAGACGCGCTTCCACTGGCCGGGCGCGATCCGCACCCGGTCGTTCTCCACCGCCTCGATCGCCGGCGCCGCCAGCTCGTCCATGCGGCAGAACCACTGCAGCGAGATCAGTGGCTCGATGCGCTCACCGGAGCGGTGCGAGAAGGGGACGGAATGGGTGTAGGGCTCTTCGGCGCTGAGCACGCCCTCCTCGCGCAGGGCCAGGACCACCATCTCCTGCGCCTCGGCGGCGGTGAGCCCGGCGAAGCGCTCCCCCGCCTCGTCGGTGAGGCGGCCGTCGGGGCCGATCACGACGATCTCCTCGAGCCCGTGCTTGCGGCCGATCTCGAAGTCGTTGGGGTCGTGCCCAGGCGTGATCTTCAGCGCCCCGGTGCCGAACTCGGGGTCGACGTGCTCGTCGGCGATGATCGGCAGGCGACGGCCAACGAGTGACAGGACGCAGTACTGGCCGATCAGGTCCCCGTAACGCTCGTCGTCCGGGTTCACCGCCACCGCCGTGTCGGCCAGCATCGTCTCCGGCCGCACCGTGGCGACGGTCAGCACCTGTTCGGAGCCCTCGACCGGATAGTCGATCGAGTAGAGCGTGTCCTCGACCTCGCGGTTCTCGACCTCGAGGTCGGAGATCGCCGAGTGCGAGCCCGGATCCCAGTTGACCATGTAGTTGTCGCGGTAGATGTAACCCTTGTCATAGAGCTGCTTAAAGACCCGGTAGACGGCCTTCACATAGCCGTCGTCCAGCGTGAAGCGCTCACGCTCGTAGTCGCAAGAGGCGCCCAGCCGCTTGTACTGCTCGACAATCCGCGACCCGTACTCCTCACGCCACTCCCAGACCCGCTTGACGAACTCCTCCCGCCCGAGATCGTGCCGCGAAACCCCTTCTGCCCGCAGCATTTTCTCCACCACCGACTGCGTCGCGATCCCCGCATGATCAGTCCCCAGAATCCAGAGCGAGTTCCGCCCCCGCATCCGATTCATCCGCACCAACGCGTCCTGCATAGACCCATTGAGCGCATGCCCCATATGCAGCGCCCCGGTCACATTCGGCGGGGGAATGGCAACAGAGAAGTTCTCCTCGGGAGTCCCCTCCGCATCCGGGTGGAAGTACCCGGCATCCATCCATTCCGAGAAGATCCGCGCCTCAACCTCGGTCGGGTCGTAGCGGGTCTTGCCCTCAAGCTTCTCGCGCTTCTCAGCGTCCACGCGGCGAGTCTAAATAGCCGGGACCCCAGGCGCGGTAGTGCCCAGCTCCTGACGGGAGCCGCGTGCTGGTCGCGAGGGTCGGGTGCCCCTCTCCCAAAAGCTCAGGCGACCACGCTACGAAGCGCCTATCCAATCCAGCTGCGCGACGGCTTTCGGGAGAGGGGCACCCGACCCCTCCCCACCACTACGCAGATTCTTCGCTCAGTTCCTCACTGATGTCGCCAATGTCCTGCGGCGCAGCCTCAGTCACAAGAGTCGGCCGTCGTCCCTGCTCGATCGTCTCCTTCGTGACGACACACTTGGTCACGTCGCGACGGGAGGGCAGCTCAAATTGGACGTCGAGCAGCGTCTCCTCGAGAATCGAGCGCAATCCACGGGCGCCCGTCTCGCGCTCGAGCGCCTTGTTGGCGATCGCCTCGAGGCTGTCCTCGGCAAAGACGAGCTCGATCTCGTCGAACTCGAAGAAGCGCTGGAACTGCTTGGTCAGCGCGTGCTTGGGCTCGGTCAGGATCGTGATCAGGTCGTCGCGGCTGAGCTGATGGATCGCGGCGACGACCGGCAGGCGGCCGATGAACTCGGGGATCAGGCCGTATTCCATCAAGTCCTCAGGCAGTACCTGCTCGAACCACTCGCCCTTGTCCTCCTTGTCTTCGCGCGAGGAGATCGCTGCGCCGAAGCCGACCCCACGGTCGCCGACGCGGTTCTCGATCACCTTGTCGAGTTCGGCAAAGGAGCCGCCGCAGATGAAGAGGATGTTGGTGGTGTCGATCGTGAGGAACTCCTGGTGAGGGTGCTTGCGCCCGCCCTGCGGCGGCACCGAGGCGGTCGTCCCCTCGAGGATCTTCAGCAGCGCCTGCTGCACGCCTTCGCCGGAGACATCACGGGTGATCGACGGGTTGTCGGCCTTGCGGGCGATCTTGTCGATCTCGTCGATGTAGATGATCCCGGTTTCGGCCTTTTTGACGTCGTAGTCGGACGCCTGGATCAGCTTCAAGAGGATGTTCTCAACGTCCTCGCCGACGTAGCCGGCCTCGGTCAGCGCGGTCGCGTCGGCGATCGCGAAGGGGACATTGAGGATGCGGGCGAGGGTCTGGGCGAGCAACGTCTTGCCACAGCCAGTTGGGCCCAGCAGCATGATGTTCGACTT
>DATMIH010000219.1:0-6973 GCA_035554595.1 Solirubrobacterales bacterium
GTGATCCAGGAGAGCTTCGGCGTCACCGAGATCGCCAAGGTCTTCGGCATCGTCAACGGCACCACCAACTTCATCCTCACCGAGATGGCCGCCAGCGGCGCCTCTTATGAGGACGTCCTCTCCCGCGCCCAGGAGCTCGGCTACGCCGAGGCCGACCCGACCGCCGACGTCAGCGGGGCCGACGCGGCGGCGAAGATGGCGATCCTCGCCCGGCTCGCCTTCCACACCCCGGTCACCCTGGACCAGGTCTTATTCGAGGGGATCGAGAGGGTCGAGCTCGATGACCTCGCCTATGCCAAGGAGCTCGGCCTCTCGCTGAAGCTGCTTGGGGTTGCTGAGCGACGCGAAGAGGGGATCAGCGTGCGGGTCTTTCCCTGCTTCCTCTACGGCGGCCATCCGCTGGCGCCGGTCGGCGGCCCCTTCAACGCGGTGATGGTCGAGGCGCCGGAGATCACCGAGGTGACGATGTCGGGGCCGGGCGCTGGGGGAGTGCAGACCGCCTCGGCCGTACTCGGTGATGTCGTCTCGATTCTCAGCGGCGACGCCCCCGTGCACGAGACGCGCGAGCGCCTGCCGATCGTCTCCGACGTCACCTCCTCCTTCTACCTCCACCTCGCGGTTGCCGACCGCCCCGGCGTGCTGGCCAGCGTCGCCCAGGTGCTGGGCGACGAAGACGTCTCGGTGAAGAGCGTCGTCCAGCGTGGGACCGGTGAGGACACGCGCCTGGTGATGGTGATCCACGAGTGCTTAGAGTCGCGCTTCTCGGCCGCGCTCGAGGCGATCGAGGAGCTCGACGTGCTGCGTTCGCCGCCGCGCTCGATCCGGGTGATCGAAGAGGAGTTCGTCTGAGCGCATGCGGAGCAAGCGTCCATATCTGATTATTCGCGCAGCGGAGCATGCGCGAAGCCCTGTGTCATGAGCCCGGCTCCCCTGATCGAGCGTTACCGGGAGCGCCTCTCGCTGGAGCCTGGTGATCCGGTGGTGACCCTGAACGAGGGCTCGACGCCGCTGGTTGAGGCGCCGCGCCTCTCCGAGCGGATCGGGGCCAAGGCCTACCTCAAGTTCGAGGGGGCCAACCCGACCGGCAGTTTCAAGGACCGGGGCATGACCGTCGCGGTCTCGCGGGCCAAGGGACGCGGCGCCGAGGCCGTGATTTGCGCTTCGACCGGCAACACCGCCGCCAGCGCCGCCGCCTACGCGGCGCGAGCGGGGATGCGCGGCGCGGTGATCGTGCCCGAGGGCAAGATCGCGATCGGCAAGCTCGCCCAGGCGCTGATGCACGGCGCCCGCGTCGTCGCCCTGCAGGGCAACTTCGACGATGCCCTGCGGATAGTCCGCGAGCTCGCCGACAAGCACCCGATCGAGCTGGTCAACTCGGTTAACCCGCACCGGATCGAAGGCCAGAAGACCGCCGCCTTCGAGGTGGTTGAAGAGCTGGGAGGAATGCCTGGAGCATTGGCGATTCCAGTCGGCAACGCCGGCAACGTAACTGCTTACTGGCGAGGCTTTCGAGAGCTCGCGGAAGGTGAGCACTTCCATGGTAAGGAAGGGGTCACCACCCCGATCCTCTACGGCTTCCAGGCCGAGGGCGCCGCGCCGCTGGTTCGCGGCGAGCCAGTCGCCAACCCCGAGACCGTCGCCTCGGCGATCCGGATCGGCAACCCGGCCCGCTGGGAGGAGGCGATGGACGCCTTCACCGCCTCGCGTGGCCGCGTCGCCGCCGTCTCCGACCAGCAGATCCTCGATGCCTATCGCTGGCTCGCCGCCGGTGAGGGTGTCTTCTGCGAGCCCGCCTCGGCGGCATCCGTCGCCGGTCTGCTCGCCCACGGCTTGCCCACGGTTGAGGGCGAGCCGCCGCCGGAGACGGTCGTCTGCGTCCTCACCGGCCACGGACTCAAGGACCCCGACACGGCCCTCTCCAAAGCGCCGGCGGTACTCAACTGCGAGAACGACCTCAGCGCCGTCGAGCGCGCGGTATTCGATTGACTATCCGCCGCCGGCTCGTCCGCGTCCCCGCTTCGTCTGCCAACCTCGGCCCGGGCTACGACGTGCTCGCCACCGCGGTCTCGCTCTACCTCGAGCTGGAGGTCGAGGAGACCGGCGAGTTCTCGCTCGATCCCGGCGGCCTCGACGTTTCCACCGGCCGCGACAACCTGATCGTGCGCGCCTTCGAGACCCTGCATCCCGCCGACGGCATCACTTTCAGGCTGAAGAGCGAGATTCCCTTGGCGCGGGGTCTAGGTTCGAGCGCGGCGGCGATCGTCGCCGGCCTTTTCGCCGCCGACCACCTCTTCGAGTTGGCCTTGACCAAGGAGGAGATGCTGGTCAAGGCGACGGCGCTTGAGGGCCACCCCGACAACGTCGCGGCGGCGATTTACGGCGGCTTCGTGATCTGCGGAGGGGGGGAGGGCGAGTTACCGAGCGCAGTCCGCTTCGACCCGCCCAGTGGCCTCGAGGGAATCGCCGTGATCCCGGCCGAGAAGGTTTCCACCGAGCGCGCCCGCGAGGCGATTCCCGCCGAAGTCCCCCTGGCCGATGCGGTCGCCAACGTCTCCGCAGCCTCGCGCCTCGTCCTCGGCCTGCAGACCGCCGACCTCGATCTGGTCGCCGCCGGGCTTCTCGATCGCATCCACCAGCCCCGCCGCCGTGAGCTCTACCCCCGCTCGATGGATCTGGTCGACAGCGTCGCCGAGCTGGGCGCCCTCGGCGCCACGATCTCCGGCGCCGGCCCTACAGTCCTCATCTGGACCACCTGGCAGGACGCCGGCGGAGTCGCCGAGGCCCTCGAGCAGCGCTGCGCCGGCTGGGCCGAGGTCCGCCGCCTCCCCTTCAGCCCCCACGGGGCTGACGTGCCTGAGCTTTAGCCGAGAGGAGAGCTTCGGTATTACACGCATTTAGGAAGGCGCTGGTAAGCCGCGGTACACAGGGATCATTCGAGGGGTTCAAGTGTGGAACGTCGTCGTGGTTGAGGAGCCCTGCTCGGGGAGGCAGCGAGCAGCTCGTCTACGCCAAGGCAGCGAAAGCCCTCCGCCTCGCAGCGACGTCTACCGGATCGACATCCTCCCCTCGGGGGCCGTCGGCGTCGCCGCCGAAGAAACGCAGAAACTGACCACCGATCGCCGTTCCTTCAACGCCTGGTCGGCCAACGGAAGCAGCTGCCAGCCGAGTTCGGCGGCCAGGCGCGACCTACGCGGCACGGTCGACCCGAGGGCCGGCGCGGAAAGGCCTTTGACCAATGAATCGTCTGGACGCGCCGAAGATCAAACTATCCAGTAAGCGCGAAGTGGTGCATTTACCCGCCGAGATGCGCCAAAGTGTCCCACCGCTTCACGTACGAAGTTGTTTATCCTCCCGGCAACTACAGGAATCGGTTTGTCGATCCGACAATTTCGGTCGCTGGAAGAGGGGGAGACATCGTGCGCAACCGCGTAATTAACGAGCCGTTTCGAAATTCGGATCGGGTCGCATGACCCCCGCCGTCATTGCCATGTCAGCCCGGAAGGAACCGGTAACGGCAAGGGGATTGCGCTCGAGGGGGGTCTGTGGGCTGGTGGCGTGTGTTGCTACGGCGCTCTTGCTCGTCTTGCTCGTCGCTTCCGCCTCGGCTGATGTGCGTTCGCTGGAAGTCCGGGAATACCGTCATGACTTTGGCGTCTCTACCGTAGAAGCAGAAGAGACGCTGAAAGTGCAGGACGCCGGTGCCGCGGGCTCTGTGCCCAGCGAACTCGAAGCCCATTTGGGTCACCACTACGCAGGTGTTTGGTTCGACAACAGAAGCGGCGAATTCGTTGTCCCGTTGCCACATGGAGGCAATCGCGCAGGGGCTGAAGTCGAGTTCGCCCAGGCCGGCCTCGGGGACGATGAGTTCCGCTTCACCCCGGCCCAGTCAAGCTGGGCGGAACTCGAGGCCGGGCAGAATCAAATAAACCACGCTCTCAGCGGTCTAATCAATGAAGGCCGCATCCAGACTTCCGTCGACCCTCGCCTCAATGCCGTCGTCATCAGCCTGTCCGCCGGCACCGAGGTAGTCGATCGGGGCCAGGTAGAGCGCTCAGCCGAAGGGCTGGGGGTAAAGGTGCAGATTAAGGAGACATCGCAAGCATCCTTGCGGGTCGAGCCGCAGGCGTGCGACAACGAATGGGCCAACTGCGACCTGCCAATGCGGGGTGGGGTGCGCATTGAGCCCAATGGGACGGCCTGCTGCGCTCCGAGCTGCACCGCTGCATTCAAGGCAATCAGCAATAGCTCTGGCGCAAGGTTCATACTCACCGCCGGCCACTGCGTTCCCGGTGTCGGGACCTGGACCGGCTACCTCGCCGACAAAACGAGCAAGAAACTGGGGACGGTTGAAGCCTCCTCCTACCCGGTGCACGACTACGCCGCGATAAATGCGAGCGGGACATATTGGGACACCTCTCCCTGGCCATCGAGCGTTGCCTACTGGGGGAAATCCAGCGAAACGTCAGGAAAATCAGCCCCCGTCAACCTGCAGAACCCGATCGTCAGCGAAGGATCGAGTTTCCTGGGTGAGCAGGTTTGTCATAGCGGCTCCTCGACTGGGACGACCTGTGGGACCGTCAGCGAACTGAACGTCACCGGCGGCACCGGATCATCTCCGCTCTACCATCTGACCGAGTTCAAAACTATCTGCAGCTCGCAAGGCGACAGTGGCGGCCCGGTCTTTGCCGGCAACACCGCGCTCGGGATCTACTCCTCAGACGATGGAACTACTGCCGAAAAAGTACTGCACTTCTGCCAGCGCACCGGCTATTACACCGAGATCACCGAAGATACCGACGCCCTCGGTGTCAGCGTCGCCCCTCGTCCAGGCCCGGCCAACGTAGTAAGCCCCGACCAGGACGACAACTCTCCGGGTCCCCGTGCGATCACACAGTCAAACGGCACGATCGACGTCTTCTACCGCACCACGAGTGGCGAACTCGGCCACCAGTGGTATGTCCAAGGCAGTGGCTGGAGCTCTGCCACCCTGCCGGGGTCGTTGGCCTCCGACCCCCACCCGACGATCCAATCCAATGGCACGATCGACGTCTTCTGGAGGACCCCCGGCGGCGAACTCGGCCACGCCTGGGATGACTCCAACGGCTGGCACACCGGCACCCTGCCGGGCTCAGTGGCCTCCGACCCCCATCCCGCTGAGCAGTCCGGCGGCACGATCGACGTGCTCTATCGCACGCCAAGCGGTCAGCTGGGCCACGACTGGTATCAGCCCGGCGGCGAATGGCATTCCAACACCCTGCCAGGTTCAGTGGCTTCCGATCCCTATGCCGTCACCCAGTCAAACGGCACCGTCGATGGTTTCTTTCGCACCTCAAGCGGTGGGCTCGGGCACGCCTGGACGCAAGGTGGAACCTGGAGCGAGCAGGACATCTCAGGAGCGTCAGTGGCCGCGGATTCGGCTCCCCACCCGGTTGTGCAGGCCAACGGCACAGTCGACGTCTTCTGGAAGACGCCGAGCGGCGAACTCGGCCACGCCTGGGATGACTCCAACGGCTGGCACTTCAGCAACCTGTCGGCATCGCTGTCCTCTGATCCACACGCAATCGCACAGGGCAACGGGCAGATCGACGTCTTCTGGAGGACCCCCGGGGGCGAACTCGGCCACGCCTGGGATGATTCCAACGGCTGGCACACCGGCACCCTGCCGGGCTCAGTGGCCTCCGACCCGCACGTGATCGCCCAGTC
Organism: Solirubrobacterales bacterium; assembly: GCA_035554595.1. GTDB lineage: Bacteria > Actinomycetota > Thermoleophilia > Solirubrobacterales > 70-9 > VRUE01. The sequence continues at coordinate 5,704 of DATMIH010000219.1, forward strand.
CAACGGCACCGTGGACGTCTTCTACCGCACCCCCGCTGGTGAACTGGGCCACGACTGGTACACGCCGAGCAACGGCTGGTCATCGGAAACAAGGCCAGGTTCGTTGGTATCGGATTCACATCCGACGGCCCAGTCCAACGGCACCGTGGACGTCTTCTACCGCACCCCCGCCGGTGAACTGGGCCATCAGTGGTATGTGCCCGGCAACGGCTGGTCGATGGAAACCAGGCCCGGCCCGATCGCCGCAAGGCCGCCTCAGGCAACCAGCGGGGTAGCTACTGCAGTCGGCTCGACTGAAGCCACCCTCAACGCCACCGTCAACCCGGAAGGCTCGCCGACCACCTACCAGTTCGAATACGGCACCACCACCTCCTATGGCTCCAAAAAGCCCGCAGTGGCGGAAAGCCTTGGCAGCGGAACCACCGGCATCGCCGCCAGTCAGATCCTGAACGGGCTCGCCGAAGGCACTACCTACCACTATCGGGTGGTGGCCACCAACTCTGAAGGCACGACCAACGGCGAAGACAAAACCTTCCAAACCCAGGCGCCGGCGAGTGTTGCAGCCCGGCTGGACGCCATGGCCGTGACCGAGCCCTTCGATGCCAGTTCGGGCTCCCTGGCTAACTTCAGCGCCAACTGGTCCCCGCTTGGATGGGCTGCCGGCAGCAAACCCAAGGGAGACGACTCGGTTACGGGCTGGCGCGCCGTTGCTGCTTACCCGACGGTGAACGGGGCCTTTTTCAACCCCTCCGTCGCCGACACGGGACCGGGGGTCGCCGCCATCGCCACCATGGCCGTGAACCCGGCCAACGTGAGTCGCTACTTCTCCCTTTGGCTTGACATGCCTAGCCCGTCCAGCACTCGAGCCGGTTACGAGCTGAGGTTCAACGACGTTTCGACGAACGCCTACGACGTCACCCTCTCCAAGTGGCAGGGAGGCGTCCAGACCGCCCTGGCCTCCAAATCGGGCTACTCCTTCTCCAACGGCAATTCGCTCGCCCTCGTGGACCAGGGCGGCACGGTGTCGGTCTGGACCAATACAGGTGCTGGATTCAGCCAGCTCCTCAGCGCCGGCGACGCCACGTTCGCGAGCGGCAACGCGGGTCTCGAGGGCGGCGGCAGTGTCACCCGCCTGACCAACTTCAAGGCCGGCTCCTTGCTGTCGGGGGTCGCGAACATGAATGCCGCGCTGAACGCCCTCGCCCTAAACGACTCCTTCGCGACCAACGAAAACCCGCTCTCGGGCGGGGGCAAATGGGCCGCTCTGAAC
>DATMIH010000220.1:0-6835 GCA_035554595.1 Solirubrobacterales bacterium
TCGGGTAGAACTAGGCAGATGGCCGACGATGGGAGGAGATTTCAGATGGGGAAGAGCGCTCGGATTTGGCTCAGTGCTGCGGTATTCGTGGTCCTTTTGGCACTCGCGGCCGCGGCTCCGGCAGGAGCGGTCGACATCATCGAAGGCAAGCCTGAAACGGTCGAAGCCGGGTGGCAGGCCGGCACGTGCACGAGCGATACGCCCAAAGAATGCAACGTAAAAACTCCGGATCAGTTTTCCAAGCAGGCCGCGAGCCACCCAAAGGCGGGTTTCACGCAGATCATCGTCAAGCACGACAAAGACACCAACGAACCGGTTGGAGCCCTGAAGACCGTCCTCGTTGACCTCCCTCAAGGACTGAGCGTCAACCCCCAGGCGACACCTCAGTGCGCGCTCGAAAACGGGAAATTTCCCGTTGGGGGCTGCAATGTCAAATCCGAAGTTGGCTACAGCCTCGTGACGGTTTACCTGCCGGTCCTCGGCGCCACGGGGCCACTCAAATTCCCGGTCTACAACCTCGTGCCGCGGCAGGGCGAACCGGCGCGGTTTGGCTTCGACCTGAGCGCCGTCGGCGTGATCGAACTCGGCGAAGTCTTCCTCAACGCGGGGGTTAAGTGGGACGGCGACTACCACGAGTACTTCACGATTCACGTTCCAGAACCGCCGCCGCTTACGAGGATCCTGAAGAACCGCCTCGTCTTCGACGGGACGATCGGCAGCGGCGGGCTCCCGACCGAAACGGGTGGAGCCTTCATCACCACGCCGAGTACCTGCTTCGACCCCAACCAGCCCGCATTCGCCACGGTCTACAACACGGGCCTGCATGCCGATTCGGTCGAGGAATCGGCGCCCCAGGACGACTATGACGTAGCTGCCCCGGCGCCGCCATCGCCCGCTTTCCTCGCCGGCTCTCAGTTTCTCGAATCGCCACTGCCCAAAGAACCCGATGGCAGCCGGGTAATGCCAGAAGGCTGTGGCAAAGTTCCCTTCAAACCGACGACCTCCCAGGCCCCTGGCACGAATCAAACCGACTCGCCGATGGGCGGCACGGTGACGGTCAACGTGCCCTTCACACCTGGGGCCGCGATCTACCAGTCGAACGTGCGCAACGCCGACGTCTCGCTGCCGCAGGGCCTCGGCATCAACCCATCCGCGGCTCCTGGCCTCGATGTCTGCACCGACGCACAGTTCGGCCGGGGCACGCGCAACCCGGTGAGCTGTCCGGCCGGGTCGAAAATCGGCACGGTCGCGATCGACACGCCGCCTCTGCCCGACGGCACGCTGACCGGTAACGTCTACCTCGGCACCCAGCAGAGCCGCGATCCGGCCTCGGGCAACGAGTACCGGATCTTCATCGACGCCGAGTCGGTCAGCCGCGGTCTCTCGATTCGCCTGCTCGGCAATGTCAGCGCCAACCCCCAGACTGGGCAGCTAACCGCGCAGGTGCACGAAGCTCCGCAGCTGCCCTTCGACTCGGTCCGGGTCAGCCTCGATGGCGCCAAGGGAACGCTGACCAGCCCGCCCACCTGCGGACCGAACAAGACGAGTCACGCGATGACCGCCTGGTCGGGCACGCCCGACAGCGGCGCCCCTGACAACGGCTTCACTCTCACCACCGCCCCGGGCGGCGGCCCCTGCGCGAAAACGCTCGGCGCGCGGCCGTTCGCGCCGAGCTTTGACACCAACAACAGCAACCCCAAGGGTGGCGCCTTCACTCAGTTCGCGATCAGCTCGACTCGCAAGGACGGCAATCAGGAGCTGAAGGGCGTCGACGTGACGCTGCCTCCGGGCTTGACCGCCAAGCTGGCGGGCGTCCGCTACTGCCCCGGCGCAGCACTTACCGCGGCTGCGGCCAGCAGCGGAGCGGCCCAGGCCGCGCACTCCAGCTGCCCGGACTCGAGCCTGATCGGCAGCGCCGCGGTCAGCGCCGGCAGCGGCTCCAACCCGTACCGCACCACCGGCAAGGTCTTCCTCTCAGGGCCCTATCGCGGGGCCCCCCTTTCCCTGGCAGTGATCACCCCCGCCACGGCCGGGCATTTCGATCTCGGCTCGGTCGTGGTGAGGGTGGCGCTGTTCATCGATCCGGAAACGGCCAGGGTGCACGCGGTCTCCGACCCGATCCCGCACGTCTTCGGCGGCGCCCTGCTCGACATTCGCTCGATCAACGTCAAGCTCGACCGGCCGAAGTTCTCGCTCAACCCGACCAACTGCTCGGCCTTCGCGACCAGCGGAGCGCTGCGTGGCGGTGGCTCCAACCCGCTCGACCCGGCGGCCTTCAGCTCCTTCGCGGTCTCCTCGCCGTTCAAGGTGAACGGCTGCGAGAACCTCGATTTCAAACCGAAACTGTTCATGCGGATCTTCGGCGGCACGCGGCGGGCGAAGAGCCCGAAGCTGCGCGCTGTCCTCGTCGCCCGCGACGGTGACGCCAACATCGGCCGCGCCGCGGTCAAGCTGCCGAAGCCGCTGATCCTCGAACAGGCGAGCCTGGCCAACGTCTGCACGCGGGTGCAGTTCGCCGCCCACGACTGCCCCAAGGACTCGATCTACGGCTTCGCCGAAGCGACGACGCCGTTGCTCGACGGCCCGCTCAAAGGCCCCGTGTACCTGCGTTCGTCGAGTCACGAACTGCCGGACATGGTGGCTGCGCTCAACGGCCAGGTCGACATCGTCGTCGACGGCCGTATCGACAGCGTCAAGGGACGCCTGCGCACCACCTTCGACACCGTCCCGGACGTGCCGGTCTCGAAGTTCGTGGTCACGGTCAAAGGCGGCAAGAAGCGCGGCCTGCTGGTCAACTCGAGCAACCTCTGCGCGAAGAAGTACAAGGTGATCGCCCGCTTCACCGGCCAGAACGGCAAGAAGGCCAACCAGAAGCCGAAGCTGCGGACGCCGTGCAAGAGGCACAAGAAGCACCACAAAGGCAAGCGGAAGTAAGGACCGATCCCGGTAGGGGTTTCGCTTAACTTTTTCGGTGGAGACGGGGTGGCTGGCGCCGCTTGGGATTGCCAAAAAGTGCAAGACGCTTCACCCCCACCGGGATCGGTCCTTAGCTCGGTTGGCTGGTGGGGCGAATCAGAATCTCATTCACATCGACCCCGGCCCGTTGCTCAAGCGCGTAGAGGACGGCCTTGGCGATGTCGTCGTCTTGGAGCGCCCACTCGCCGGGGCGGTTGTCGAAGAAGGGGGTGTCGACCATGCCGGGCTCGATCAGGGTGACGCGGATGTCGTGGTTGTCGTGCATCTGGCGCAGCTCGGCTCGCAGCGACTCGCCGATCGCGGTCGCCGCCCACTTGGTCGCCGAGTAGAGCGAGCCGGGCAGGGCGTGGCGCCCCGCCACCGAGCTGGTGACGATGAAGTGCCCGTCACCCCGCTCGAGCAAGTGGGGGAGGGTGGCCCGGATCGTCAGCGCCACGCCATAAACGTTGGTCAACACCATCGAACGCCAGTGCTCCGGCGACTCCTCGAGAAACCCCCGAGTGGCACCGAAGCCGGCGTTGGCGAAGACCGCATCAATCCGCCCGAAGTGGTCGAGTGCTGCCGCGCCCATTGCCTCAACCTGATCCCACTCGGTGACGTCGCACTTCACCGCCAGCGCCCGATCGGCACCCCCAAGCTCCTCGACCAACTCCTCCAACGCCTCAAGTTTGCGAGCCGCCAGGACCAGCCGATACTTCGACGCCGCGGCCCGCGCCGTCGCAGCCCCGATGCCGCTACTAGCTCCGGTAATCAGCAGGACACGTTCGCTTGCGCTGGCCTCCATCGGCCGATTCTCGCAGCTCGCTGGAAGCGGGCGGGTGGCCCGGGGGTCGGCGGACACTCAGCGCGAAGCGCGTCCGCCGACCCCCGGGCCACCCGCCCCTCCCATCACCTTGCGATAATCACCCCGTGGATCCCCAGCGCAAGCGGAAGATCCGGCTCGTAGTCGCCCTCAGCGTTGCCGTTCTCTTGGCGGTGGCGCTCGTCTACACGTCGTTCAGCGCCGCCTCGGAAGCCAAGGAGCCCTCGCAACTGGTTGGTCTTGCCTCCAGTTCGAGCATCGATATGACCGGCAAGGTCGTACCCGGGTCGATCCGCCATCACGGCGAGCAGCTGGACTTCCGCGTCGTCGACCGCGAAGGCGGCGGGCCGGCGCTGCCGGTCACCTACAGCGGCACCGTCCCGGATCCCTTCCGCGGCGGCCGCGAGATCGTCCTCACCGGAGAAGTCAACAACGGCACCTTTGTCGGCGAGCCCGACACCCTGGTGACCAAGTGCCCGTCGAAGTTCACGACGAATGCAAATTAGCTTTGGCAGCGCCGTCCTGGTGCTGGCTTTCTTCGCGATGGTCGTCGCCGTCGCCGCCGCCCTGCTTGGTCGCAAGGGCGACGAGCGCTGGGTACTGATCTCGCGGCGGGCCGTCTACGGCGCCTGCGCGCTGCTGACCTTCTGCGTGGTCCTGATCGAGATCGCCTTCGCCCGCGACGACTTCTCCTTCAAAATCGTCGCCGAACACTCGTCAATCGAGACGCCGACCTTCTACAAGATGGCGGCGATGTGGTCGAGCCAGGAAGGCTCGCTGCTGCTCTGGGCCTGGGTGCTCTCGATCGCCTCCTCGCTGGCCCTCTACGCGACCCGCAACAAGCTGCGCGAGATCGTCCCCTACGCGACCGCGGTGATGGCGGGGGTGGCCAGCTTCTTCACCGGCCTGATGCTCTTCGCCGGCGGCGTCAACCCCTTCGCCAAGCTGGGCACGGTGCCGCCCGACGGGATCGGCCTCAACCCGCTGCTGCAGCACCCGAGCATGATGATCCACCCGCCGATGCTCTACTCGGGGTACGTCGCCTTCACTATCCCCTTCGCCTTCGCCGTCGGTGCTCTGATCACGCGCAAGCTCGACGCCTCCTGGATCCGCGCCACCCGCCGCTTCGCCCTGATCGCCTGGGCCTTCCTCGGCTTCGGCCTCCTGCTCGGCGCCCGCTGGTCCTACACCGAGCTCGGCTGGGGTGGCTACTGGGCCTGGGATCCGGTCGAGAACGCGGCGCTGATGCCGTGGCTGATCGGCACCGCCTTCCTGCACTCGGTGATGGTCCAGGAGAAGCGCGGCATGCTCAAGGTCTGGAACGCCGTTCTGATCGTCGCCACCTTCTCACTGGCCCTGCTCGGCACCTTCCTCGTCCGCTCCGGCGTGCTGCAATCGATCCACGCCTTCGGGGACAGCACCGTCGGCCCCTACATCCTCGGCCTGATTGGGGTGGTGCTGATCGGCTCGACCGCGCTGATCATCTCTCGCCTCGACGACCTGCGCTCGGAGAAGCGGATCGACTCGCTGGTCTCGCGCGAGTCCGTCTTCATCGTCAACAACCTGCTCCTCGTCGCCCTCACCGCGACGATCTTTTGGGGCACCTTCTTCCCGCTGATCTCGGAATTCTTCACCGGCACCAAGTCCTCACTGGCGGCGCCCTGGTTCGACCGCTACACGACGCCGCTGGCGATCCTGCTCGTTCTCTTCACCGGGATAGGTCCGCTACTGGCCTGGCGCCGGGTCAGCTGGGCGACAGCCAAGCGGGTCTTCCTCGTGCCCACCGTGGTGGCGGCGATCGCCGCCGTCGCGCTCGCCCTCTTCAGCGACGCCGGCTCGAAGCCCTGGGCGCTGGCGCTCTTCACCTTCGCCACCTTCGCCCTGGTCGGGCTCAGCCAGGAGTTCTGGCGCGGCGCCGCGGCGCGGCGTTCGCTCAAGGGCGGCTCGATGGCCTCGGCGCTGGTCGGCGTCGTCAGCCGCAACCGCCGTCGCTATGGCGGCTACATCGTCCACATCGGCATCGCCGTGCTGCTGATCGGCATTGCCGCCTCCTCCAGCTTCCAAACCAAGCGCGACGTGAACCTGCGGCCGGGCCAGAGCGCCGTCGTCGATGGGCGCAAGGTCACCTACCTCAAGCCGACGGCGAAGGTGGACAAACTTGCCCTCACGATTGGCGCGATCCTGCGGATCAACAAGGGCGATGAAACCTTCACCCTGCACCCGACCCGGCGCTTCTACCGGCCGACCGGCGGCGAAGCGGGCGGGATCATTCCCTACTTCGCCGGCGAATCCGACAGCGAAATCGGCCTCAAGGCGAGTCTTGGCAGCGACTTCTGGACGGCGAACCAGCCGAACATCGTCGGCCTGCAGCGCCACGCCCGGGCGGCCGACAAAGGCTTTAGGCAGTGCGTCCGCGGCGGGTCCGGCGTGCCGCCGCAATGCCGCGCGATTGGCGCGATGATGCTGGCCGCGCGGGCTAATCCCCGGTTGCGCTCGCAGGCCCTGGCGAGAATCGAACAGCTCCAGCTGGAGACGGCAAAGCAGATCGCTGCCGGTTACCTCAGCGAAGACGCGCCCTCGACCTTCCGCGTGATCGTCAACCCGCTGGTCACCTGGATGTGGATCGGCGGCCTGATCGCCCTGGCTGGGGCGATCATCGGGCTGTGGCCGACGCGTCGCAGCCGCCGCGGGCTTGTCGCTGACACCGAGCTGGAGGCGCTGAAGGAGGCCAAGTACCGCGAGATCCGCGACGCCGAACTCGACCATGCCGCCGGCAAGCTCTCCGATGAGGACTTCGCCCTGCTCGATGCCGAGTTGCGCAAAGAGGCGATCGAGATCCTCGACTCGGCCAACGGCGCGAATGGCAACGGCACCAGCGCCAACGGCGCGCACGAAGGGGAGACCCGACAGCCGGCAGAGCCGGTCTAGATCTTCAGCAGTACGAGGGTGTTGAGGACGAACAGCACGGCGAAGAAGATCGTCGCCCGGTCGAGGTTGCGCTCGACCATCGAGCCGCCGCCGAAGGAGCTGCCGCCACCGCCGATGCCGAAGGCGCCG
>DATMIH010000221.1:0-30187 GCA_035554595.1 Solirubrobacterales bacterium
CGAGCCGAGTTCGCCCGCGTCCATCAGCACGCGGGTGCGCAAACGGTGCCATTCCTCGACCGAGGCCTCGGAGTGTCTCCTGACCAACATCGGCGCTTTGTACCAGATAAGTGGAGCGGAACCGTGACCGCTCAGCGAACTACGAGGTTAACCAGCTTGCCCGGAACGACGATCTCCTTGAAGACCTCTTTGCCGTCGAGGAAGCGGGCGACCTTCTCGCTGGCGCGCGCAAGCCGCAACAGCTCCTCCTGGGGAGCGTCAGCCGCAGCCTCGATTCGATCGCGCAGCTTGCCGTTGACCTGAACGACGAGGGTGACGGTCTCGCTGCTGAGCAGAGCCGGGTCGGCCTCGGGCCAGGGCTGCTCCCAGACCCTGCCGCCCCGCAGGCGCTCCCAGATCTCGGCGCCCAGGTGGGGCGCGAAGGGAAAGATCAGCGAAGCCGCGGTCGCGGCCGCGAAGCGGACCGTCGCAGCGCCCTCCGGATCGCCGTAGAGGCCGTCCTTGAAGCGGTAGGCGTCGTTGACCAGCTCCATCACGGCGGCGATCACGGTGTTGAACTGGAAGCCGCGCTGGAAGTCACGGGTCACCTTGTCGATCGCCCAGTGCGCCTTGGCCAGCAGCACCCGGGCGTCGCCGTCGAGATCGAGCACGCTCACGTCCGCCTCGGCCCCCCTATCTTCGACCTCTTCGCAGAGGCGCCAGAGTCGCGAGAGGAAGCGGTTGACTCCCTCCACTCCCTCGTCGGCCCAGTCGGCGTCGCGCTCAGGCGGCCCCATGAAGCAGATGTAGGTGCGAGCGGTGTCGGCTCCGTAGCGCTCTACGTAGTCCGCCGGGCTGACCGTGTTGCCGCGCGACTTCGACATCTTCGCCCCGTCGCGAGTGATCATCCCCTGGGCGAAGAGGTTGGCGAAGGGCTCCTGGACGTCGAGCACGCCGACGTCGGCGAGCGCCTTGGTGAAGAAGCGCGCGTACATCAGGTGCAGGATCGCGTGCTCGACGCCGCCGATGTACTGGTCGACCGGCAGCCAGTGCTCGGCGGCAGTGGGGTCCCAAGCGGCCCCTGTGCTACTGGGGTCGAGGTAGCGGATGAAGTACCAGGAGGAGTCGACGAAGGTGTCCATCGTGTCGGTCTCGCGACGGGCGGCGCCGCCGCATTTCGGGCACTCGGTCGCAACCCAATCCTCGGCCGCGGCCAGCGGGCTCTTGCCCTGCGGCGCGTAGTCGTCGATCTCGGGCAGCTCGACCGGCAGCTGCTCGTCGGGCACCGGCACCATCCCGCACTGCTCGCAGTAAACGATCGGGATCGGAGCGCCCCAGTAGCGCTGGCGCGAGACCAGCCAGTCGCGCAGGCGGTAGTTGACGGCGGTCTCGCCACGCCCCTCCTCGGAGAGCCAGGCGACGATCTCGGCATAGGCGTCGCGGTTGCCCTTGCCGTCGAAACGCCCCGAGCCGGTCATCGGGCCGTCGCCGGAGTAGGGCAGGCCCTCGTCATCACCGGCGCTCTCGGGATCCTCGCCTTCGATCACGCGACGGATTGGCAGCTCGAAGGCCTTGGCGAAGGCGTAGTCGCGCTCGTCGTGGCCCGGCACCGCCATGATCGCGCCGGTGCCGTACTCCATCAGCACGTAGTCGGCGACGAACATCGGGATCTCCTCGCCGTTGACCGGGTTGACGACGCTGCGGCCCAGCGGCACGCCGGTCTTCTCGCGGTCCTCGGCGCCGCGGTCCTCACTCGACTCGCGCGCGGCGCGATCGACGTACTCGTGCACCGCCGCCTCGGCGTCGGTGCCGGCGACGAGCCGCTCCAGCTCGGGGTGCTCGGGCGCGAGGACGAAGAAGGTGGCGCCGAAAAGCGTGTCGGGACGCGTCGTGAAGACTGGGAAGTCGAGATCGAGCTCCTCGCAGCGAAAAGTCACTTCCGCTCCCTCAGAGCGGCCGATCCAGTTGCGCTGCATCGTGATCACGTGCTCGGGCCAGGACTCGAGCCGCTCGAAGTCGGCCAGCAGGCGCTCGGCGTAATCGGTGATCTTGAAGAACCACTGCTCGAGCTTGCGCTGCACGACCTCGGTGCCGCAGCGCTCGCAGCGGCCGTCGACGACCTGCTCGTTGGCGAGCACGGTGGCGTCCTTGGGGCACCACTGCACCGGCGCTTCTGTCCGGTAAGCAAGGCCGTGCTCGAGCAGCCGCAGGAAGATCCACTGGGTCCAGCGGTAGTACTCGGGCGTGTGGGTCGCCAGCTCGCGCGACCAGTCGATCGAGATCCCCCACTCACGAAACTGGCGCTGGAAGGAGGCGATCGAGCGCTCGGTCGCGACCCGCGGCGGCTCGCCAGTTTTGATCGCGTTGTTCTCCGCCGGCAGCCCGAAGGAGTCATAGCCCATCGGGTGGATCACCTCGAAGCCGCTGCGGCGGCGGAAGTGAGCGATCGCGTCACCGACCGCGTAACACTTGAGATGGCCTACGTGGGGTTCGCCCGAGGGGTAGGGCAGCATCTCGAGCACGTAGGACTTCGGCTTCGAGTCGTCAAAGCCGGGCTGGCCGGGGTTTGCTACCTCCCAGGTCTTCTCCTCAGCCCAGACCTGCTGCCACTTGCGCTCGATTGCCTTGGGGTCATAGCTGCCGCTCATGCGGCCATCCTATGAAGAACCAATCAGCGAGCATCGCCATCTGATTCTTTGCGAGCGGCGCCGATATGGCGACAGCCACCGCCCCCGGACGCGAAGCGGAGGAGGCGGTGGTTCAGACCACCGGCGAGAGGGCTTCGAGGATGTGGGGCCAGACGTAGACCTCGATTGTCGCTGCAATGACGAGGGCGGGGATCGCGATCAGCACCGTGACCAGGGTGGCGGCGAGCAGCTGGTTCCACTCGCCGCGGCGGCTGGCGATCAGCCAGGCGGCAAGGGGCAGGAAGAGCGCGACCAGCTCGAGCAACGCGTGCGGGAGGACGCTGAGCAGCAAGGTCGCGATCGAGATGTGGAGCTGGAAGGCGATCGTCGCGCCCTGAAAGCCGAGGTAGAGCGCCTGGGTCGAGAGCGAGAAGAGAGTGACCGCGCAGACGAAGAGGATCGCCAGCTCGCCCGCCTTGACGTGGATCCAGCGCGAGACGCCGCTGCGCTGGGCGGCGGCGATCGGCATCGAGGAGCCGGCGATGAAGCCGGCGATACAGGCGGTCGCGTGCAGGGCGAGGACCAGCGAGTTGCGCCAGAGGATCGGCAGCAGGTCACCGGGTTCCGACGGTTCGGTCAGACCGGGCAGGTGGATCGGGGTGATGTCGGGCGTCAGCTGTCCGGCGACGACCCAGACCGCCGCCAGCAGCGCCAGCGCGATCGCCGTGCTGAGCGCCAGCCAGGCGCGCAGCACGGCCCAGTTGCGCTCGCTCCAGCCCCTCAGCGCCGCCCGGGTGTCCTCCATCCCATGCGAGAAGACGTGCTCGTTCGCGGTGTTCATCGCTGCTGCATCGGCAGTGCAGAGCAATGAATTGAGCAGTGGAGCTGAGGGGGCTCGAACCCCTGACCTTCGCGCTGCCAGCGCGACGCTCTTCCAGCTGAGCTACAGCCCCGGGACCTTCAGCCGCCAGTTTAGCGGCGGCAAACGCCTAGGCAGCGGCCGGCTCGACCAGCTGAAAGCCGATCCCCGCGTCCTGTAGCCGCGACTGCAGCGCATCGCCCATCGCCGCCGCGGTCGTCACCTGGCCGGCGGCCTCAGGCAGCTCATCAAAGGCGAGGCAGAGACCCGACTCGGCCAGCATCTTCGAGGTCTCGCCGTAGCCGGGATCGCCACCACTGACCTCGGTGACGACGCGCTTGCCACCCCCCTCGCCGATGAAGGTGATCTTGAACCAGCTCTTGGCCCGAGTCTCCTCACTCGGGCCCTCGCCCGGCGAGGGAAAGGCCTTGAGCAGGAGCTTGCGGGTTGGCGCCAGCTGCGCCAGTACCAGCGCCGTCCCCACCCCGCCGGCGGTCGCCGCGACCGAGGAAAGGTGCTTGGCGACAGCGTTGTGGCCGTAAGTGAAATCGGGCCCGTAACGCTCCAGCGCGGCGGCGGAACGGCGCACCACCGCGCCGTCGATCGTCGGCAGCGGCACCACCCAGCCGCCGAGATCGCTGTCTCGGCGGGCGCGGGGCGGCGCCGAGTGGATCTTCCTGCCGGCCGGCAGCTGCTCGAGCTGACGCCGACGACGCGCGGCGCTCACCGTCTGGCGCACCCGGCTAAAACCGGTGATCGCCGAGGAGAACGTCCCACCCGAGAACTCGGCCCCGGTACGTACGTAGCCGTTGATTGTCAGCGGCACGCCCTCGGGCAGCTGCTTGACGGTGAAGTAGGCACCGAGATCGTGCGGAATCGAGTCAAAGCCGCAGCAGTGGACGAGGCGGGCGCCACTGCGCTGCGCCTGCTTGTGGTAGCCGAGCCACATCCGGTCGACGAACTCGGGCTCGCCGGTGAGGTCGACGTAATCGGTGCCCGCCGCGGCGCAGGCGGCGACCAGCGGCTCACCGTAGAGCGCGTAGGGGCCAACCGTAGTGACGACGACCTTGGCTGCCTCGGCGACTTTCGCCAGCGCGACGGCGTCGGCAGCATCGGCGACCAAGAGCTCCGACGCCGGAACGCCCGACCCGAGCAAGGGCGCCAGGGACGAGTTGACCGCCTCGAGCTTGCCACGGTTGCGCCCGACCAGAGCCCACCGCAAGCCGTCCGGACCGTTCGCGGCGAGGTAGCGAGCCGTCAGCCCGCCGGTGAACCCGGTCGCGCCAAAGAGCGCCAGGTCGTATTGCCGCTCGGAGGCCACGGCGGCATTCTGGCGCACTGTCGCTCGTGAGCGTTTGGCGAATCGCTCCTTGCCCGACAGCACATTGCCCCAGGCAGCGAAAAACCCCGCCTGAGCGGGGCTTTTCATTGGAGCGGAGCGCTTAGAGTTGGGGTGGTGGCTAGTGCGCGCCCTTCGGCTTCCCCTGTGCACTGTTCGATTTGCCACGAGAGACGACCAGCTTGACCTTGCTGCCTTTCGGCAAGACTTTGCCGCGAGGCTTGCTGGCGCGGATCACCTTGCCCTTGGCCTTGGTGCTGGAGCGGCGACTGACTTTGCCCGGCTTACAGTTGGCCTTTCTAAGGGCTTTCTTTGCCCCTTTCACGCTTCGCGTCCGCAGCTTCGGGACCACGCATTGAGTTGAGACAACGGTCGCGGTGTTGTTTGCAGCATTTCCGTCGACCGCCTGACTCGAGACAGACGCGGTATTGGTCACCTTCTTCAGGGGTGCCGTCAGCTTGATCGTCAGGTCGGTGCTCGTGCCACTTCGCATGACGCCGAGGCTGCAGGTAAGGACCGTCGTTGCAGCGCAGGTCCCCAACGATGTCGTCGCGGAGACTAGTTTCGTGCCGCTCGGCAAGGGATCCGACAGGACGACCCCGCCGGCTCTTTCGGGCCCGTTGTTTTTGACCTGAACGGAGTAGGTGATCTTTCCGCTCTTTTTAACTGTGGCCTGCATCGAGGTTGAGAGATCGGTCTGGTTGTGTTCGGTGTAGCGGGTGAACTCGGGGCCTTCCTCGCCCTGAATCATGTAGACGCCTTCGAGGCCGGGCAGGGCGAGATAGGCCATGCCGCCATCGTCGACTTCGAACGGCAGCGCGCCGGTCGACCATGTGCCGGCTTCGATGTCGTATCGAAAGAGGGTTTTTCCGCCATACGGGCCATAGGCGAGGTAGGTGTTCGTAAGCGGGTCGATTGCGCTGCCCGCGACCTGGCCTTCCGGTTCCGTTTCGCCTTCCGCCAATGCTTCCGGAGCAGCCGGCAGTTCCAGCCAGCTGTTGGCGGCGATGTCGTACACGCCAAAACCAGTGCATCCATTCCCTTGGTGGCCGTAGATCTTGCCACCGTCGACCTGCAATCCGCCCCACCTTTCGAAGCCTTCATCACAATCTGTCGGGGGGAATTTCGGCGGTGCGGCGAGTGGCGTGGCAATGCCCGTCGCTGGATCGACTGCAAAAAATTCGAGACCCACGGCGAGGTAGAGCTTCCCGCCTGTGGCCGTGATGTCGGCGGTGCCTTCTCCCAGGGGGTTGTCGATCGTGCTCCAGCTGTTCGAGGCGATGTCGTAAACCGAAAGTTCGGTCGCGTTGCCCGTATAAGCGATGTAGATCTTCCCGTTGAGGTACGCCGCCCCGCCGTTGTTGCCGCTGTCGAGCGGCGCCGGGGCGAGTTCGCTCCACGCATTCGTGCGCGGGTCATAGCGGAAGAAGCTCGTACCGCTGTCTTCCTGCGCATACATCAGGCCGGTCCCAGGATCGGCGGCGAACGCCGTGAGCGGCACCGAGCTCGGTGCCAGGGCCTGGAACGATTCGACCCTTGCCTGTGCGCTGGGGGCGAACGCGGTCGCCGACAGGAGTCCCAGGAGAGCCATGGTGCTTAGAGCTGCCAGCACAGATCTGCCACGGGGGTTCCCTTTGCGAGATGCTTCCAATTGATAATCCTCCTGATTAGAGACCGGCGGGAAGTCGTTCGGAACTATAGGTCCGTCAAGAGGACGTCTTTCTGGTTAGGGGGAGGAGGTCCTCCCCCCTCTGGACGCCGACTCATCGTCCGGCCGAATATCCCGGACCGCCGAGTCCGCCTGGCTAGAGCCTCCGCCCGATGTGGCTCAGCGCCTAGCGGTTGACATCACGCCGCTGCGCGAATCGCGTGATTTCCGCCTCCTCACCCGCCGCCTACGAGGGCAGCCCCGCGGGTCTGGCTGCTGCTGGCGGGGCTGACCGCCGGCGCCTCCTCGGTCGAGCGGGTTGTGCGAGCGGCGATCGTCCCCACGTTGTGCGGCCCGAGCAGTTGCGCGCCGGGCTCTCGGTTGCCTACCTACGCGGTCAGTGTCTCGGCATGGCCGCGGCAGCAGCGGCGATGTCGGCGCAACCGCCGGTCGGCGCCGAGGAGCACGAACCACCGGTGAACTCGGTTGCGCCGAAGAGCGCGAGGTCGTACTGCCGATCAGCCACCGCCGCATTATTACGGCATACGGTGTTGAAAATACGGTGGTTTCGCTGATGCGACGCCCCAATTCCGACCCTACTGTCGAGCGTGCATTCGCAAAAGCACTCAAAACAGGAGGAAGTTCGATGCAGCTCTACGGAATTCTTCGTCGCAACGGCTGGGCGACGGCTGAGGACCTGCAAGTCGCCGGCGCGCGCTCAGCTGAAGTCGGCGACGCCCCCGGCTCCGGTGTCCGCTGGATCCGCAGCTACGCGCTCGCCGAGGAGAGTGGCGAGGTGGGAACGTTCTGCGTCTACGAGGCCGAGAGCCCCGAGGCGATCCGCAAACACGCGGAAGACTCGGATCTACCCTGTGACGAGATAGTCAAGATCGCGGACACCGTCATCGTCCGACCCGATCCGGTCGCGGCCACAAACTGAGAGACCAGGCGCCCGGCCACGAATCCGGCCGGGCGCCCCGCCGGAACCGGCCTAGACTGACCATCCCATGAGCACGCGGACACCGCTCGTCGGCCGGGTGACCGAGCTTGCCCGGCTCAGCGACGCTGCCGAGCGCGCCCGCGGCGGAACCGGCTCCCTCCTCCTCCTCGCAGGCGAGGCTGGCGTCGGCAAGAGCAGGCTGGCGGATGAGGTCGCCGGACCGGAGGACCTGCTCCTGCGTGGCGCGGCCAGCAGCGGCGCCACCACCGCCTACGGGCCGATAATCGACGCGCTGCGCGCGCGGCTCCGTGCCGACCCCGACGCCCTGGCCGAGTGCGGCCCCCTACTCTCCCACCTCGCGCTGCTGCTGCCCGAGCTCGGCAGCGCCGCCACGGAGGCCAAGCGAGCAACCATCTTCGAGGCCGTCCGCTGCGCGCTCGCTCATCTCAGCAGCGAGCGGCTCGCGATTGTCGCCCTCGATGACCTGCAGTGGTCGGATGAGACGACCCTCGAGCTGCTCGCGGCGCTTGCTCCCCCCCTGGCGGAGATGCGGGTTCTGGTCATCGCCGCCTACCGCTCCGACGGGCTGCCTCGCGACCACCGCCTGCGCTGGCTCCGCAATGAGCTGCGCCGCGACGGCCGGCTCGACGAGTTGGCACTGGAGCCGCTCGGCCGTGAGGACGTCGCCGAGTTGCTGGCCGCCCTCTTGAACGAACCACCCTCCCGCGCCCTGACGAACACCGTTCACGACCGGACGATGGGATCACCCTTTTTCATCGAGGAGCTGGTCGCGGCGCTCTCCCTGCGTGATTCGCTGGTGAAGGGTAGGCACGGCCTCGAGCTGGCCAACAACGAGCTCCCGGTGCCCGACACGATCAGGGAAGCAGTACTCGTCGGCACCTCGGAGCTCTCGCCACCGGCACACGAGGCAGCCGAGGTCGCGGCAGTGATGGGGCGGCAATTCGACCTGCGCCTGGCCGTGGAATACGCGCCCGAGCCCGGCCTGGCGGAGCTGATCGAGACCGGCCTGCTCGAAGAGACCGAACCCGGGCGCGCCGCCTTTCGCCATGCCCTGGCGCAGGAAGCGCTCTACGCCGAGGTGCCGTGGACGCGCAGGCGTGAGCTTCACGCCAACCTGGCAGAAGCGGGCGAGGCCACCGGGGCATCCGGTCTGGAGGTCGCGACGCACTGGTTGGGCGCCGGCAACGCCTCGCGAGCCCGCGAGGCGTTCGTTCGCGCCGCGCGCGAGTCGGAGGAGCTGCGGGCTCACCGCGATGCCGCGCGGGCGGCCCGACGGGCCCTGGAGCTGTGGTCGGAGGACGAAGACGGGGCGCCGCGCGAGGAAACCCTGGAACGCCTCGGTCGCTGTGCGGAGCTCGCCGGAGAGCTCGCCGACGCGGCAAAAGCCTGGCGCGAGCTGGCCGCGAGTCACGACCGCGGTGGCGACAGCTCCGCCTACGCCAAAGCGCAGCGCCGACTCGCCGCCGTTCAGGACCTGACCGGAGAACGGGACTCGGCGTTCGCCTCGCGGCGGCTCGCCGCGGAAGCGTTCGCCGCCGCGGGCCGCCCCGCCGACGCCGCTTCGGAGCATCTGGCGATGGCCGATCATCGTCGCTGGAGAGCCAGCTACGGCGAGGCGATCGAGCTGTCCGCGCTTGCGATCGAGGAGGCGGACGCGGCCGGGCGCGTCGACCTGCGAGCGCGCGCGCTGGGACTGCGCGGCGTCGCCCAGGCCAAGGGCGGGAAATTCGAGGACGGGCTCGCATCGGTCCGGGCCGGCCTGGGCCTGGCGCTCGACGAGGACCTGACACCGGTCGCCGCGGAGCTCTACCAGCGGCTCAGCCTCGTGCTCTACGACGGCGCCGATTACCGCCAGGCCGAGGAGGCCCTCGACACCGCCCTCGGGCTCTGCCGCACCGGCGGCAACGCCGGCACCGAAATCGCCTGCGTCACCTGCTTGATCTACGTGCTCCGCGAGCGCGGCGAGTGGCAGCGGGCTGAAGAGATGGGGCGCGAGCTGATCGACTCGGGAACCGCGGTCTGGGTTGCCGAAGGCCTGCTCGGGGCGATCCACGCCTTCCGCGGCAAGCTCACGCCCGCCCGCCGCATGCTCACCGCCTCGCGCGCGGTCTCCTCATCCGTCCGCCACTACAACATGTTCATCGACTCGACCACGAGCCTGGCGATCGTCGCCGCCGCCGAAGGTCTCGACGACGAGGTCGGCCGCTACTGCCGCGAACTGCTCTCCCGCTGGGAGGAAAGCCAGGACCATCACTACGCCGTTTGGGGAATGCGCTGGGCGGCGAGCTGGTTCGCCCGGCGCGGCGACCGTGGCGGCGCCAACGCTTGCGCCGAGGCGCTGGGGACGATGGCGTCGGAAGCGGGGCACGGCGACGCCCTCGCGGCGCTGGCGCAGGCGATCGGCGAGCTCGCCCTGCTCGAAGGCGACGAGGCGGCCGCGGCCGAACACCTCTCCCGCGCGGTCGAGCTGCACCGGGCGCTGGCGATCCCACACGAGCGGGCGCAGGTCGAACTGCGAGCGGGCGTCGCCCTCGCCGCGGCCGGCCAGCGCGAGGAGGCACTCGAGCGACTCTGCGACGCCTACCGTAACGCGACCAAGCTCGGCGCCCGGCCGATCGCCGCCGAGGCCGCGCGGGAGGTCGCCGGGATGGGCGAGTCGGTGGCGCAGCGGCTCGGCAGCCGGGCGGCGACCGCGGCGGATGAAGTCAAGTTGACCCGGCGCGAGCTTGAGGTACTGCGCCACGTCTCGGTCGGCCGCACCAACCGCGAGATCGCCGAGGAGCTCTTCATCAGCCCGCGCACGGTCGACATGCACGTGCGCAATCTGCTCGGCAAGCTCGAGTGTCGTTCGCGCGTGGAGGCGAGCCACCGCGCCGGCGAGCTCGGCCTGCTCGGCTAAGCCGTCAGCTGATCGGCTCGGCCAGCTCGACGATGATTCCCTCGGGGCCGCGGACGTAACAGAGCCGATAGCTGTTCCCGTAGCTCACCACCTCGCCGACGAGCTCGGTGCCGCGGGCTCGTAGGCCGGCGACGGCGGCATCGACGTCGTCGACGATGAATGCCAGGTGACGGATGCCGGGTGTGTTTGCCGGCGCCCGCGGATCGCCGCCCGGGCCCGCTGGCGAGTGGAACTTCGCCAGCTCGAGCAGCCGGCGGCCGTCCTGGGTCTTCAGCATCACGAGCTCCGACCGGACACCGTCGAGCCCGACGATGCGGTCCACCCCCTCGCCTTCAACTTCCCCTTTGCCCTCCAGCTCGAACCCGAGCCCGACGAAGAACTCGGTTGCGGCCTCGAGGTCCTCGACCACGATGCCGACGTGATCCATCCGTTGGATAGTCATTTTCGTTTGTGCGGATGCTTCTTCTTGGCCTTGACGCATTTGCCGCGCCTCAGCTTCTTTCCCTTTTTGCACTTCTTCTTAACCGAGGGCGACGTCGTCGCCGGCTTGGAGGCCTTGATCGCTTCCCCTTCGATCCGCACCGTGCCGAAAACGCCCGTCGAAACCGGCGTTTCGGCGAAAGCCGTGAGCGAGCAGGAATCGGATCCCGCTGGCGCGGTGAGTGAGATCGATACGGGAGGGGTCACGGTTTCCGGATTTTCCGGGACACCCGGCGTTTCGGAGCCGCGGACGCAGTTGAGGCCCGCCCTGATTTCGAGCGGCTGCAGCGGCGTCGCCGTATAGGTGACCTTGAAGGAGACCGGGCCCTCGACCGCGGCGGGTTCGAAGAGAGGAGCTGGTTCAGGCCCGGTTTCTTCCGCGGAACCCAGCGACACGGATTCCGTCGCCCCCGAGGCAGCGCCCGCGCCTGTCGTGCCGACGAGTAGGGCTGCGACCGTCAAGGCAGAGATGACCAGCTTCACGCAAGGAGCATAGATGCGTCTCCGACCGCGGGCGACCCTATTGTGGCGCGCCCTTGTACGACGCCTCTCAGCACCCGATCGGCGGCAGGGCGCGCACCCGATCGCTTCCGGATTGGCCCGATGGCCGACCCCTGCGCTCGTGGCAGCAGGAGGCGACCGAGGCCGTGCGGGCGCACTCGGCCACCAGCTTCCTGGCCTCGGCTACGCCGGCGGCCGGCAAGACCACCTTCGGCCTGCACATCGCCCACCGGATGCTGAGCGCCAAGTTCGTCTCGCGCGTCGTCGTGGCCGGGCCGACCACCCACATCTGCCGCCAGTGGGCCGCCGACGCGGGCCGCTACGGCATCGACCTCGAGCCGAACAGGCCGAACTCCGACGGGCCGGAGTCGACCGACTTCCACGGCGTCGCCGTCACCTACCAGACGATCGCGGCCGGGCCGGATACGCACCGACAGGCCGCCGCCCGCCGGCCGACCCTGCTGATCGCCGACGAGCCTCACCATATGGGCGATCAGGCCGCCTGGGGCCTGCAAGCCCGTAAGGCCTTTGATGGCGCCCGCTTCCGACTGCTTCTCTCGGGCACGCCGTTCCGTTCCGACAACTCGGCCATCCCCTGGATCACCTACGACGAGGACGGCGTCAGCCGGGCCGACTACGCCTACGGCTACCCGCAGGCGTTGGTCGACCGGGTCTGCCGCCCGATCACCTTCCTGCCCTACGACGGTGAGATGGAGTGGATCTCGGACGGCCGGCTGCGCAACGCCGACTTCGATCTTGCCCTGCCGGCGGCGGAGGCGGCCCGGCGCCTGCGGACGGCGCTCAGCCCGGAGGGCGAGTGGATGGGCGAGGTGCTGCGCGACGGCGACGCCCGGTTGAGCGAGGTGCGCGCCGGCGGGCACCCCGACGCGGGCGGGCTAGTCATCGCCTCCGATCAGGATCACGCGCGGGCGATTGCGGCGCGGCTCGGGGCAGTCTCGGGGGAGCAGCCCGAGCTGGTGATGAGCGACGAGCCCGGTGCCAGCCGGCGCATCGCCGATTTCGCCTCCTCCGATCGGCGCTGGCTGGTCTCGGTCCTGATGGTCTCAGAGGGCGTCGACATCCCCCGTTTGCGGGTCGGCGTCTACGCGACGGCGGCGCGAACCGAGCTGTTCTTCCGCCAGGTGGTCGGTCGCTTCATCCGCACCATCCCAGGACCGCGCCGCCAGATGAGCTACCTGCTGATGCCGGCCGACTCGCGGCTGAAGGCGCTCGCCCACGAGATCGAGCTGGAGCGCCGCCATGCGCTCGACCTCTCACCCGACGCCGAGGAGGAAGAGGTCGAGCTGGATGACTTCGATCCGGAGCGGCCCGAGCCGGGCGGCGGCTTTGCCGCCCTCAGCTCAGGAGACGCCGAGCTGGACGAGGCGATCATGAGCGAGACCGCGCTTCAGCTCTTCCCGACCGATGATCCCGAGCCGAGGACGAAGAAGGTGACCGCCATCGCCAAGCCCGAAGCCGCGACGGAGAATCCCGGGCCAGAGCGAGAGTCGGCCTACGCGACCCGTGAGCGACTGCGCGGCGAGCGCAGTCGCCTGGTCGCCAATGTCGCCCGCCGCACCGGCAAATCGCACCGGGAGGTCCAGGCCCGCATCAATCGCGCCACCCGGGCGCGTTCGGTCGCCAGCGCCACCATCGAGCAACTCGAACGCGGCAACGAGACGCTGCGCCGCGAGCTGTTGCGGTGAGGCCCACCCTCGCGTGCCGGACTTACACGCTCACCAGGTCAACTCGATCTCAAGCTCTCGCTCGTCAGTCTCGATCTCCAGCTCGACCTTGAGCTGGAGATCGTCAGGAACGTGCACCTTGACCTTCGTCCCGGCCCGCTCGAACTCGATGTCGTTGTGGCGCGCGAGCATGTCGGCAAGAGAGCGAAGTCGATTGGCGACCTCCTCCCGGCTAAGCGTCTCCTTTTGCTCGATCTCAAAGATCTCCATCTCCTTCCAAATCTCCGTTTTCTCGTTCCGCCGCAGCTTTGCAGCTGCTTGCCCTGATCGCTCTATTCACCCCTAGGGGCAAGTAAAGGCCTGCCAGCTTTTCACCGGTCGGAGGGACTCCTTTGGCGCTGGCGAGAATCACCAGGCTGAGCATCTTCATGTACCCCATTCCTGACTCCTTGTTCGAGGTGTTGTCGGGGGCCGGTGCCTGCATCCCTTCAGACCCCGGCCCCCGCTCTCCCTTGCTCGACCCCCCGCCTGGCACAGGCGAGCATCCGACTCCACACAGAGCTACACAAGCACTCAGGAAAAGTGGTTCCTATCTATGCGCCCAGCGCACTCGTACCGACCTCGGCGACGATCACGTCGACCGCCATCGCCCCTCCGAGTGCCGGGGCGAGCGCGAGATAGGAAAGCGCCGGCACCGCGCTCGGCAGCTGCGCGCCGCGTCCGGTGGCGACGAAGTGGTGGATCACACCCCACATCGCCCCGATCGACGCTTCTGCCGCGAACTCGCTCGGCCGTCGGGTTGGCGGCGCTCCCCGCCGAAGCCTCGCCGCCAGCTTGGCGATCATTTCGCAGCGCCACTGGATCGTCTCCGGGCCGGGTGAGAAGACCTCGAGGAAGGCGAGGCCGGCAAATATGGGGTCGCGCGCGAGGTGCCAGCAGAGGCCAGCAATCATGCGGTGGACGCCGCTCGCCCAGTCGTCGGCGGTGAAGTAGGAGGGCGCCGCTGCGGCAAGGGTGCGATCGCTGAGCGACTCGAGCGTCGCCAGGAAGCAGTTCGCTGCGCCCTCGAAGTGGGTGTCAAAGCTGCGCCTGGAGACGCCAGCGGCGGCGCGTATCCGCGGCACCGTCAACATCGCGCACCCCTCCCTGCTCGCCAGCTTTGCAGTGGCCGCAAGGATCAGCGCACGCTCGTCATCCAACGGCATGAGGGGAACGGCCTCGGGTAGCGGCGACACCCCAGCCGCCCCGAGGCCTCGCAGGCGAACTACATCGTCGTCACAGAAAGAGAGAGCCCACTCCATCAGCTCATCCCCGTCGAGCGCCAACTGCCGCGAGTGACCGGAGAGCAGCCGCGCCCGGGCCAACCGGCTGCCACCGGCGACGATGCCCTTCACCACCAGCGGCGGCAGCCGGGGGCTCCCGTCGGCGAAGGCGAGGTTCTTCGCTACCAATGCCTCAAAGAGCTGATTCGTACGTTGCATCCGCTCGACCGCGACGGCGCCAGCGGTGAAGACCTCGACCAGGGCCAGTCGCGCCCTCTCCGGGTTGCCGCTGATCTGATCAGCGAAGGCGAGAAACCCGAGTCGAAGCCGCTCACGCCACTCCTCCTCGCCCTCCGTGGCGGCGACTATCCCGCGCACAGAATCGCTGACGATGACGTCGTAGGCAGTGAGGAAGCACTCCTCCTTGCCGGCGAAGAGCTTGTAGAAATCTCGCTTCGAGACGCGGGCGTGCCTGGTCAACTTCTCCACCGAGACGGCGTTGTACCCGCGCTCGGCAACGAGCTCGATCATCGCCTCGTACAGCCGCCCGCACTGGTGTGCGGCGACCTTCTTCGCCGAAAGTCCCGGGCCTGGCTTCAGTGGCGGATAGCGAGCGCTCCGCGTCCGTGCGCCCCGCGATGATTTAGATCCGTTCCTTGGTGACACTTTGTCAATACCAAAACGGGAAGTGCGCCAAAGCTGCTACGCCAGATAGGCAAAAGCTAACTGTGGAGCTCCACCTAATTGGCGCCCGGCGAGGTCAGCGGTCCAGCAGGTGACCGGCCAGCTCAGCCGCGCTAACTCCGATGAACGCGCCCGCGAGCACGTCCGCGGGATAGTGGACACCGGTATGGACTCGGGAGTAACCGACCAGCGTCGCCAGGGCCCGCAGCGGCGCCGATAGCAGTGGCAGGGCGTTGGCGGCGCCGGTAGCGAATGCGAACGCGGAGGCGGCGTGGCCGGAGGGGAAGGAGCTCGAGCGCGGCATTTGGACGTGGCGTCTCGCGAGCTCCTCAGCCTCTTTCCTCGCGGGGCGCGCCCGGGCGCTCAGCGGCTTGGCGGCAAGGTTGGCCAAGCCGGAGGCAATGCCGAGCGAGACGAGGCCCTTCCGAGCCGCCAGCCGGCCGCTGGGCCCGCCAAGGATGGCCAACGCGGCCGCGGCCGCGAACCAGAGCTTGCTGTGGTCGGCGGCGCGGGAGAGACTGCGCATGGCAACGTCCAGCGCGGGGGTGTCGCTGGCGGCGATCGCTCCATATACGGCGGTATCGACCGCCTTCGCCTCGCTAAGCCAGTCACTCATCGGAACGATGTTCCCGAGCGTTTCGGTGTCCCCCTGCGACAGTCCGCGCCAGACGGTCTCCCCGACCCCCTCGGGCATCGTCGCGGACGGGGAGGCTCCGGGGTGCGCGGCGGCAATCCGCACTCGCAGCGCCGCCGGCCATCGCCAGCGCGTCGGCCCCATCGGCAACCGCGCTGCGCACGAGCTGCTCGAGGTCAGTACCGAGCTTCAACTCGATCGGCTCAACGCCACGGGCCCGCGCCTCCTCGGCCAGGTGAAACTTCTCGGCCTTTCCCCCACCCGACTTGGGGTTGTAGAAGAGCACGGGATGGCGAGGGTCCGGTGCCGGATGGAGCGGGACGTGGATCTTGAAGGCCGATCGCGTCGCTAGGAGCATCAGGCCCAGGCCCGCCACGATCACGAGAGCCTGCACGAGGTGATCTCCATCAGCGATCAATACGACCACGAGGACGATCAGTCCCCGGGGAAACTGTGAAATGACGATGTCGATGCTGAGAATTGCGAGGACCGCCGCGCTCACCAGCGCGGCCAGCGCGGCCAGTCGATGCGGGTCGCGCTGCTCAGTCGACATTGAAGTGCTCCTCACCTAGTGCGATGAATAGCCGTTGACCAACGAGACAACGACTCGCTGCTCGAGCCAGCTGACCACCGCCTGGCTGGCATGGAGACGAGTGAAGCACTGTGCTGCACTCGCCTCAGGTGGCCAGAAAGGCTTCAGGTGAGCGTTCGCTCGAGCTTCACCTCGCACATGTCCACCGACGCACGAGCGCCGGGCGTCTCTGACGAATCCATCGCGCTGAACACTTTGCCCCCGGCCTCCATGTCCTCCGCGCTCTCGAAGTACTGAAGGACCACCGCCGTTCCCTGCGCCTCATCAAACAAGACGTTGAGACCCGTGGCGGGCACGCCGGGCGGTGGCCCGTCGGACTCCTCGATGCGAGCGAGGAGCTCCTGCATCCGCTCGGCAGATACGTCGGTGAACCTGACGGTACGTACATACATGGCAGCAACCTCCTCGATCGTTGAATACCGACCATATTCGGTCCACCCCGAGCCGTCGAGTTCTCAGCCCGAGCTGCCTAGATAATCAACCCACACGACTTCCCAACCCCACCGGTAGCGAATATGGTCATTTACAGGGCTTTCGTAGTGATGCCGCAGACGATCGCGATTAGAAATGCGTGCGGATATGCGCCGATATGCAGCCATTTGTGGGAGCGGTTTGATCTATCGTCCAGCGCGGGGGTGTCGCTGGCGGCGATCGCTCCGTAAATGGCGTTGTCGAGGGCCTTCAGCTCGCTCAACCACTCGCTATCAGGGCGATGCTCTGTGCTGCTTTGGGGTCCCTGTTGCGGCGATCCGGGCCAGCGCGCGAACGGTCTCCCAGGCGTCCTCAGGTATCGCCGCAGATGGAGAGGCTCCAGGGTGTGCGGCGGCGATCCGCACCCGTAGCGTCGCTGGCAGGATCCTGAAGCGAAGCGGCGCGTCCAGAATCACGGCCTCGCCGTCGATACCCGCGGCGATCGGCCCATCGGCGTCGACCTCAAACGCGGGCGTGGTCCACTCTTGCCAGGGACGCTGGATCAAAGGTCGGCCTTTGTCGGGCGCGGAAGCGACAGCAATCCCAAGCAGCCCGTCGTCGATTCTCGGCCGGGTGCCTGAGCCGACAGCACGCCCGAGGCGGTAGCGGTTGTTGGAGACGAGAATCACCGCACCGGAGGAATGTTCACTTTCTCCCGGCCCCGCCCAGCGTAGGTCCAGCCCCTTGCCCTCGGGTCCGAGGACCTCCGGCAACGTATCGAGGATGGTTCGCAGCTTCGCGTCGCGATACTCCTCGCGCTGGACGGCCTCGGCGTAGAGGCCGATCGAGACGTTGTTGACAAATACCCGGCCGTTGACCTCGGCGAGATCGACCCGTCGCTCGCGCCCGCCGACGAAGGCGTCCAGCGCACCGACGACATCGTCGCGGTCCACCCCGAGGTCGAGCGCGAAGTGGTTACGGGTCCCGGCCGGAATACAGGCATAGGGCAGATCCTGCGCGGCGGCAACCATCGCGACGACAGCCTGCGACCCATCGCCCCCGGCCATCGCCAGCGCATCGGCTCCATCGGCAACCGCGCCACGCACGAGTTGCTCGAGGTCAGTGCCGAGCTTCAATTCAATCGGCTCGATGCCACGCGCTCGCGCCTCCTCGGCCAGGCGAAACTTCTCGGCCTTCCCCCCGCCCGACTTGGGGTTGTAGAAGAGCACGGGGTGTTGAGGGTCCGATGCCGGATCGAGCGGGACGTGGACCCTGAAGGCCGCTCGCATCGCCGCGAGCGCCAGCCCCAGGGCCACCACGATCACCAGAGCCTGCACGAGATGATCGCCGTCGGCAATCAACAGGGCAACGATCACCGCCACTGCCAGGATCGCTACTCCCGACCCGATAAGCCTCGCGGCCCCGGTTCGAGTCAGGCCGTACCAAGCCGCCACAAACGCGATCACGACGCAGGCGAACACGATCAGTCCGCGTGGAAACTGCGAAAGGACGATGTCGATGCTGAGGACCGCGAGGATCGCCGCGCTCGCAAGCACAGCGATTGCGGCCAGCCGGTGCGAATCGCCCTGCTCAGCCGACATCTAAGTGCTCCTCATCCTCGTCCGATGAACAGGCGTTGACAACAGCCAACAACCCCGGGCCGCTCACTCCAGCCTACCGTGAGCCACCGAGGCGAAAGAAGGTGACTGAGCCGGTGCATCCTCTTGCCTGGCCTTCCGCCGCATTGAATCGACCGTCGACCTCCAAGGTTGGGCTCTTCAACGCCAAATACGCTGGGCGCATGCACTCGCAGTCACTCGGCCGGCGTCTAACCCGCATCGTCCTCTGGATCGGCGGCGTCGCGCTGGCGATTTTCGTCCTCGACTTGGTCGGGATTCCGGTGCGGGAGTGGATCGAAGAACTGTTCGACAAGCTGGGTGAGATCCCGACCTGGGCAATTGCCTCCGGCGTCGTCCTGCAGAGCGCCCAGACCATGCTCGCGGCGCTGGCCTGGTTCGGAATCCTGCGCGCGGCGCCGATCGGGCCTGGGGTCAGCTACCGGATCGTGCTCGCCTCCTACGCAACCGCGGTGGCATTGAACAGCTTCCTGCCGGCCAACATCGGCACCTGGGTGATGCTGCTGATGTTCACCACCCTGTTCGCGGGCGCGACCTTCACGATGATGCTCTCCGGGCTCGTCGTCCAGAAGATCCCTTTCACCGTCTTCAGTCTCGCGCTCTACCTTTATCTCTTCCTCTCGGTCGCCGGCTCCTTCTCGGTCAAGCTCGGTTTTTTCGCCGACCACACCGGACTCGTAGTCGGGATCTTGGTCGGCGGCGCCGTCCTCCTCGTCCTCCTCGTCCGCATCTTCTGGCCGAAGCTGGCAAAGTTGCGTGCGCAGGTGGCGCAGGGCGGCGCGATCCTCAGCCAGCCTCGGCGATTCCTGCTCGACGTCGTCGCCCCATCGCTCGGCAGCTACGTGGCTCGGTTGGCGACCGTCGCCGTCTTCCTCGGCGCCTATGGAATTCCGGCCACCTTCCACAACGTCGCCACGGTCACAGCCTCGAACTCGATCTCCAACTCGCTCTCGGCGACGCCCGGCGGCGTCGGCGTCACCCAGGCGATGAACTCAGTGGCGCTTTCCGGCGCGACCGACGCGGCGACCGCAACCGCCTACTCGATCAGCCAGCAGCTGGTCACCTCGGCCTGGAACGTCCTCTTCGCCGTCGTCCTCGTCTCCTGGGTCTTCGGCTGGAGCAGCGGCAAGACGCTCGTGGGCTCGTCCTACGCCGACGCCAAGGTGAAGAGCCGCGAGTTGAAAGAGAAGCGGCGACGCAGAAGCCCGGCTGCCTAACGGCGGGTCGGCGAATGCCGCTCATCCCAACGTCGCCCCCTCGATCGAGATTGACGGCTCGATTTCCCGCAACCGCATCATTCGGAAGGAATTGAAGAGCCCGATCAGACCGGCGAGGATCGGAACCAAAAGCGCCACTTGAAGGGAGCGGTTCGTCGCATCAGTGTTAATGCTGATCACTTCATCCTGAACTGCCTTGGGCTCTTCAGCGAGGAGATGTTGGAGCTTCGCATTGCTCGTCACTTCCGCGTCTTCATCGAGCTTGTCCGCGATCTGCTGCTGCTGGTTCACTGGGATCACGGTGCTTGCTTCGGTCATGTTGCTGAAACTGAGCGAAAGGACTGCCAACAGCACCCCGCCGGCCATCGCCAGTCCGAATGAGAGACCGAACGACCCGGCCGCCGAGTTCACCCCGGCCGCCTCGCTGATTCGCTCCTCGTCGATTGGCGCAAGCGTGTAGTTGTTGAGCTGGGAGACCAGCAGGCCGAGTCCGGCACCGGCGATCACCAGCGGGATGGCGAGATACCAGCCGGAGTCCGCCTTGGGCACGATCGGGACGATCAGGGCCATGCCGGCGGTGCTGAGCGCGAAGCCCAAGCGGATGATCGAAGCAGGGCGGCGACCCCTCTTGTTCCGCCCGGCAAGAATCGCCGCCGCGAACATGGTCAGCGACAGCGGAGCGAGAGTCAGGCCGGTCTGCAGCGCGTTGTATTCGAGCGAGATCTGGAGGAAAATCGGCAGCGCGATCATTGCCCCGCCCAAGGTGATGTTCTGGAGCGCCTGCTGTGAGATCCCGATCCTGAAGTTGGGGTGACTGAAGAGATCCGGGTCAAGCAGGGTCGGCTTCTGTTCGCGGTGGCGCCGCACCAGCAAGCGGGCCAAGACCCAGAGCGCGAGCGCACCGATCGCGATAGTCAGCCCGACGAACTCGCCGCCCTCCTGCCAGATCAAAATCCCGAGGACGACGCCGCCCATGCCGATCACCGAGAGGACCGAGCCCCATACGTCGATGTGGCGGGGGCCGGTGTAAGGAACGTCGTGGACGAGCTTGATGTTGAGCAGGACGACCGCGATCACAACCAGCTCGAGGGCGAAGCCGACCCGCCACGAGAGGAAGGTCGTCACGAAGCCACCAAGGAGCGGCCCGACCGCTGCGGCAACCGCTGCCGAGGCGCCGACCAGGGCATACGCCTTCTTCTGTGCGCTGCCCTCGAAGTTGCCGCGAATCAGCGACTGCATTGCGGGCAGGAGCAAGGAAGCGCCCAAGCCTCCGAGGATCGCCCAGAAGACAATGATGGTCGTCAGGCCCTGGGCGAGGGTCATCGCCAGGGCACCGGTCGCGTAGCCCAGCAGGCCCAGGACGAAGGCGCGCTTTCGCCCGATCAGGTCGCCAACCTTGCTGCTGATCAGGATGAACGCCGCCGAGACCAGGGCCTCCAGCGCGATCGCGGACTGGACGCCGCTGACAGTCGTATCGAGATCACCGACCACGGCGGAGATCGAGACGTTCATCAGCGAGGTGTCGACGACGAGCACGAACATCGCCATCGCCAGAACGAACGCCAATCGAGTACTGCCCGCTGCCTCTCCCTGGGGGCTTGCGCCCCCCTCCATCGTCACGACTCGAACTCGCTATTGAGATGCTTCATGGGAAGGTGGCATTTCAAACTCTATGCCGCCGCGTCGACTAAACCGTTGGGTGCCTGGGATCAAGCTCATCCGCGAGTACCCGGGGGCATCCGTTCGACCCGACCTTGTGGCCGGGCTCGTGCTGGCCGCGATCCTTGTGCCTCAGGGCATGGCCTACGCCGAGCTCGCCGGCCTGCCGGCGGTCACCGGCCTCTACACGACGATCGCCTGCCTGGTCGGCTACGCCCTCTTCGGACCCTCACGGGTCCTGGTGCTCGGGCCGGACTCCTCAATCTCACCCCTGATCCTCGCCTCGATCACGCCGCTGCTGGTTGTCGGAGACCCGGGGTCCGCGATCGCGTTGGCAGGCATGCTGGCGATCTTCGTCGGCCTGATCGAGATCGGTCTCGGCCTCGGCAAGCTCGGGTTCGTCGCCGACCTGCTCTCCAAGGAGGTGCAGGTCGGCTACATGAACGGGCTCGGGATCACGATCATCGTCGGACAGCTCCCGAAGCTGTTCGGGTTCTCGACCGACGCCGACTCCTTCCTCTCCGAGCTGAAGGCGTTCGTGGAAGGCCTCGGTCAGACCCACGCCGCCACGCTCGTCCTCGGCCTCGCCGTCCTCGCCATCCTGCTGGTCCTTCCGCTCCTCACCAAGCGCCTGCCGGCGATCCTCGTGGGAGTCGTGGCGGCCACGGTCGTCTCGGCGGCCTTTGGCCTTGCCGACCACGGGGTCGCGACGGTCGGGTCCCTGCCCCAGGGAGTCCCGACCCCTGGCCTCCCCTGGACCAGTGCCGGCGACGTCCCGGCGCTGCTGCTGGCGGCGCTCGGCATCACCTTGGTCTCGCTGACCGACACGATCGCGACCGCGACCAGCTTCGCCGCCCGGCGCGGAGATGAGGTCAAGCCCGATCAGGAGATGATCGGCGTTGGGGCGGCGAACGTGGCGGCCGGCTTCTTTCAGGGCTTCGCGGTCTCGACCAGCGGCTCCCGGACCGCGGTCGCCGAGCAGTCGGGAGCGAAGACCCAGCTGGCCGGCCTGGTCGGCGCCGGGCTCGTCGCGGCTCTCCTTCTCTTCCTCAACTCACTGCTCGCCGACCTGCCGCAGGCCGCGCTCGCGGCCGTGGTGATCGCCGCCGCGCTGTCGCTGATGGATCTGAAACTGCTGCGCCGCTACTACGAGATGCGCAGAAGCGCGCTCGGCGTGTCCCTGGTCGCCACCGCCGGCGTCGTCCTCCTCGGCGTCCTGCAGGGAATCGTGGTCGCCGTCGTGCTGGCGATTATCCTCTTCTTCCGCCGCAACTGGTGGCCGCACGGCGCCGTTCTGGGACGCCCGCAGGGAGTGGAGGGATGGCACGACCTCAGCGCCTAT
The DNA here is from genome assembly GCA_035554595.1 of Solirubrobacterales bacterium. Taxonomy (GTDB): domain Bacteria; phylum Actinomycetota; class Thermoleophilia; order Solirubrobacterales; family 70-9; genus VRUE01. The sequence continues at coordinate 22,417 of DATMIH010000221.1, forward strand.
CCCGACGCCGAAGAGGTCGCGGGCGTCGTCGTCTACCGCTGGGAGGCGCCGTTGTTCTTCGCTAACTCAGGAAGGTTCCGGGACGAGATCAGGCGACTCGCGAGGCAACGCGAACCCGAGTGGATCGTCTTGCAGTGCGAGGCAATCACCGACGTCGACGTGACCGCGGCGGAGATGCTCGAGCTGCTCGACCGCGAGTTGAACGCGGCGGGAATTCATCTCGCCTTCGTCGAGCTGCGCGATCGCCTCAAGCAGTTGACGCTGCGCTATGGGCTGATGGACACGCTCGACAAAGACCACTTCTATCCCTCCTTGGAGGCAGCGATGGCTGCGATCCGCTCGGAGGACGGAGGGCAATGAACCCGAGGGTGCTCTGGCGCGTCGCCCTCGTCCTTGTGTTGGACTCACTGACGCTGCTCACGCTGTCGGCTCTGATCGACGGATTCGTCCTCAAGGGCATCGGGTCTGCGCTTGGCGCCGCGATCATGATCGGGCTCCTCAATGCCCTCGTGTGGCCGGCGCTCTCACGTTTGGCGCTGCCGCTCACGGTGCTCACGCTCGGGCTCGCCGGGCTCGCTCTGAACGGCCTCCTCGTCACTTTCGCAATCGACCTTCTCCCCAATGCGGAGATCGGCGGCGTGCTGCAGGGAGTCGTGGTGACGATCGTCTTGGCAGCCGTCACCAGCGGCGTCTTCTCGCTATTGGCGATCGACGAAGACGACGCCTGGTATCGGCAGGTGGTGAAGCGCCAGCTTCGCCGCCGGGATGCCCCGGTCGAAACCGACGTCTCCGGCGTTGCATTCCTCGAGATCGACGGCCTCGCACACAACGTGCTGGAGCGCGCGCTCGCCGAGGGCGGTGCTCCCCACCTGGGGAGGTGGCTGCAAGCCGGGTCGCACCGCTTGCGCCGCTGGGAGACCGACTGGTCCTCGCAGACTGGCGCCTGCCAGGCGGGATTGCTTCACGGCTCAAACGAGGACATGCCGGCCTTCCGCTGGTGGGAGAAGGAGCGCGGGGCGGCGATCGTCACCAACCACCCGCGCGATGCCGAAGAGCTGGAGCGGCGGCGCTCCAATGGCCGCGGCCTCCTGCACGCCGATGGTGCCAGCCGCGCCAACATCCTCTCCGGCGACGCCGCGCACTCGATGCTGACGATGAGCACCGCGCTGCACCGCCGCCGGCCGATCGGCCGCGACTACGCGGCTTATTTCGCCCGCCCCTCCGCCGTCGCCAAGACGATCGTCCTGGTCCTCGTCGACATGATCCGCGAGCGCCGCGCGGCGCGGACGCAGGTGCGCCAAGACATCCGGCCGAGGATCAGGCGTACCCGTGCCTATGCCCTGATCCGCGCCTGGGCGACGGTCGTCCAGCGCGACCTGCAAGTCGCCGCCGTGGTCGGCGACATCCTCGCCGGGCGGCCGACGATCTACACGACCTTTCTCGCCTATGACGAGGTTGCCCACCATTCCGGGATCGAGCGTCCCGACAGCCTCGCCGTGCTCCGCGACCTCGATCGCCAGATCGCCAGGATCGCCCGGGCCTGCGCCGACGCCCCCCGGCCCTACCGGCTGGTGGTGCTCTCCGACCACGGCCAGTCACAGGGTGAAACCTTCCGCGACCGCTACGGCGAGACCCTCGAGCAGGTGGTGAGGGCAGCCTGTGGCGCCGGCAGCGTGGCCACCGCCGAAAGCGGCGAGGACGATGCCCTGGCCTTCCTCAACGCCGGCCTGACCGAGATGGCGCGCGATGAGACGGCGGGCGGGCGCACCGTTCGCATCGCGACCCGGGGGCGACGATCCGACGGCGCCGTGGCGCTTGGACGGGATGAGGCTGGCGAGCCGAAGTCCACGGACGCAGGAGGAATCCCGGAGCTATCGGTGATGGCCTCGGGCTGCCTCGGGCTCGTCAGCTTCCCGCGAGAGCCCGGGCGGGTTTCGCTTGAGCGACTGCGTTCACTCCATCCGGATCTGTTGCCGGCTCTCTGCCGCCATCCGGGCATCGGATTCGTCCTCGTGCGCTCAGAGCAAGAGGGGGCCGTCGTGCTGGGCCCGCACGGCAGGCACAACCTCGACAGCAACCGCGTCGAAGGCGAGGACCCACTCGCCCCGTTTGGCCCGAACGCGGCCGAGCATGTGTGCAGAACCGACGCTTTCCCCCACTGCGCCGATCTGATGATCAATAGCGCCTTCGACCCGCAGGCTGGCGAGGTCTCGGCCTTCGAGGAGCTGGTCGGCTCCCACGGCGGGCTGGGCGGGACTCAGTCGTTTCCCTTCGTCCTGCACCCAGCCGATCTCGACTGGCCCGAGGGAGAGGTGGTCGGCGCCGAACGAGTCCACCGGATATTTCGCGGCTGGCTGGGACAGCTCGGACATGCCGCCTACTCGACCGAAGTGGACTCGCCAGCGGCCAGCACCCGCACCTCCGCCTGAGGCGCCAGCTCCGCCATCCACCTCGCGAATTCCAGCGGTGGAGCGCTCAGCGGCCGTGGGCGCAAGCGGTGCAGAAATCTCGGGTAGAGCGTCCCCCAGTGGATCGGTACGACGACCCTCGGTTCGATCAGCGCCGCCGCACGCGCCGCTCGCTCGGGATTCATATGGTCCGGGCCGAGGTTTGGACCCCAGCCCCAGATCGGCAACAGCGCCAGATCTACCTCCCCCAAGGCGCCCATGCCGTCAAAGAGGTCCGTGTCTCCGGCGAAGTAGATCCGCCGCTTGCCGGAGAGCAGGTAGCCGATCGCCTGCGCATCGGGAGAACCCCTCCTCTCCCCGTCGTGCACGGCATGCGTGGCCGTTACCGTCACGGCTCCCACCTGAGCGGACTGGCCGACGGCCAGCTCGGACACCGAGCGGAGGCCCCGCCGCTCGAAGAAGCGCCCGGCGCCCGGCGGCACGATCATCGGCACATCTCCGAGCCGGCGCAGAGACGGAAGGTCAGCGTGATCGCGGTGTAGGTGGGAGATCAGGACCGCGTCGACATCGCCCAGGGCAGCGAGTGCCGCTGGCGAGCCGTGTCGGCGAAGCGGCCCGAGCCGAGTCCGTAGGAACGGGTCGGTGAGGAGGCTGGCTCCGTCGAGATCTACTGCGACGGTTGCGTGCCCGACAAAGACGAGCTTCGCGGGCACGCTCGTCGCTTCGCCGGCCGGCTAGGCCAGCAGTTTCGCCTTTGCCTGGTCGTACTCCTCGGCGCTGAGCGCTCCTTTTTCTTTCAGCTCGGCGAGCTTGTGGAGTTCGTCTGCGGCGGAGCCGGCGTGCGCCTGCTCTCGAACGTAGCTGTCGAATTGCTTCTTGGCGTCGACCTGGGCCTTGATCGTGCGGTCGCGCATCCCGTTGCCGCGAACGATCAGGTAGAGCAGCACGCCAAGGAAGGGCAAGAAGACCAAGAAGAAGACCCAAACGGCCTTCGCCACTCCCGAGAGCTCGTGATCGCGGAAGAGGTCGCCGATGATCGAGATCAGGATCCAGATCCAGGCAAACAGAAGGAAGAACTCGAAGATGAAGAGCAGCCCTTGGCCGAAGCTGATGTCTGCGAGCAGCATCGTCACGCCTCCTCAGACCAGTTGACCATGAGCTGGTAGATGATCACGACGTCGAGGATGATCATCAGGAAGGCCCAGAGCGGCGCCGCCGAGAACCAGACGATCTGCAGGATGGCGTTGATCGCCAAGAGGGAGATTCCCAGGACGCGAGACACCGCATTGCCGACGATCAGGCCGACGCCGGTAAGCCCGACGAGAGCACCGAGGATCAGCTGGACCCAGCCCCAGGTCGTAAGGTCGAAGATCAGCGCGCCGTGACCGCCGACCACGACGACTTCGTTGTTGAGGATCGCCGCCAGCCCCCAGAGCGCATCCAGGCTGCCGAGGATCACCATCATCACTCCCGCGAATGCGATCCAGGTAGAACGTTCGCCTCCGGCGGGTGGCCTTGAGCCCTGACCAGCCTCCATGTGGAATCTCCTTTGTGAGGGGCGGTGCGACTCCGTTCCATACTGAGCCGGCAGCCTTGGAGCTGCTCGCCACGAAAAACCCTAGTCGGCCCTTGGGGCAAATTGAGGTTTCTTGTCCAAAATCAATTAAATCGTTGACCTCCCACGATATGGCACTTAGACGCTTATCCGAGAGCGGTCCCGATCGTCCATCCCTTGTGGAACGCTGACGGGGTGTCGGGAGCCGTGTCCGCCAAGCGGAGCCCAAGCCGCCCGAAGGCGAGCGCAGGGTCGCACGAGGGAGCGTCCACGACGCTCAGGTTCGCGGTGGCGTTCGGGTTGACCGTCGCCTACGTGGCGTTCGCCGTCTGGGCGTCATCGCCATGGCGGGCAGAGCTGCGTGATGCGATCGGTCCGGTGATGTCCTGGGTGATCCCGACCTTCCTCGCCTACGTCCCGGCCGTGCTGGTCGGCTTTATGGTCTTCACGCTGATCACGCTGCGCTATCGGGTTCCATCGCTGGATCCGCCCAGTGGCCCTTGGCCGGAGGATGGGTGGCCCCCGGTTACCGTCGTGATCGCAGCCCGGGACGAGGAGCCGGCCATCGGACCCACTCTGGAGCGAATCGCAGACCTCTCCTACGGCGGGGCGCTCACGGCGATCCTCGCCGACAACAACTCGACCGACCGCACCGCCGAGGTCGCCGAGGAGGCGGCGCGGCGTCGTGGGCTGAAGCTGCGACGCACCTTCGAGCCGGAAGCGGGAAAGTGGCGGGCGCTCAACAGAGCGCTGGAGAGCGTTGAGACCTCGATCGTGGTCACCGTCGACGCCGACACCCGTCTACACCCAGAGGCGCTGAAGTATCTGATCAGCAGGCTGATGTCCGCGCCCGAAGGGCAGCATGTAAGCGCCTGCGCGGGCGCTCTGGTCGTCGAGAACCCGACGCGCAACCTGCTGACCAGGATGCAGAGTTGGGACTACCGGCTCGGTATCAACGGGGTCAAGAGAATGCAGTCGGCCTACCAGAGCACCCTGGTCGCCCAGGGCGCCTTCTCCGCATACTGGACGGAGGACGTTCGCGCCGTCGGGGGCTGGCCCGACGCGATCGGCGAGGACATCGTCCTCACCTGGTCGATGATGGGATCCCGCGGGCTCGTCGAGTACGAGCCGTGCGCGCTCGCCGCCACTGCGGCGCCAGAGCGGGTTCACCAGCTCCTGCGTCAACGATCGCGCTGGGCGCAGGGGATGCTGGAGGGCCTTCGGCGCAACCCGCCCGCCGAGCAGCCGAGGGTCTTGGCCAGGTTCGTCTGCGGGCTCGACTACCTCGTGCCATTCCTCGATGTCGGCTATGTCTTCTTCTGGATTCCGGGCGTCGTCCTCTTCATCGCGGGCTATCCACTCCTGTTCTCATGGTGGTCGATGATGGTGCTGCCGATCACCCTCCTCATCTATGGGCTGCTGCGCAGGTGGCAGGAGCGGCACGTCTTTCGCCGCCTCGGATTCCATCCCCGGCACGATGTCTTGGGTTTCCTCGGCTACCTGTTCGGCTACCGGGCGCTGGTCTCGCCAGCCGCTCTGCGCGGCTACGTGGAGTACCTGGCCGGGGCGCCGCGACGCTGGAAGTAGCGGCCGGCGTAACCGGGTTCGATCGCGTTGCAATAGTGCCTGGAGACCGAGATGTCAGTGTTTGCCTTTCGCCTTATCGGCCTGGCCGCGGCTCTTCAGCTTCTCACCGCCGAGCGGTCTCGTGAGGCGGCGCGCCATGCCCAAGAGCGCTCCAGACAGGCGGCGGATCTCGCTCGCGAGCAGGCCGAAGTGCGCCGATCCTGAAACGACCTGCGGGAAGGACGATCATGCCAATGAAGAGTCTCTTCATTGCCACCGCACAACGCATCCGCGGCACGCGGCCCTCGCCGTTGCGCGCGGCGGCCAGCGCGGGCGCTGCCGGCACTGCCGTCGGAGTCGGCGTATCGCTTGCTGCGCCACGAGCGCGACGCCGACTAGCGACCCGGGAACGGGAACAGGATCCGCTCGACCCGGTCCATGATTTGGTGGCTCGGGTACCGGACTCCGGTGACCCGATCCAGCAAGGCATCGATGTACTCGTCGCGTAGCTGCTCTCCGTTCATGGCTCGTCTTTCCTTTTATCGCTAGATCAGAGTCTCCCCAGAGGGCCGAAATCGAGATTGAGGTCCTCACACGGCCGGACGGTCACCCTGCGCCACGACTCAAGCTCCACCACATCGGCCTGGGCAGGGCCCACAAAGGAAAGCCGGTCAAGCTCCTGATCGCCGCCCGAGTCATCCGGATACTCGATCCCGAGACAGGCGAGCTGATCCGCCGGCTGACCCTCGATCCGAGTCGGGACTACCAGCCGCTTGGAGGGACCTGAGGTGTCTACGATGTCCCGCGACATTTGTCTCCGATGTCGCGGGACATCACAAAAAGCGGCTGAAGGGATTCGAACCCTCGACCTTCTGCATGGCAATTAGGAAGGTCAACGGCATCCGGCCACCCTCAATCTAGCTGACTTGCAGGGCTTTCCTAGTTGACGATGCCGGGCGTGTCTAGCGTAGATATGCGTGGATAGGCGTCGATATGCAGTGTTTCGGGCACTCCACGCCATGAGTGCCCGAAATCGAGAGGACCGGTTTGATTCGCGATCAGCGAGTCCGTCGCCTGTGCTGCAGCTCCCGGATCTGAGCGACCAAGAGTTGGCGAAGGTCGAACTGCCAGTAGGAGACGAAGCGCTCAACCAAGACCCGCATTTCGTTGCGATCGAGCCGCCCGAGCGACTTGCGCGTGTCGAGCGCCGTCTCGTGCAGCCGGATCGGCGCCGTCACCATCGCCGCCGAGGTCTCTCTCAGATCGGGGAAACGCTTGGGGGGCAAATGAAAGAGCGACGGCTCGCGCTGCTCTTCAATGCGTTGCCGCTCTTGATCGGAGAACTTCTCGAGTCGGAGCAGCCGAAGGGCGAAAAGGTCGCCGGTACGAGGATCGCTGTAGCCGGAGAGGAGCAGAACGGGCCTGGCCTTGGCGGGCACGACGAACTCGAACTCCGCATCACCGCCTTTGCGAAGGCCGTCAACGATCTGAGAGGCGCTAGGCACCTCCACCGGCGCCCCATCGGCGACATGAATCTTGAAGGGCGTTGCGGGCGTGTAGGGAACGATCGCCCAGTAGACCTCGCCGGCCGCGAGACTCAAAGGCCGAGCAAGCGCCTGACCGACGCCTCGTCATCGATCAGCTCACCCTCGGGCGACTCCGCAATCTGGTGGGCGCGAACCCCGAGGTCGCTCAGCTCCGAAGCAGCACCTAGGTCGTCAAGCAGTTCGGAGTCGCCCTGAAGCTCAGCGAAGTCATCGGGGTGCAGGATGACTGCCTTGACGTGCTCCGCTCTGTAGCGCTCGACCACAAGCGCCTCGCCCGGCTGAGGCTCAGGCAGGCGGACATCGTTGCTCTTGATCGGAGAACTATGCAAGGCCATGCTTGAAAGATAGCAACGATGTCGGACGGAACTTCTCAAAGCCGTACGAGACTTCCTCTTGCCCTACGGCTTGACTGGCGCCCCTCATCATGCCCTGAGCAGATCAGTAGAGAGTCACAAGCTTGAGAAGGCCCTCTACCGGACGAAATTCGAGCGCAGCCAACAACCGCGTTACCTTGCCCGCATCGGCGTCACCGAGCCAGGCCGGGTTTGACGGAGACCCTGATCTACCCCCGTTCTGATGGAGTTCCGTTTCTAGAGTCCTTCGGCCCCAAGGAGGATTCAGATGCCCCACAGGTACCCAGCAGAGGTTCGTCATCAGGTGATCGAGCTAGCTCGATCAGGCACGAAGGTCGCCCA
>DATMIH010000222.1:0-11781 GCA_035554595.1 Solirubrobacterales bacterium
GTGCTTGAGCCACTCCTCATCATTGCGCTCCGGGAAGTCCGTCCTGTACTGGGCGCCGCGGCTCTCCTTGCGCTCGAGCGCGGCGACGCAGGTGCACTCGGCGTTGTCGAGCATGTAGCCGAGCTCGATCGCGCCCAGCAGGTCCTGGTTGAAGACCGAGCCCTTGTCGTCGATGTAGGCGGTCTTTGCCTCCTCCTTGAGCTGGCGCACCTTCTCCAGCGCTTCGGTAATGCCGGCCTCGTCGCGGAAGACCGCGACCTTGGCGTCCATCACCGTGCCGAGGTCGAACTTGATCTCCGAGACGCGGCGGCCGGAGCCCTTCTCGCGGGCGGAGATCGCGTCGATCGTCGCCTGCTCGGCCTCGAGCACCGCTTTCGAAGGCCGCGAGCCCTCGGTGCGCTTGGCCCGGGCGGCGGCGTCGGCGCCGGAGCGGCGGCCGAAGATCAGCGTGTCGAGCAGCGAGTTGGCGCCGAGCCGGTTGCCGCCGTGGACCGAGACACAGGCGACCTCGCCGGCGGCGTAGAGGCCGGGGATGTCGGTGCGGCCGTCGACGTCGGTCTTGATCCCACCCATCGTGTAGTGGTTGCCGGGCTTGATGTGGATCGGTTCCTTGGTGATGTCGACGCCGGCGAAGTCCTTGCCGACGAGGACGATCTCGCGCAGCGCCTCGTGCACGCGCTTCTTCGGCACCACGGTGATGTCGAGGGCGACGGTGCCGTCGTCGAAGCCGCGGCCCTCGTTGATCTCCGTCTGCTCGGCGCGGGAGACGACGTCGCGCGAGGCCAGCTCCATCTTGTTCGGCGCGTAGCGCTCCATGAAGCGTTCGCCGTTCTTGTTGAGCAGGTGGGCGCCCTCGCCGCGGGCGCCCTCGGTAATCAGGAAGCCCTTGCCCGCCAGTGTCGTCGGGTGGTACTGGATCATCTCCATGTCCATCAGCTTCGCCCCGGCCCGGTAGGCCATCCCGATGCCGTCGCCGGTGCAGATCAAGGCGTTGGTGGTTGGCTTCCAGACCTGGCCGTTGCCGCCGCTGGCGAGGATCACCGACTTCGCCTGGAAGAGCTGCATCGAGCCGTCGGCGATGTTGCGGGTAACGACGCCGCAGCACTCGCCGTCGTCGTCGAGCGCCAGCGCCGTGCAGAACCACTCCTCGTAGCGGGCGACCTGCTCGGAGTGCTTCATCAGCTGCTCGTAGAGCACGTGCATGATCGCCTGGCCGGTGATGTCGGCGACGTAATAGGTGCGGGCGGCGGAGGCGCCGCCGAAGGCGCGGGTGCCGAGCTTGCCTTCCTCGTTGCGGTGGAAGGTGACGCCGAGGTGCTCGAGGTGGAGGATCTCCTCCGGCGCCTCGCGGCACATGATCTCGACCGCGTCCTGGTCGCTGAGGTAATCCGAGCCCTTGATCGTGTCGAAGGCGTGCGACTCCCAGGAGTCGCCGGGGTTGAGCGCCGCGTTGATCCCGCCCTGGGCCGCATTGGAGTGCGAGCGGACCGGGTGGACCTTGCTGACGATGCCGACCGAGACGCCTTCCTCGGCCGCCGCCAGTGCTGCTCTTTGTCCGGCCAGGCCGGCACCGATCACGAGTACGTCATGCGTAGGCACGAGGCCGGACTCTATAGACCCCAAATCCGACCCCGCGGTCGGATTTGGGAGAGCCGCAACGCGTTGTGGTCTTCACGGAGCCGCTGCGCGTTGCACCTCGCGAACCGTCTAGAGCCAGCGCTGGTCGAGGCGGCGGATCGCGGCCTCGCCGAGGCGGATGCCGTCGGCGACCGTGTCGAACTCCACGTTGGCGGCGATGTCATTGGGCCAGTGGTAGAAGGCCGGCTGCTTGAGCTCGTTGCAGGCGCAGAGCGCCGCAGTCTCATAGCCCGCCGCCAGCGGCTCGAGCCCGTCGGTGCCGTTGCGCAAACGCAGGTTGGGATAGAGCCAGATGCCCAGCTCCTCGGCGAGCTCATCCATCAGCGCCAGGGCACGCGGCGGGTACTCGCGCATCTTGAGGAAGCCCTCGCCGCGCAGGACCAGCAGGTGGGGGGAGCCGAGCGACTCGAGGCAGAGGAAGAAGGTGCTCTCGCGCGGCAGCTCGCTGAAGTGGCGCTCGCCGAAGGCCTTGATTCCCTCGCTGAAGGACTCCTCCGAGCCGACCGAGAGGAGGATGACGCGGATATCGGTGGTCGGCTCCTCGACCAGGCGCCTTGCCAGCGCCAGCAGGGCGACGACGCCCGTGCCGTTGTCGTTGGCACCGGGCACGGTCTCGCGCCGGCCGATATCGGCCATCGCCGCGATCGTGCCAAGGCCGCAGAGGGCGCCGAGCTTGGCCAGCAGGCGCCGCCCGGTCAGGGCGCCGAGCCCCGCCAGCAGCGGGCCGCCGACCACCGGCGCCATCAGCATCGGGCTCGTGTCTTTGCCCTCGATCAGCCCGAGCCGGTCGGCGATCTTGGGAATCTGCGGGTGGAAGATCAGCCCCGAGTGGGCCGCGTCGTGGTGGGCGATGAGAACGACGGTGCGCTCGGCCTCGGCCGGCCCCAGCTCGCAGACGACGTTGTAACTGGTGCGCTTGGGCAGCAGCCGGCGCAGCGGTCGCTTACCCGGCGGGAAGTCAGCCGCGATCCCGGCTGCGCCCCCGAGGCCCAGCAGCGCCCCAAGCAGCCTGCGCCCACGAAGCCCCAGCCAGCCGCCCAGTGCCCCAAGCGCCGCGCCGAGCCCGAGCGGCCACCAGTAGGTGCCATGTACGCGCGCAGCCTCGATCCGCGTCTCGGCACCGAGCTCACCGAAACGCCCGACAATCCACTCCGCCGCCTCGCGCTCACCATCAGAGGCGCTGGGGCGATAGATCCGCTCGAGCTCCTGCAGCCACTCGCGGAGCTGGTCTTGGTCCGGCTGCATCGCCCGAACCTATACGCCGCGTACGATTGGCTGATGTTCGGCGGCAAGCCAATCACCCTCTTCCACGTCCGCGGCATCCGCATCACCGTCGACTGGTCGTGGTTCCTCGTCCTCTTCCTGGTGATTCTCTGGCTCTCGAGCTTTTACGGCGATGTGCTCGGCGAGAACGGTTCAAGCTCGACCCCGTTCGTCCTGGCGGTTCTCAGCGCTGTCGCCTTCTTTGGCTCGATCGTCCTGCACGAGCTTGGCCACGCCTTCGCCGCGCTGCGCAACGGCATCGGCATCTCCAGTATCCAGCTCTGGATCTTCGGCGGCATGGCGCGCATGGACCGCGAGTCGCCCAGCCCCGCCGCCGAGTTCAAGGTGGCGATTGCCGGCCCGCTGGTGACCCTTGCCATTGTCGTCGTCCTGACCGCTGCCGGCATAGCCGCGGTCGGGGTCGAGGAGTTCAAGCAAGCGGTGTTGATCGAGAAGAACTCCGGGGTCTCGGGAGTGATGGCGATGATCGGCTGGCTGGCCTGGATCAACGCGGCCGTCCTCCTCTTCAACCTCCTCCCAGCCTTCCCGATGGACGGCGGTCGGATTGTCCGGGCGATCGCCTGGTGGCGCACCGACGATCGCAACTCGGCGACCCGCTTCGCCGCTGGCCTCGGCCGGATCTTCGGCTACGTCTTCATCGGCGGCGGCCTGTTTCTTCTTGCCAGTGGCGGCGGCCTCGGCGGCCTCTGGCTGGCCCTAATCGGGTTCCTGATCAACAGCTCGGCCAAGGCCGCCTCGGTGCAGACCAGGATCACCAGCAAAATCAGCAGCCTCCAAGTCTCCGACGTAATGGACCGCCAGCCGGTAACGATCCTCGACGAACTCAGCGTCGAGCAGGCCTTGGACGAATACTTCCTCCGCTACCGCTGGCCCTGGTTCCCCGTCGTTGACGCTGCCCACCACTTCCTCGGTCTAGTCGTCCGCGACAAAGCCGACGAGGTCCCCGAGATCTCCCGCACCACCTCCCACGTCTCCGACCTTCTCGAGCACGACGACGGCACCTTCCAAGTCCGCGACGACGCCCCGCTCGACTCGCTCCTCGCCAGCCAGGCCCTACGCCGCTTCGGCGCTCTGATGGCCGTCGATGCAGACGGCCGTCTTTCGGGAGTCATCACAGTGGAGCAGGTTGGCCGAGCGCTGAGAGACCAGACCTCGGCGTCGTGAGCCGCGGGGAGTTCCTTCTCAGGCCGCTTCGCGGGAGTTCCTGAGAAGGAACTCCCCGCGGCTCAGGCCCGGCGGGCCCAGATCCTCAGGCCCGCGGCCGGTGGCGCTCGATGATGGTGCTGAAGTCCGTGCCCGCCGGAAGCGTTCCGAAGGCGTTGCCCCAGTCGCCGGAGAGGCGGGAGGCGCAGAAGGCGTCGGCTACGGCGGAGTTGCCGTAGCGCATGAGCAGGGAAGCTTGTAGGGCGACTGCCATGCCCTCGACTATGCGGCGGGCTCGGAGCTCGATCGTCTCGATGTCGCCCGGGATTTCGTCGCGGAGCGAGGAGACGTAGGCGTCGAGCTTTGGTTCGGCGCCGGCGCCCTCCATGACCTCGGCGAAGAATGCCTCGACGGAAGCGGGACTCTTGACCATCGCGCGAAGCACGTCTAGGCATTGGACGTTGCCGGAGCCCTCCCAGATCGAAGCTAGGGGTGCCTCTCTATAGAGACGGGGCATTCCCGACTCCTCCACGTAGCCGTTTCCTCCCAAGCACTCCAAGCACTCGACCGCGTGGGAGGGCTGGCGCTTGCACATCCAGTACTTGAGCACGGCGTTGGCGAGGCGGCGGAAGTTGGCCGCGTCCTCGTTGCCGGCGGCGACCTCGTCGTAGGAGCGGGCGAGGCGCATCGCGGCGATCGTCGCGGCTTCGGACTCGACCGCGAGGTCGGCGAGCACGTTTTGCATCAGCGGCTGATCGATCAGGTCCTTACCGAAGGCCGCCCGGCCTTCGCTGTGATTGAGCGCCTGCACGAGGCCGGCGCGGTAGCCGGTGGCGGCACCGATCACGCAGTCGAGGCGGGTGTGGTTAACCATCTCGATGATCGTCGGCACGCCGCGGCCCTCCTCGCCGACCATGCGCGCCCAGGCACCGCGGAACTCGAGCTCCGAAGACGCGTTGGAGCGGTTGCCGAGCTTGTCCTTGAGCCGCTGGATCTGGAAGGCGTTGCGCTCGCCGTCGGGGGTCCAGCGCGGCATCAGGAAGCAAGAGATGCCGGAGTCGGTCTGGGCGAGGACGAGGAAGGCGTCGCACATCGGCGCCGAGCAGAACCACTTGTGGCCGACCAGCTCGTACTCGGCCCCGGGGCCGCCGCCGTTCAGCGGCGTCGCCACCGTGGTGTTGGCGCGCACGTCGGAGCCGCCCTGCTTCTCGGTCATCGCCATTCCGCAGAGGGAACCGCTCTTGCGCTCGGCCGGCAGCGAGCGCTCGTCGTAGTCGAGCGAGAGGAAGCGCTCTTCCCACTCGGCAGCGAGCTCGGGCTGCTGGCGCAGCGCCGGAATCGCCGAGTAGGTCATCGAGAGCGGGCAGCCGACGCCGCTCTCGGCCTGCATCAGCAGCATGAACATCGTCGCCCGGGCGACGTGGGCGCCGACGCCCGGCTCGCGCCAGGGCATCGCGTGCAGGCCATGGCTGGAGCCGATCCGCATCAGCTCGTGCCAGGAGCTGTCGAACTCGACCTCGTCGATGCGATGGCCGAAGCGGTCGTGGGTCTTCAGCTGCGGCTTGCGCTCGTTGGCCTCGAAGCCCCAACGGATCGTCTGCGCCGAGCCGCAGATTGCGCCGAGCTCGCGGGCCCGGTCCTCGGCCCAGCCGGCGCCCTCGCGCTTCAGCGCCTCTTGCAGCGGCCGGTCGGCGTCAAAGGGGTTGTAGTCCTCCAGCGGCGAGGCCTGGTTGAAGACCTCGTGGGTGGCGGGGCTGCGGCGCTCGACGGTGGCCATGGGACGGATTGTGCCACCCCATCGGTAGCATCGCCGCCGCGTGTCGAAAATCTCCGTGAAGAACCCGATCGTCGAGCTCGACGGCGACGAGATGACCCGGATCATCTGGTCCTTCATCAAAGAGCAGCTGATCCTGCCTTACCTCGACCTCGAGCTCGTCTATTTCGACCTCGGCATCGAGAGCCGCGACGCCAGCGAAGATCAGATCACCGTCGACGCGGCCAAGGCGATCAAGCAGCACGGCGTCGGCGTCAAGTGCGCGACGATCACCCCCGACGAGGCCCGGGTCGAGGAGTTCGGCCTGAAGGAGATGTACCGCTCGCCGAACGGCACGATCCGCAACATCCTCGGCGGCGTCATCTTCCGCGAGCCGATCGTGATCGCCAACATCCCGCGCCTGGTGCCGGGTTGGACCAAGCCGATCGTGATCGGCCGCCACGCCTTCGGTGACCAGTACCGCGCCACCGACATGGTCGTGCCGGGCGAGGGCACGCTCACCCTTACCTACACGCCCAAAGACGGCAGCGAGCCGGTCGAGCTCGACGTCTACGACTTCCCTGGCGGCGGCATCGCGATGGCGATGTACAACCTCGACGCCTCGATTCGCGATTTCGCCCGGGCCTCGATGCGTTACGGGCTCGATCGCGGCTACCCGGTCTACCTCTCGACCAAGAACACGATCCTGAAGCGCTACGACGGCCGCTTCAAGGACCTCTTCGCCGAGGTCTACGAGAGTGAGTTCAAGGCGGACTTCGAGGCGGCGGGAATCACCTACGAACACCGCCTGATCGACGACATGGTCGCGGCGGCGTTGAAGTGGGAAGGCGGCTACGTCTGGGCCTGCAAGAACTACGACGGCGACGTGCAGTCCGACACCGTCGCCCAGGGTTTCGGCTCGCTCGGCCTGATGACCAGCGTGCTGATGAGCCCCGACGGCAAGACGGTCGAGGCCGAGGCCGCGCACGGCACCGTCACCCGTCACTACCGCCAGCACCAGCAGGGCAACCCGACCTCGACCAACCCGATCGCCTCGATCTTCGCCTGGACGCGCGGCCTGGCTGCCCGCGGGCGGCTCGACGACACGCCCGAGGTCTCGCGGTTCGCCGAGACCCTCGAGCGAGTCTGTGTGGAGACGGTCGAAGCCGGGAAGATGACCAAAGACCTCGCCCTGCTCGTCGGCCCCGACCAGGAGTTCCAGACAACCCAGGAGTTCCTCGGCTCGATCGACGAGGCCCTGCAGCGGGCGATGTCCTAGTTCTTCGAAAACTACGAATCAGGAGATAGAGACTCTGTGAGCACCCCTGTGAAAGTCACCGTGACTGGCGCCGCCGGCCAGATCGGCTACGCACTCCTCTTCCGTATCGCCAGCGGCCAGATGCTCGGTCCCGAGACGCCGGTGGAGCTGAGCCTGTTGGAGATCCCCGACGCGGTCAAGGCCGCCGAGGGAACCGCGATGGAGCTCGACGACTGCGCCTTCCCGCTGCTGCGGAAGATCGACATCTTCGATGATCCGAAGCAAGCTTTTAACGGCTGCAACGTCGGTCTGCTCGTCGGCGCCCGCCCGCGCGGCCCGGGCATGGAGCGCTCCGATCTGCTCGAGGCCAACGGCGGCATCTTCAAGCCCCAGGGCGAAGCGATCGCGGCTGGCGCTGCCGACGACGTCCGCATCCTGGTCGTCGGCAACCCCGCCAACACCAACTGCCTGATCGCGATGTCAAACGCCGATGGTGTGCCCCGGGAGCGTTTCACCGCGATGATGCGTCTGGACCACAATCGCGCGATCGCCCAGGTCGCCAACAAGCTGGGCAAGCAGGTCTCCGATGTGACCAACATGACGGTTTGGGGCAATCACTCGACCACGCAATACCCGGACCTGGTCAACGCCAAGGTCAACGGCCAGAGCGCCTGGGACGCGGTTGACGACGAGGCGTGGATCGCCGATGAGTTCATCCCCCGGGTCGCCAAGCGCGGCGCCGCGATTATCGAGGCCCGTGGAGCTTCCAGCGCCGCTTCGGCCGCCAACGCCGCGATCGACCACATCCACGACTGGGTGCTCGGTACCCCTGAGGGTGACTGGGTCTCGATGGGTGTGCCCGCGGATGGCTCTTTCGGCGTCGAGGAGGGAATCGTCGCCGGTTTCCCCTGTGCCTGCAGCGGCGGCGAGTGGTCGATTGTCGAGGGCGTCGAGATTCCTGAGTTCTCGCGACCCCGGATCGATGCCAGCGCGGCCGAGTTGCGCGAGGAGCGTGACGCGGTCAGCCAGCTTGACCTGCTCTAAGTAGTCACCCACTGAAAAAGCCGGCCCCTTGGGGGCCGGCTTTGTTCAGCAAAGCGCGAAGTCTCAGGCGCTATTTACCTGGGTGGTACTCGCGTCCCTTCTTGGTGACGCGGCCCTCTTTCTCCATTTCGCCGAGAACCCTGTACAGGTAATTCGGTTTGATTTTCATCGTTTTGGCGATCTCGGAAGCCGAGATGCCGGGGTTCTGCTCGACCAAGGCGACAGCCTGATCGGCGCGGGTGCCGCCACGGCGACGGCGACGGCGTTTGCGCGGGGCGGTGGTTGTGCCTGCGGCTGGTGCCGCGGCGGCATTTTTGCGAGGGCGACCGGGGCCGCGACCGGAGCCGGGGGGCCGGCCGGGACGGCGAGTGACGGTGCCACCAAGCTCGGCGAGCGCACGCTCGAGGCGCTTACGCTCCTCGTCGAGCTCCGCGAGCCTTTTCTTGACCAGGTCTAGAGCCTCGTCGAGTACGTTGCTGGTGCTGGGCATTTCCTTCCTTTCATCCCGCAAGCGCTATGGCCGAGCGGGTCGTCAGCTGCTGCGGAGTGTGGCAGAGTCACAGTGACAGTGACTATTCGTATAGTCAAACTGGCTTTGTCACTCTGGTCATTTGAACGAACTTACCCAGTCGGCTTGGGATTTCAAGCTGTGCGTTGTGAGAAATCAACGCGTACCGAAAGTTACACACCGCCTCGGGTTCGAGCCCCGGAGCCCGGCCGGCTCAGCGGTTGCGCTTGCGCGGCAGGGTGCGGAAGACCACGTCCCAGATCGGCGAGGACACGCCGTAGCCGTAGCGGTGGTCTTGGAAGTGGTGGCGCATGTGCTGCTCGCGCAGGCGCTTGCCGAAGTCGGACTTGGGGACAAAGTGGTGCACGTAGTAGTGGGTGTAGTCGTAGAAGAGGTAGCCGAGGATGAAGCCGGCGAAGAGCGGATAGGCGGCCGGGGTGCCGAAGATCAGCGTGAAGGCGAAGTAGAAGAGCGCCGCCAACGGGATCGCCACGGCGGGGGGCATGACCAGCCGCAGCTTGTCGTTGGGGTGGTCGTGGTGGATGCCGTGGATGATGAAGTGCATGCGGCGACCGAAGGCGTTGTCGGGCTGCCAGTGGAAGACGAGGCGGTGCAGCCAGTACTCGGTCAGGGTCCAGATCCCGATCCCCGCGAGGCTGAGCAGGAGCAACTGCCAGGCCGCGTAACCATGGCTGGCGCCGAGCCACTCGCCGGCAATCACCACGGGCACGAAGACGATCGCCGGGATCGAGGGGTGCACCCGCGAGAAGAAGTTGAGGAAGTCGCTCTCGAACAGCTGCGGCGAGGCGGCAAGCTTGTTGGTCCTGCTGGAAGACTCCATCCAGGGCCGAATGGTAGCGGCGGGCGGCGCCGGCTCCCGCAAGACGCGGGGAACCTGTGACGAGACTGTGTCAAGAACGTTGCGCTTTGCGGAATTGAGGCTCACGAAAGAGTCCCAGCGATGGCAATATCGCCGCCGTGCCGCGCAAGCCCAAACCGCCGACCTGCGACGACTGTTACTTCCGCAAGAACTTGCTCTGCGCGCTTGAGCTGGATGAGCCCTGCACGACCTTCAGGCCAAACCGACCCGAGGGGCTGGTGCCGCCGAAGCAGCCCGTGCTGCTGATGAGGCCGCCTCGGTGGGCGCCCCGGACACAAGCTCAGACCGCCTAAGCGCGGCGGGTCCTGTCGCCGAATGGGGCCCACCACCCTGCGGTAGCTAAAGCTTCCTCGGGTGGTACCCCCATGCGGCGCCACCCCCCGCGATTAGCCGGGCTGGCTAATGTTCTGACCCGATGCCGGAGCGGGACCTATATGCGTGGGCGCGGACTACCTACGTCTCGCGCAGGAGCAGGGGATTTACTCCCAACGTGGACGTCTACTACTGCGGGGACCCCCAGCGAGCCGTAGTCAAGGTAGATCTTGCCGGGGTGGAGCTGGACGAGGTCGGGATCGAGGTCGGGTCCAGGCAGCTGGCGATAGTCGGCGAGCGCCAGGTGCAGGAGACCGAAGGCCGGGTCTACCAGCAGGTCGAGATTCCCTCCGGGCCCTTCCGCCGCGTGGTCGAGCTGCAGGTCGACGTCGACGCCGAGCGCGCCAAGGCGACCTACGAAGACGGCGTGCTGCGGATCGAGCTGCCGCTGCGCGATCCCTCCGAGACGACCCACCGGATCCCGATCGGGAGGGATTAGTGACTCGCGAGAGGCGGCGTTGATGGAGGGCAGCCCCATGCTCGAGGTGGTCGACTCGCTCGAGGCCGAGGATGCGATCCGCGCCTCTGAGCCGCTGCCCGACGCGCTGCCGGTCCTGCCGCTGCGCGACACCGTCACCTTCCCCGAGACGTTGACCCCGCTGGCCGTCGGCCAGGAGCGCTCGATCAAGTTGGTCGACGACGTGCTCGGCGCCAACCGGATGCTGACGATGGTCGCCGCCCGCGACCCGGAGAACGAGGAGCCCGGCCCCACCGACCTCTACGAGGTCGGTGTCGTCGGCGTCGTTGCCCGCATGCTCAAGGTCCCCGACGGCACCCTGCGCGTCCTCGTCCAGGGCACCCAGCGGGTGCGCCTCGGCCCCTACGTCGCCGAGCAGCCCTACCTCGTGGCGCGGATCAGCGAGCTGCCTGACATTAGCGAGGACGGGCCGGAGCTGGAGGCGCTGACCCGCAATGTCCAGCGCACCTTCTCGGAGATCATCGAGCAGATTCCCTACCTGCCCGAGGAGCTGCAGATGGCGGTGGCCAACCTCGACGATCCAGCGGCGCTCGCCCACCTGATCGCCGGCACCCTGCGCATCTCGACCGAGGAGAAGCAGGAGCTGCTGGAAGAGGTCGGGGTCGTCGCCCGCCTCCGCCACCTCTCCCAGATCCTCGCTCGCGAGCTCGAGGTCGTCCAGCTCGGCACCCAGATTCAGACCCAGGTGCAGTCGGAGATCGACAAAGGCCAGCGCGAGTTCTTCCTGCGCCAGCAGATGAAAGCGATCCAGGACGAGCTGGGGGAGGGCGACGAGCAGCAGGCCGAAGTCAACGAACTGCGCGAGAAAATCGAGGCGGCGAAACTGCCCGAGCACGCGCAGAAGGCCGCCGAGCGCGAGCTCTCGCGGCTGGAGAAACTGCCGCCGGCCGCGGCCGAGCACGGCGTCATCCGCACCTACCTGGAGTGGCTGACCGAGCTGCCCTGGGCGGCGGAAAGCGAGGACAACCTCGACATCTCCCATGCGCGCAAGGTGCTCGACGCCGATCACTATGACCTGGAGAAGGTCAAGGACCGCATCCTCGAGTACCTGGCCGTGCGCAAGCTCAAACCGGACTCGCCGGGCCCGATTCTCTGCTTCGTCGGGCCGCCGGGTGTGGGCAAGACCAGCCTCGGCCGCTCGATCGCCAAAGCGCTCGGCCGCGAGTTCGAGCGCATCTCGGTTGGCGGCGTCCGCGACGAGGCCGAGATCCGCGGCCACCGCCGCACTTACATCGGCGCCCTGCCCGGCGCGATCGTCCGTGCCCTGCGCGATGCCGGTTCCCGCAATCCCGTCTTCATGATCGACGAGATCGACAAGATGGGCGCCGACTTCCGCGGCGACCCCGCCTCGGCGATGCTCGAGGTGCTCGACCCGGCCCAGAATGACTCCTTTCGCGACCACTACCTCGACCTCGAGTTCGAC
>DATMIH010000223.1:0-2577 GCA_035554595.1 Solirubrobacterales bacterium
ACCTCGGCGCCGAGGTCGGCCAGCAGAAGCGAGCAGAAGCCACCCGGTAGGAGCCGGGTCAGGTCGAGGACATTGACGTCGCTGAGCGGCAGCTCGCTCACGATGGCTCCACCGCGACCGGGAAGTCGACCGAGCTGGCGATGAAGCAGAGCTGGTGCGCGCGGTGGTGGAGCGCTTGCCGTCGAGCACGCCGTCGGCGTCGTCTTCGTAAGAGGCGATCTCGAAGCCCTTTTTGCGCGCCAGGGAGAGAAACCAGAGCATGTGGCAGCTGGCAAGCGCGCCGATCAGCAGCGTCTCGGGATTGGACTTGACCTCGTCGCCGCCGAGCTCGAGCGCCGAGGAGCTGGGCAGGGTCTGGGCGCCCAGCAGGACCTCGTGCGCCTGCACGTCCTCACCCTCGCCACCGGTCCAAGAGACGCCGGCGCGGTGAATGGTGGTCTCCACGCTCAGACCTCTGCTCGCCGCGGCACTCCCAGCAGCTTGCGCGCCTCGGCGACGCTCGCGGCGCGGCGGCCGACATCCTCGGCCATCTGCCGCGCCTTGGCGATCAGGTCGCCGTTGGAGCGACACATCTCGCCGTTCGGCAGGTAGAGGTTGTCCTCGACCCCGGCGCGGACGTTGCCGCCCAGGACCAGCGCCGCGCCGAGCAGTTTCCACTGGTCGCGCGAGATGCCGATCACCTGCCACTGGTTCTCCCCCTCGGCGCCGCCGGGGACCTGGTCAGACATGAAGGTGACATTGCGGGGCGTCGGCCGGATGCCGCCGTTGACCCCCATCACTAGCGATATCTGCAACGGCGTGCGCTCGAGCAGGCCCATGTCGATCAGCGGATCGAGGTTGGCGACGTGGCCGGCGTCGAAGCACTCGTGCTCGGGCTTGATCCCCAGCTCCTTCATCGCGGTGAGGAACTCGATGATCGTGTCGAAGCTGTTCTCGAAGACGGCCTTGAAGACGAAGTCTTTGCGCCGCGAGCTGTACTTGGCGTAGTTCATCGAGCTCATGTTGAGCGCGGCGACGTCGGGCTTCAGCTCGCGCAGGTACTCGAGTCGCTTCTCGATCGGGATGCCGATCGCGCCGGTCGAGTAGTTGATGATCACGTCGCCGACCTCGGCCAGGATCGCCGCGGTGATCGCGCGGAAGTCCTCGACCTCATAGGAGGGCGTGCCGTCCGGTTTGCGGGCGTGGATGTGGAGCTGCGAGGCGCCCTCGTCGACCGCGCGGCGCGCCTCCGCCGCGTACTCCTCCGGCGTGTAGGGGATCGCCGGGCACTGATCCCGATTGGCGATCACGCCGCTGATCGAGCAGCTGATCACCACCGGGTCCTCGAAACGACTCATCGCTCCTCCTTCCGGTGCGCTTTATGTGGGCATAGACCGCAAAAGGCGCACCGGAACGTCATACCGGCATCACCCCGTGGCGCTTGCGAGGCTTCCGGACCTGCTTGTTCCTTGCCATGCGCAGGGCGTTGGCGATCGTCGGCCGGGTCTCGCGCGGGTCGATCACGTCGTCGATCACGGCGTTGCCGGCGGCGATGTAGGGGTCGATCTGCTCGCGGACCGCGTTCAGCATCGCCTCTTTGGTCGCCTCGGGGTCGTCGGAGGCCTCGATCATCGAGCGGCCGATGATGTTGACCGCGCCCTCGGCTCCCATCACCGAGATCTCGGCTCCCGGCCAGGCGACGATCAGGTCGGGCTCATAGGCCTTGCCGCACATCACGTAGTAGCCGGCGCCGTAGGCCTTGCGCACGATCACCGTCACCTTGGGCACGGTGGCGCGGCTGACCGCGTAGAGCATCTTCGCCCCGTGGCGAATGATCCCGGCGTGCTCGACCTTGGCGCCGACCATGAAGCCGGGCACGTCCTGGAGGAAGACGAGCGGGATGTTGAAGGCGTCGCAGAGGTTGATGAAGCGCGCCGCCTTGTCGGCCGAGTCGTTGTCGAGGATCCCGGCCAGCTGCTTGGGCTGGTTGGCGACGATCCCGACCGGCTGGCCGCCGAAGCGGGCGAAGCAGGTGATCAGCGTCTTGGCGAACTTCGGCTTGAGGTCGAACCACTCGCCGTCATCGACGATCTCGCGGATCACGTCGTACATGTCGTAGGGCTGGCGTGAGGAGTCGGGGACTATCTCCATCAGCTTCTCCGACTTGCGATCGATCGGGTCGGAGACGTCCAGGATCGGCGGCTTCTCTTCCCAGTTGGATGGGAAGAACGAGAGGTAGGTCTTGATCGCTTCGATGCACTCCTCGTCGTCCTTCACCTCGAGGTCCCCCACGCCGGACTTGCGGCAGTGGACCTTGGCGCCGCCGAGCTCCTCCATCGTGATGTCCTCGCCGGTGACGGCCTTGGTCAGGTGCGGCCCGGCGAGCGCCATCGCGCCCTGCCCCGAGACCATCGGCACGAAGTCGGCGAGCGCCGGGATGTAGGCGGTGCCGGCGGCGCAGGGGCCCATCATCGCCGCCACCATCGGGATCACGCCCGACATCTCGACCTCTTCGCGGAAGAGGTGACCGGAGCCGGCGAAGAGCGAGCCGGCCGCCTCCTGGATGCGGGCGCCGGCCGAGTCGAGCAGCCAGATGAA
>DATMIH010000224.1:0-21102 GCA_035554595.1 Solirubrobacterales bacterium
CTTCTATGCGCTCTGGAAGTTCAAAGCCAAGCCGGGTGACGAATCCGACGGCGAGCCGATCCACGGCAATACCAAACTCGAGATCGCCTGGACCGTGATCCCGACGATCATCGTGCTCTTCGGCGCCGGCTACAGCTGGTCGGTGCTCAGCGACATCGAAAAGCTCGACAAGAACCCGCTCACCGTCGACGTCTTCTCCCAGCAGTACGCCTGGAGCTTCAGCTATCCGACCATGAGCGGCGCTTACGTGCAGGGCGAAATGCATGTGCCGCTCAACCGCCAGGTCCAGTTCAAGATGCACGCCCAGGACGTGATCCACTCCTTCTGGGTACCCGAGTGGCGGATCAAGAAGGACAACGTGCCGGGCATCACGACGACCGCGATCGTCACCCCAGACAAGCTTGGTACGTACCAGCTGATCTGCACCGAGCTCTGCGGCTTCGGGCACGCCTCGATGCGGGCCAAGGTCGTGGTCGAAACCCCGGCTGACTTCAGCAAGTGGGTCGGCAGTCTGGAAGAAAAGGTACCCGCGCCGCTGAAGGAATCGATAACCCAAGACACCGAGACCAACCCGACGCCGATCAACGCCGGAGGGGCATAATGGAGGCCTGCTGATGACGGCTGCGATCAAGCAACCTGGCTGGATCAGGGGCGCGCTCGGCGCGATCCTGGGCGCCGCCTTTGGCTTTGCGCTGGTCGTCGCGCTGCGTAAGGCCTCGGGCCTGCCCGCCTACCAGACCGAACAGACCGGCTACCCGCAGGTGGTCGTGCCGTTGATCACCGGACCACTCGGCTTCCTGCTCGGCTTCGGCTGCTTCGACTACTGGCTGCGCTGGGCCGCCGGCATGCCGACGATCCCCGAGGACCACTCCCAGCACGGCGCCAAGAGCTGGAAGGACTACTTCCGCTTCAACACCGATCACAAGGTGATCGGCATTCAGTACATCTGCACCACCTTCTTCTTCTTCTTCGTTGGTGGCCTGATGGCGATGCTGATCCGGGCCGAGCTGGCCCAGCCCGGCACCCAGATAGTCGACGCCGCCACCTACAACAGCCTCTTCTCCACCCACGCGGTGCTGATGATCTTCGTCTTCGTGATCCCGGTCTTCGCCGGCATCGCTAACTACGTGCTGCCGCTGATGATCGGCGCCCCCGACATGGCCTTCCCGCGCCTCAACGCGCTCAGTTTCTGGATGCTGCCGCTGGCGGGCCTGCTCTTCATCGGCAGTTTCCTCGCTCCCGGCGGCGCCTTCGATGCCGGCTGGACCGGTTACGCGCCGCTCTCGACCGGCGCCCCGCTGGGCCAGTCCTTCTTCAACCTCGGCGTGCAGTTCGCCGGTGCCTCATCGATTGCGACCGCGCTCAACTTCCTGGTCACGATCATCACCATGCGGGCGCCGGGGATGACCTTCTGGCGGATGCCGCTGCTGGTCTGGGCCAACCTCTCGACCTCGCTGCTGGTCGTCGCCGCGACGCCCTTCATCGCCGGCGTCCAGTTCATGGTCCTCTTCGACCGCGCCCTGCACACCAACTTCTTCCAGTTCGCTGGCGGGGGTGATGTCGTCAGCTACCAGCACATCTTCTGGTTCTACTCGCACCCGGCCGTCTACATCATGATGCTGCCCGGCTTCGGGATCATCAGCGAGGTCATATCGACCCATGCCCGCAAGCCGATCTTCGGCTACCGGCTGATGGCCCTGGCGCTGATCGGCATCGTCGTGCTCAGCTACTCGGTCTGGGCCCACCACATGTTCGTCGCCGGCATGTTCAGCTGGCTGCGCGTACCGATGATGATCACCACGCTGTTGATCGCGGTGCCAACCGGAATCAAGATCTTCTCCTGGATAGGCACGCTCTATTTCGGCAAGATCCATACCTATTCCACGGCGATGCTGTTCGCGCTCGCCTTCATCGTCACCTTCACGATCGGTGGGATCAGTGGCGTGATGCTGGGCATGGTGCCGATCGACATCCACGTCTCCGACACCTACTTCATCGTCGCCCACATTCACTTCGTGCTCTTCGGCGGCTCCGTCTTCACGATCTTCTCCGGGATCTACCACTGGTTCCCGAAGATCACCGGGCGCATGTACGACGAGAAACTCGGCCGCGTCCACTTCTGGGGCACGCTCTTCGGCACCTGGGTCACCTTTATCCCGATGCACTGGATCGGGATGGACGGCATGCCGCGCCGCGTCGCTGATTACGCGACCCAGTTCGGCAACTGGAACCTGCTGATCAGTTGCGGTGCCTTCATCCTCGGCGCGATCCAGCTGGTCTTTCTCTACAACATGATCGTCAGCTGGCGCTTCGGCCCGAAGGCCGAGGGCAACCCGTGGCGAGCCAACTCGATCGAGTGGTTGGTTTCCTCGCCGCCGCCGATCTACAACTTCCCTGAGATCCCGCGCGTCGTCGGCGGTCCTTACGAGTACGGCGTGCCCGGTGCCCGCCACGCGATCATGCCCGGCGAATCGGTCGAGGCGCCGAAGGCTGAGCCGACCGTGGTGGGCTCGGCATGAGCGAGGCACCCGGGGCAAAGCCCCTGCTCGTCTTCCTCAACGAGGTAGCAGGCGGCCGCAAGCTCCTGGCAGCGGTCAAAGAGCGAGCCGACAAGGTTCCGTTCGTCGCCGTTGCGGCGCCGCAGAATCAGCCGGCCGTGGGCCAGCTGATCGACTCCGGTGAGCTGCGCGACGCGGCCCGAGCACGGGTAGAGGTGACGATGTCGATCCTCGCCGAGTACGGGATCGAATCGGTCGGCGAGGTGATGGACCCGGAGCCCTCGCTGGCGCTCGATGACGCCGTGCGCGCCCACGAGCCGAGCGAGGTGCTGCTCTCCTGCGCCGCCGAGACCCGCTTTGGCTTCACCCGCAAGGACCTCGTCTCCTGGGCCGAAGCCCGCTTTGAGCCGGAGGTGCCGGTGACCCACATCCCCGTGCGGATCACCGACGATTCGATCAGTTGGGAGAAGAGCCACACGCTGGTGGTGGCGAGCCAGACCGTGGCCGCGCCTGACCTGATCGGCCGGCTCAAGGAGCGCGCCGAGGGGCACCCGCATCGCTACACGATCATCTGCCCGCGAACCGAGGACTTGACCGAGCCGGAGATGGTTCGCGACCTGGCCGCGACCCTGGCCGAGCTCTATCGCGCCGATATCGACGCTACCGGCCAGCCGATGAGCCCCGACCCCTTTCACGCGGTGCAGAACGCGATCGAGCACTACAGCGTCGATGAGGTGCTGATCTCGACCTTCGCCGGCGAGACCTCGCGCTGGCTCGAGGACGATTTGATCGGTCGCGTCCGCGCGATTACCGATAAGCCGGTCGAGCACCTCGAGGTCGGCCGCCCGGCCGCCGTCGTCGCCGCTGCGGTCGCCGAGGGAGGGGAGAGCTGATGGAGAGTGCATCGATAGCGCTGGGACACGCCCACGAGGACGAGCACCACGGGCCCCCCGAGGCGAACCAGAGCTCGCGGATTGACCGCCAGACGCTGGGCATCCTGCTCTTCATCGTCTCCGAGGTGATGCTCTTCGGGGCCTTCTTCGCCTCCTACTTCTTCCTCCGGGTCGTCGTCCACCCCTCGAGCTGGCCGCCGCACCCCTACGAACTGCCGGTCGCGGTCGCCGGCGTCAACACGGCGATCCTGGTCTCTTCCAGCTTCACGATCCATTACGCGTTGGAGTCGATCCGCCGCGGCAACCGTAACGGCCTCAAGCTGGGCCTGGTCTTGACCTGGATGCTCGGCGCGACCTTCCTCTTCATCCAGCTCAACGAGTACGTCCACCTCGGCTTCAGCGCCCGCGATCTCGGCTTCGGCTCGATCTTCTACAGCCTCACTGGCCTGCACGGCGCCCACGTCTTCGTCGGGCTCTGCCTGCTCACCTTCGCCTCGATCCGCGCCTTCCGCGGCCATTTCGGCACCGAGGAGAAGGACCACCTCGGCGTCGAGGTGCCGGGCATCTACTGGCACTTCGTCGACATCATGTGGCTAGTCGTCTTCTTCACCGTCTATATCCTCTAGCGCGGCCGCTGCAAACCGGCGCATCTCGGGGTCTTCAGTCGGCCGTCTGCGGGTCACGCACAAACAAGTGCGCTCCCCTTGCCGGCCTCCCTGCATCCCCCGACCTGCTTGGTTTTCGCGGCCGTTTGGGGGTACAACTTAAATATGCACAATCCGCTGCGGTCTGAGGCTGACGCGTTCAGATGGTTGGTGGTGATTGCTGCTGGAGTGGTGTCGGCGACCGTGCTCACCTTGCTGACGAGGCCGGTGGTGGGCGTGATTTGGACGGCCCTGCTGATTGGCTTCGGCGTTGGCTTTGGCTACCGCAGCGCGCGTGGGTCGCTGCCTCGCGACGTCGAGGTGACTCGGGGCGGGGATGGCAAGTTCCGCCTACTTGTGATCGCCAACGAGACCGTTCAGGGCGAGGAGCTGCTGAAGGAGATCCGGGATCGTTGCCGCGACCGGCGTTGCGAGGTGATGGTGGTGACGCCCGCGCTCGCCTCCTCGCGCACCTCGCACTGGACGTCGGATATCGACGAGGCGATCGAGCTGGCCCGCCAGCGCATGGAGCTCTCGCTGATCGAGATCAAGCAGCTCGGCCTCAAGGCCAGGGGCGAGATCGGCGACTCCGACCCCAACGTCGCGATCGAGGACGCACTGCGGGTCTTTGCCGCCGACGAGATCCTGATCTCGACCCATCCCTCCGATCGCTCGCGCTGGCTAGAGCACGGCGTCGTCGACAAGGCCCGCGAGCGGATCGACTTGCCGATCACCCACGTGGTCGTTGACCTCGCCACCGGCCGCGCGTTGCTGTGATCGACTCGCGACGGGCCGTTCCCGGCCTTTAAGCTCAGCTCTGGGTCAGGGCGGGCGCGGGGGGGCGCTCGTCGATGCCCGCGCGTGGGTCGCCTGAATCGGTCTCACCCGAGCGTGGCTCCAGCCGACCGGCAGTCGCGACCGTCCAGAGCATCGCCAGCCAGGTGGTCGTTGCCAGGGCGACGTGGACCCAGACGATCTCTCCCGGCAGCTTCAGAGCCCACTGGACACCGCCTACGACGCCCTGTAGGGCCATCAGGCCAATCATCACGCTCAGTGGCTTCAGCGCCCTCCTGTCGCCTCCTGGGCGGCGCAGAAGGAACCAGACGGCGATCGCGGCGATGCCGAAGAGGGTGGCGATCGCCGAGTGGCGCTGGACCACCCATTCCAGCGTCTTGGTCCCCTCGAAATCGAAGCGGTGGACCAGCTGGCCGGCGTGGGCGCCGGCATGTGGCCCCGAGGCCGTGGCGACCGTGCCGGCAGCGATCGTCAGCTGGCCGAGCGGGATCAGCGCCCGCACGGACCAGACGCCGAGCCGGTCGCTGGAGCGGCGGCGCTCCCACGGTTCGTAGCGTGAGCACCAGGCGAGCGCGAAGGAAGCGTCGAGCAGCAACATCGAGAGGATGAAGTGGCTCATCACCAGGCCGGGGGCGAGGTGGTACTTGACCACCAGGGCGCCGAGGATCGCCTGGCCGATCACGCCGAGCGGCAGCAGCGCGCCGAAGAAGGCGAGGTGCCAGCGGAAGGGAACGCGGAACCAGGCGAGCACGCTGGCGGCGATCACGGCGAAGCCGACGAAGCCGGTGAGGAGCCGGTTGCCGTACTCGATCACCGCGTGGGTTTCGAGCGGGGGAGTGGTGCCGCCGTAACACTTGGGCCAGTCCGGACAGCCAAGGCCGGATCCGGTCAGGCGCACGCCGGCGCCGGTGAGGACGATCAACGCCAGGGCGCCGAGGGCGACCAGTGAGACGGTGGCGTAGAGCTGTGGCGAGATGCGGAGGCGGTCGCGCATAAGTGGCCTCAGCGGATGATGGCAGCGGCCGCTCCCGGGCCCTCGGGAGGGCTCAACCGCCGGCGGGGCTGGCGTAGGCTTCCCCCTTGGGGTGCCCGCTGCCTTTGCTGCTGCTCGCGCCTCCGCTCTTGCCTTTGCCGCCGGAGGCCGATTCGAGCAGGTACTGGACCAGGTCTTCGATTTCTTTCGGCGAGAGCTTCTGTTCGAAGTTGGCGGGCATCACGTTGGGCGGGTAGCCGGTGGCGATCTTGGCGTTGGGGTCGACGATCGATTCGTGGACCATCGCTTCGCTCTGGCCGGGCAGGACTTCGTCGAGGTTGGGGCCGGTGACGCCCCCCGACTTGGCGGCTTTGAGCGTGTGACAGCCACCGCAGCCGTTGTTGGCGAAGACTTGAGCACCGGGACCTCCGGGCACCTTCGGCGGTGCCGCGCCGGGCACGCCGGCGTAGAGGCCGACATAGGCGGCGACGTCGTCGAGATCCTGGCCGGTGACGACGTCGGCTGGCATCGAGACCGCCGGGTCGCTGTTGCTCGGCCGCGGGTACTCGACCTGGGCCTTGACTACGCCTTCGACCGTGTCGCCGCCCTCGCCGGCTTCCCGCGCCGAGGCAAAGGCGTCGTCGAGGTTGGGACCGATCTGGGCGCTGGTTCCGGCTTGGGCCATCGCGTGGCAGACGCCGCACTTTTCGACGAAGAGAACGCGGCCGCGATTGGGGTCTGCCGTCGTCGTTCCGCAACCCGAAGCGGGCAGCGCCACCGCCACCAGGGCGGCGAGGACGAGCAGGGGGCGGATGGGGTTGGCGAGCTTGTGCATGCGGCGTGAAGCGCGCCGGAGTCTATATGTCCCGCCCGGCCGAAAGCTGGCTTAGCCCTGCCTGGGGTCGGGTAGGCTTGAGGCGATTCTCACTAACTCGCGAACCCGGAGGGAGGCGGCAGATGCAGGTACGGGATGGGATGTCGGAGGTGGTCCTCACAGTCGGGCCAACGCACACGCTGCGCGAGGCGGCATCGATGATGGCCGAGAAGCAAATCGGCGCCGCTCTAGTCAGCGATGACGAGACGCCGGTCGCCCGCATTCTCACCGAGCGCGACATCCTGCTCTCGCTCGGCGCCGGCGAGGATCCCGATGCCGAGCGGGTCGGCGACCACATGAGCGGCAGCGTGATCGCCGCCTCACCGGACTGGAGCCTCGAGCGGGCTGCGGCGGAGATGTCGCGCCGCGGCATCCGCCACCTCGTCGTCTACGACGGCCCGGACCTTGCAGGAGTGCTTTCGATGCGAGACATCGTTCGCGTCTGGACCTCGGACGGCGCGACCTCGGGCATGACGCCCGAGTAGTCCTAGGAGCGGGGAGAAGAGATCTGTTCGACCGGCAGCACGGCGCCGCGCACGTGCTGCTTGCGGGGGAGGCGGTAGTAGCTGCGGATCGCGTCGCGGATCATCGCGCGGAAGGCGAAGAGGGCGATGACGCCGCCGATGATCGAGTAAATCCAGCCGCGGACCATGAAGCCCTCGGCGAAGATTCCGCAGACGGTCAGGGCGAGGGCAAAGGCGAAGATCGCCGGCGCCCAGGAGGAGCGTGGCCGGTAGACCACCTCTCCAGGCTCGGGGATGTGGCGGTGCTCAGGGCTCACGACGCGATGTAGAGCATCGCGGCTACGAAGCAGAGGGCGAAGATCGCCGCGACGATGCCACCGGCCACCAGGCCGGCGCTCATGTTCGCTCTTGCGGTCTCGCGATCCACGCCCGGATTTTTACCCGATCAGCCGGTCGAGCGGCATCGCGATGAAGAGCAGTGCCAGGTAGGCGAGCGAGTAGAGGTAGGTGCGCAGGGCCCAGCGACGATCTGCGCTGCGCAGCAGGCGCACGGCGCAGTAGATGAAGCCGGCGCCGAGGGTCATCGAGGCAATCAGGTACTCGACGTTGAAGCCGCCGGCACAGAAGGGCAGCTGGGTGACCGCGTAGAGCAGGATCGTGTAGAGCAGGATCTGGCGCCGGGTCTCGTCCTCGCCGCGGACGACTGGCAGCATCGGGATGTTGGCCTTGGCGTACTCGTCCTTCATCAGCAGCGAGAGCGCCCAGAAGTGCGGCGGAGTCCAGAAGAAGACGATCGCGAAGAGGAAGAGGGCGGTGCCGTTGAGGCCGCCGGTGACGGCCGCCCAGGCGACCAAGGGGGGCACGGCGCCTGCGGCGCCGCCGATCACGATGTTCTGCGGGGTCGAGCGCTTGAGCCAGAGCGTGTAGACGAAGACGTAGCCGAAGAGGCCCGAGATCGAGAGCGCCGCCGCCAACGGGTTGACGGCGAGCGCCAGCAGGGTGAATGAGGCGCAGCCGAGCAGGGCGCCGAAGCTGATCGCCGCGCGCGGCGAGATCCGCCCGCTGGCGACCGGGCGGTCGGCGGTGCGAGTCATGATCCGGTCGATGTCGCGGTCGACCGCGTGGTTGATCGCGCCGGCGCCACCGGCCGAGAGGGCGCCGCCAAGGCAGGTGAGGAAGACGAGGCCGATCGAGGGGTCCCCGGCCACGTACATAGTCGTGATCGTGGTCAGGAGCAGCAGCGACTGCACCTTCGGCTTGGTCAGGGTGGCGTAGTCGCGCAGGACGCCGAAGACAGCGGGGCGCTGCGCGACGACCGCGGATTCGGCGCCGCCACTCACGACTGTTCACGCTTCGCGCGCTGCGCGAAGAACCAGATATGCACGCTTGCGCGCTCCGCGCTCACAGCGCTCAGGCTACCGGCTGGGACTCGCGAGCCGCCTCTTTGGCGGCGCGGCTGCTGCGATGGGCGATTGCCTCGCGGATGTCGCGCATCGGCCTGTCGCTGCGCACGTCGGGCAGCACGTCGAAGTTATGCGGCTCCGGCGGGGAGAGGGCGAACCACTCGAGTGAGTTGCCGCCCCAGTGGTCGTGGCCGGCGCGAGCGCCGTTGCCGAGGCTCGCGATCGCGTTGACCAGAGTCAGGATGATCCCGATCGCGAGCACGAAGGCGCCAATCGAGGCGATCAGGTTCTCGGTGCTGACCCCGGCGCCGCTGAAGTACTTGTAGGCGTCGGCAACCTGGCCGTGGTCGCCACCAGAGATGAAGAGCGGCACGAAGGTGAGCAGCATGCCGGCGACCAGCGTCCAGAACGAGGCGCGGCCAAGGAACTCGCCCATCGTGCGGCCGCTCAGCTTCGGGAACCAGTAGTGGAGGGCGGCGAAGCCACCGAAGACGGCGCCGCCGACCAGGGCGAAGTGGGTGGCTGCGGTGGCGTCAGTGGTGTTGTGCAGGCGCCAGGCGACGGCGACCATCGAGTGCGAGATCTCGGCACCGAGGCCAATCGAGATCATCGAGACGGCGCCGGCGGCGAAGAGCAGCGGCGCCCGCATTCGCAGGGTGCCGCCGACCATCGTCGCGATCAGGTTGAAGACGATCAGGCCGAAGGGCACGATCAGCGCCAGCGACATGATCATCGCGAAGTACATCCAGCCGATTCCGATCGGGGCGGTGAGCATGTTCTGCATCCAGGCGAGGGTGCCGATCACCGCGATCGCCAGCAGCGAGCCGGTGACCGCGTTGCGGTTGAAGAGGGGCTTGCGGGCGAAGACCGGGACGATCTCGGCGATCGCGGCCAGCGCCGTGATCAGGATCAGCATGTAGGTGCCGGTGTAGAAGATCCAGCTCATGTGCGCCCAGAGCAGCGGGGCGCCGCCGGAGCCGTCGGCGAAGAAGATGCCGTCGAAGTTGCGATCGATCAGCAGCATCGTGATCGCCGCCAGCATCACCGTGCCGACCACGATCAGCAGCCAGGAGGAGACCGCCGCCGCCCAGGCGAACACGGGCACCCGCCGCCAGGCCATGCCCGGGGCGCGCATGCGGCGTAGGGTCGCCACCAGGTTGATCGCGATCAAGACGAAGCCCAGCGTCGCCAGCCCGCTCGATACGGCCCAAGCGTCGACCCCGTTGTTGGGCAGGAAGGCCAGCTCGGAGAGCGGCGCCAGCGGGTTGACGCCGGCCTCGGAGGGGGTGAAGAGGAAACCGGCGTAGAGGACCGTGGCGCCGGCGATGTAGAGCCAGAGGCCGACCTGGCCGAGGCGCGGCAGGGCGGTGCCGCGGGCGCCTACCTGCAGCGGCGCCAGGTAGTAGTAGAGGCCGAGGCAGAGCGGCAGGGCGAAGAGGAAGATCGCCGTCGCCCCGTAGAGCGAGAGCATGCGATTGAAAGTGACCGGGGTCAGCAGGCTGTTTTCCGGTATCGCCAGCTGCAGCCGCATCAGCAGGAACTCGACCAGGGCGATGAAGAGGAAGCCGAGGGCGGCGCCGATCATCACCCGGCCGACGTCCTTGTGATCGGCGCTGGTGACGACCTCGATCCAGTGCGGGCGGCGACGGGGGAAGCCGTCGACGACGACCTCGGGGTTGACACTCACGGCACTTCTCCCTTTTCGATCAGGCCCACGACGCGATCCTGGGCCGCCTGTATGTCGGCTTTCTGCTGTTTGACGAAGGCTTCGTATTCGGCCGGAGAGACGACGTCGACCTCGGTCCGCATCGCCGCGTAGGCCTGGCCCGAGAAGGTTGCCGACTGGCCGTCGAAGGTCCCTTCCTCGTCGGCGCGGAAGACGACGTGGTTGGTCTTGCCGGGCACGGCGTCGCGCTTGGGGGCCAGTTCCGGCACGTCCCAGGTGTGGATCACGTCGGTCGAGATCAGATCGAGTTCGACCGTGGTGTCGACCGGCACGACCAGCTTGTAATAGGAGAAGGCGCCGTTGGGGTAGTCGTAGCGCCAGAGCCACTGCTGGCCGGTTGTTTCGATCTTTAGCGGAGCTGACTTGGCCGAGGCAAGGCCGGCCGAGCCGGTGGTCGGTATCTCGCGTGCCTTGTCGGTGAAGATGAGGCTGAGCACAAGGACGATGGCGGCGAAGCCGGTGAGCACGGCGCCGACCCGGAGTTGGGTGCCACGGCCGCCGCGAATCTGGCGCGGCTCATCGCCGCGCTCGCTGCGGTAGCGCCGCAGCGCGTAGATCAGCGCGCCGTTGATCGCGACGATGACGATCGCCGCGGCGACGAAGCCAATCCAAAGCAGAGTGTCGATCTGGTCAGTGCCAGGAGAGTGGGGCGCCAAAGCGCGGCCATTCTAATCACGCGGGTCGGCGCGGCGCGGTCCCCGCTCTCGCGGCGCGGTCCGGGAACGTGCTCCTATACTCGCCGACCTGATGAAGGCGCGATCGCGGCCATCTCCGGCGCTTCGCCTCGCCGTACGTGCCGGAGCAGCGGGTGCTGTGGCGGCCGCGGTGGCCGTGCCGCTGCTGCGCAAGCGGCTGCGAGTGCCCACTCCGGTGACCATCGCGGCCTGCGCCGGAGGTCCGCTGGCGGTCGCGGTTCTCGCGCCCCGCTCGCGCAAACGCGACGTGGTGCTGTACGCGATGCAGATGTGGGCCTTCATCATGGTCCACGAGCTTCCCTACGACGATCCGCAGAAGCTGGAGGCGCGGCTGCGCAGCCGCTACCCGATCATCACCGACCGCGTGCTCGGCCTCGGGCGCCTGCCCAACGCCCGCCTGCAGCGGGGGATGGCGCGCCTGCGCCGCGTCGGCACCGTCAATCGCATCCTCACCTGGGCGCACTGGCTGTGGTTCTTCGAGCCGTATCTCGCCCTGGCCTGGATCCTCTGGCGCCACCCCGAGCGCTTCCCGCGCGCCGCCCGCCAGATGGCCGCGGTCTTCGACCTCGGTTGCATCGCCTACTTCGTGATCCCGACCTCGCCGCCGTGGTGGGCATC
Organism: Solirubrobacterales bacterium; assembly: GCA_035554595.1. Classification (GTDB taxonomy): domain Bacteria; phylum Actinomycetota; class Thermoleophilia; order Solirubrobacterales; family 70-9; genus VRUE01. Next base: position 11,584 of record DATMIH010000224.1, read on the forward strand.
CGAGCAGGAGCTGACCGGCGAGAAGGTGGAGCGGATCATGATCGGCGTCGGCGAAGACACCTGGGGCTCGGCCTGGCCGAAGATGTACAACGCGCTCGGCGGCAACCCCTGGGCGGCGATGCCCTCTCTGCACTTCGCCACCTCGGCGATGGCGGCGATTCAGCTCACTGAGGCGGGCCCGGTCGAGGGTGCGGTTGGCTGGATGTACTCGCTGACGCTCGGCTTCGCCCTCGTCTACCTCGGCGAGCACTACGTCACCGATCTGCTCGCCGGCGCCGGTCTCGTCGCCGCGGTGCGCCGCGGCGAGCCGCTCGCCGAACCGGCGGTGCTGGAGATCAATCGTGGCTTGCAGCGCTTGGAGCGCCTCGCCAACGGGTAGTTTCTAATGAGTGTCTCCTGAAGGTCCGGTGAACGGCGACCACACCGCCGAACTGCCGATCTTCACGCGGCGGCGACTGATCCAGACAGCGGTCGTGGTTGTCGCGTTGCTGGTCGGGATCTACTTCCTCTTCCCGAAGCTGGTCGGGTTGAGCAACGCCCTGGGCAAGCTCGACGACGCCGATCCGCTCTGGATCGCGATCGCGATCGGCTTCAACGTCGTCGCTTTCGTCACCTACATCGCCCTCTTTAAGGCGGTCGTCGGCGGCAACGTGCTGCGCTTCACCTGGCTCGAGACGTATGAGATCAACATGGCCGGCCTGGCGGCGACGCTGCTCTTCTCGGCTGCCGGGGCGGGGGGGATCGTGCTCACCTTCTGGGCGCTGCGCAAGGCAGGGATGGCGCGGCACGAAGTGGCGCGGCGCATGGTCGCCTTCCTCACCCTCCACTACGCCTTCTATCCGCTGGCCCTGATCCTCTTCGGCGTGCTGCTGCGCACCGGCGTGCTCAGCGGCAAGGACTCGATCGAGCTGACGATCGTGCCGGCTGGCGTCGCCGGCATGCTGCTCGCCCTCGGGCTGCTCTTCGCCCTGGTCCCGCCCGACCTCGGTCCCAAGATCGCCCGCTTCGTGCACGGCAAACGCGGTCAGGAGATCGCCAGGAAAATCGCCAAAGTGCCGGCGGTCTTCGCCGAGGGGTTTCGCTTCGCGATCAGCCTCTTCACCCACCCGCGTCAGGGCGGCCTGGCCGTGCTCGGCGCCGCCGGCTTCTGGGCCGCCAACATCGGCATCCTCTGGGCCTCCTTCCACGCCTTCGGCGTTCACGTGCCGCTCGCCGTGGTCGTCCAGGGCTTCTTCCTCGGCATGGTCGCCAACTTGATTCCGTTCGCTCCTGCCGGGGTGGGGGCCGTCGACGCGGGAATGATCGGCGCCTTCGTCCTCTTCGGTGTCCCCGAGACGACCGTCTTCCCGGCGATCCTGGTCTATCGCTTGATTGCCTTCTGGATGCCGATTCCCTTTGGTGTCGCCGCCTTCTTCCAGCTCCGCAACCGGGTCCAGCACTGGGAAACCGAGGGACTGCCGATCGACCGCACGCCGCCTGCAGAGCTTGCCGGAGAGGTCAGCGGGGGAGTACTATAAAAAGTGAAGTATTGGCAACGCCATTAGACTTGAGGCGACATGACAGAGACAAAGAAGGTCGAGAACGTGATCATCGTCGGCGGTGGGCCGGCCGGCTACACGGCTGCGCTTTACACCGCCCGCGCCAACCTTGAGCCGCTCGTTTTCGAGGGCTTCCAGTGGGGCGGGCAGCTGCAGAACACGACCGACGTCGAGAACTACCCCGGCTACCCCGGCGGGATCATGGGGCCGGAGATGATGAACGAGTTCCGTGCTCAGGCCGAGCGCTTTGGAACCCGTTTCGTCACCGACGATGTCGACCGGGTCGAGCTCTCCGACGGCGGCGTCCAGAAGGTCTTCCTCGGCGACGAGGAGTACCAGGCAAAAGCCGTGATTCTGGCGATGGGGGCGGAGCCGCAGCGGCTCGGCATCCCCGGCGAGCGCGAGCTCAGCGGTTGCGGCGTATCGACCTGCGGCGTCTGCGACGGGGCCTTCTTCAAAGACCAGAAGGTGATCGTGATCGGCGGTGGCGACTCGGCGATGGAGGACTCGATCTTCATCTCCAAGTACGCCAGCGAGCTGACCGTGGTCAACCGCCGCGAGGATTTCCGCGCTTCGAAGATCATGTTCGAGCGGGCCAAGGAGCAGGGCAACATCAGCTTCAAGACCCCCTACGTGGCGGAGGAGTTCGTCGCCAGCGACAAGGGCCGCCTCGACCACGTGCGCCTGCGCAACGTCGAGACGGACGAGACCGAGGATGTTCAGACTGACGGTGCCTTCATCGCGATCGGCCACATCCCCCGCTCAGAGGTGGTCACCGGCCAGGTCGACACCGATGAGAACGGCTACATCCTCACCGAGGGCGACTCGACCCGCACCAACCTGGCGGGGGTCTTCGCCGTCGGCGACGTCGTCGACCACATCTACCGCCAGGCGGTTACCGCTGCCGGCAGCGGCTGCAAGGGCGCCCTCGACGCCGAGTGGTACCTGCGCGACACGCCACCCTCACCCGAGGCCCACTGGCTTCCGGGCGGCGAGCCCATCGAGGTCGCGCCGACGCCTGGTTCTTAGTTCAGACGTCGAGCGTCTGAAGGGGGGCGTGGGCGGCGGCAATCTTGCTGAAGTCGCCGTCCTGGCTTACGACCGGCAGGCCGTGCTCGACCGCCGTGGCGGCGATCAGCGCGTCGGTGAGCTTGATCGCGCGGTGAATGCCGGCCGCCCGGCAGTCGGCGACGAGGCGAGCCCATGACGTCATCACGGCCTCGCTGATCGGAATCGGGTCGGCAGAGCGGGCAAGGGCGAGCGTGTCGGCGCGGCGGGCGCGGGCGTGGTCATCCGGAGCGTTGAGGACTCCAAGCTGAAGCTCGCCGATGGTGACGACGGAGACCGCGACTCGATCCGGCAGCTCGCCGAGTGGCCGCCCCGTCTCGCGGGCGATGAAGACCGAGGTGTCGAGCAGGCCTGAGGAGGCGGGAGGGGTCAAAGCTCGTCGAGAGTCTGGCCGGCCAGATCGTCGAGCTCTTGCGCGAGCGCAGGGTCGGCTGATCGCTCGCGGAGTTGCTCATGGAGTTGAGCACCGCCAAGCCAGCGGGTGCGCTGTCCGTGCGGAACGATGTCGGCCAATGGGTCGCCGTTGACGGTCAATACGACTCGCTCGCCGGCCTTGACCGCGTCAATAACGCTGGCCGTGCGGTTGCGAAGGTCTCGGACACCGATCTCCATGTGCTACAGCGTAGCATCATGGACTGGGGGGGGTCTTTAGTCAGCCGATGAGCTTTTGCACGACAAACGTCCGCGAGCCTTTGGGCGTCTCGATCTTGATCGGCTTGCCGACTTTGGCGTTGAGCAGGGCGCGGCCGATTGGGGACTCGGCGGAGAGGCGGCCTTCGGCCAGGTTGGCTTCGGTTGAGCCGACCAGGGTCCAGGTGTTGGCCTCGCCTTTTGCTTCGTCGAGGACCTCGGCGGTGCGACCGAAGGCAAAGGTGTCTGCGGCGGTGGCGTCTATCTCGACCACGACGGCAGTGCGCAGGCGCTCGCGCAGGCGCTTGATCTTGGTCTCGAGGTGGGCCTGATCCTCCTTGGCGATGTGGTACTCGGCGTTCTCCTTGAGGTCGCCTTCCTCGCGGGCCACCTTGATCCGCGCCGCCATTTTGGTCCGGGCATCTCCTTCGAGCTGCTCGATTTCCTCGCGTAGGGCAGTCATGCCCTCCTCGGTTATCGGCTCCCCGCCTGTCGTTTCGGTGCTGTCCATCGCTTCAGCCTTTCAGATGTGACGATCCGAGCGCGCTATCTTGGAAAAGCATGGCTTCCTGCTCCCACATCCGCACGATCGAGGTTTTCGATCCGCCGGCCGAGATCGCCGGCTGCGAGGAGTGCCTCGCGCTGGGCATGCAGTGGGTCCACCTGCGCATGTGCCAGAGCTGTGGCCACATCGGCTGCTGCGATAACTCGGAGGGCAAGCACGCCACCGCCCACAATGCCGAGACCGGTCACCCGATCATCCGCTCGGTCGAGCCCGGCGAGGACTGGAGCTGGTGCTACGAGGATGAACTGATGCTCCGCGTCGCTCGCTGATCGGCCTGGCGCCGAAGCTTCAGCGCAACTTCTTCAGTACGACCGCCTTGCGCCGTTTGATCGCCTTGCCACCTTCGGGCGTGTAGGAGACCGTGGCCTTGACCTTCGCCTTGCCGGTGTTACGCAGCTTAATTCGCGCCTTGCCGCTGGTCCTGATGGTGATCTTCGCGATGCCCATCGCGTGTTTGCGCTGCGCGTTGGCGACGCCCTTGCCATAGACGTCCAGACGGCCGCTGCCGGTAACCGCGACCCGCAGGGTGGCGGTGCCCTTCTTGCGATTGAAGGTGACCTTCTTGAAGGCGACGGTGGCGTTGACGCTGAATTCGAGCGGGCTGGTCCATGCCTCGGAGCCGGCAAAATTGGTTGCCGTGACGTCGCAGGTGTACGCACCGACCTTGCTGGCGACGATGGTCGCTGCGGTCGCGCCGGCAACCGGTTTGCCGTTGCGGAACCACTGATAGGAGAAGCTCTGTGGTGCCCGGTAGAGGAATGACTCGACCACGTCGCCCCTCCATGTCCCCTGCGTGCAGGTGAGCGTTGCACCTGGTCTGTGCTGTCCTTGAACCGCCGGCTTGTCCACGTTGCGCGGGCTTTCCAGCAGGACGGGGAAGTTCGCCCCGTCGAGGCTCGCGCCGCCCGTGGCCGGGAGTGCGGGGGGACTTCCCTGCAGGTTGGCCGCGCCGATCTGTTCGAGTTCTTCGTCGGCCCAGTAGATCGTTTGCAGGGCGGGGTCGATTGCCAGGCCCACGGGCACGGCGGGCATGGCAGGCGCGAAGACGGCGGAGGGCGGGTTGACCTGTCCGTTGCCACCGCCGCCATTGATGCTGGCGAAGCCGATCGATTCGCCTCTGGAGTTTGCCCAGTAGACCCGCCCCGTCGCGGCGTCGATTGCTAGCCCAACGGGGCCTTCGATAGGGGCGCCCGAAGTGTTCAGGTTGGCCCCGCCGGATCCGTTCAAGTTCGCATAGGAGATCGTGTCGGTTGCGAAGCTCGTCCAGTAAATCCGGCCTTCCATGGGGTCGATCGCGACGCCGTACGGTTCTCCCACGGTCGCTCCGGCCGTGTTGAGGTTGCCTCCGCCAGAGCCGTTGAGAGCGGCGTAGGAGATCGAGTCATTGCCGGCGTTTGCCCAGTAGATCCTGCCGCCGGCGGGGTCGATCGCAAGTCCACCCGGTTCATCCATGGGCGCGCCACTCGTAGGCAGCAGGCCAGCACCGGACCCGTTGAAGTTGGCATAGCCGATTGTGTTGCTGCCGCTGTTTGCCCAGTAGACCCTGCCCGCTGCGGAATCGACCGCTGTGCCAAAGGGCCTATTTACAAGGGCGGGGGGAATTGGAATGTCAGTGCCTTTACCGGCGCCGATCGGCGCGTTGGAGATCTTGCTGTCGTCGCGGCTGCCCCAGAAGACCGTCTGGGCCGCGCCAGCTGCTGATGCGTGGACTAGGCAGAGGAACCCGACTGTGAGCAGGCTCGCTCCAAGTGGCCAAGTCCATCTTCTCGCTGGCCTGGGCATCTCTTTCTCCTGTCGGTCGATGGCGCTTGGGCCGGAACCGGGTGCACCCTAGTCCGGGGTGACGATGGCAAAGCCCGGATCAGGTTCGTCCAGCAGGCCCAGCAGCTCGCCGAGCTTGGCGCCGTCGCCCTCGACCCGGAGGCGGCCGCTCTCGCCCAGATCGCCGATGTCGGCGGTTTTGAGCAGGAGCTGATTGAGGGCCTCGCGGGCGACGACGAGGGCGGCGTCGGCATTGTCGCCATGGCCGCCGGGACGGTGGCGCAGGACGCCGTTGCGGACGGTGATCGCGTGCTGCTCATCGGGGTCGGTGACGCGCCACTCGATGCGCAGGTGGTGCTCCGCCGCGCGCGGGCCGTTGAGGCGGATCGCCATCGCGTCGAGCAGCTGGCTCACTGTCAGGTGGGCGAGCACGTCGGGTGGGGCCGCGCTGGTCGGCGTGCCGGAGGTCCCCTCGCGCAGCTCCTTCGCTCCCATCAGGAAGAAGTTGCGCCAGCTGGCGTTTTCGGCGCCGAAGCCGAGCTGCTCGAGCGCTTCTGCCTGCAGCTCGCGCGCCGCCCGGTTCTCGGGCTCGGCGAAGACGAGGTGGTTGACGACCTCGGCGACCCAGCGGTAGTCGCCCTGCTCGAAGCTGGCCCTTGCCTTCTCCAGCACCACCTCGGCGCCGCCCATGAACTCGACGTAGCGCCTCGCCTGCTCGACCGGCGGGTGTTCCCAGAGGTGGGCCGGGTTGCCGTCGAACCAGCCCATGTAGCGCTGGTAGATCGCCTTCGTGTTGTGGCTGATCGAGCCGTAGAACTCGCGGCAGTGCCACTCCTCGGCCAGGCTCGGCGGCAGCTCGATCAGCTCGGCGATCTCGGGCCCGGTGTGGCCCTGGTTGAGCAAGCGCAGGGTCTGGTCGTGCAGATAGGTGTAGAGGTCGCGCTGCTTCTCGAGGTAGTCGACGATTCGCGCGCTGCCCCAGCAGGGCCAGTGGTGACCGGCGAAGAGCGCGTCGGAGCGCTCGCCGAAGAGCTCGATCGCCTCGTCCAGGTAGTGCGCCCAGACGCGCGGGTCGCGGACCAGGGCACCGCGCGGGGTGAGGATGTTGTGCATCGAGCGGGCGGCGTTATCTGCGATGCAGAGCACGCGCGCGTCGGAGAAGTGGATGTTCATCTCCGCCGGCGCCTCGGTCCCCGGCGTCAGCTGGAAGCTCATCCGCACCCCGTCGACGACCTCCTCCTGGCCGGTCTCGACGATGTCGAGGTTGGGCGGGAGCAGCGTGATCGTGCCGAGCGAAGTGGTCTGGCCGAGCCCGGCGCCGATCTGACCCGCCGGGCCGCGCTCGAGCAGCGCCCCGTACATGTAGCCGGCCCGGCGCGCCATCGCGGTCCCGGCGAAGACGTTCTCGCTGACTGCGTGGTGGAGGAAGCCGGCGGGGGCGAGGACCGGCACGTGCCGGGCCTCGATCTCCTCCGCGGTGAGGACGCCCTTGGCGCCGCCGAAGTGGTCGACGTGGCTGTGGGTGTAGATCAGGCCGGTGACCGGCCGCTCGCCGCGGTGCTCGCGGTAGAGCGCCAGCGCCGCCGCCGCTGTCTCGGCCGATACCAGCGGGTCGATGACGACGATTCCGTCGCGTCCCTCGACCACGTGCATATTGGAGAGATCGAAGCCACGCAGTTGATAGAAGCCGGGGGCTATCTCGAAGAGCCCGGCGATACGCCCAAGCTGCCCCTGGTGCCAGAGGTTGGGGTCGGCGCTCGCGGGTGGGTCGGCGTCGAGGAAGTCGTAGGACCCGAGCTCCCAGACGACGCGGCCGTCCTCGTCCTCGACGCGGGGAGGGTCGAAGGGGGCGATGAGTCCGCGGCGCGCCTGCTCGAACTCGTCGATCGGCGCGGCCATGGCTAGGCCTTGGCGGCGATCAGTCCAGGCGCGGGCTGGTAGGCCTCGCCGTGCTCGGCCCGCAGGCCTTCGAGCAGCTCGACCGCGCGGGGGGCGCCAAGCAGCTCGGTCAGCTCGAGCGGCCCACGGGGCCAGTTGAAGCCGAGTCGCATCGCGGTGTCCATGTCGGCTGGCGAGCCGATTTGCTCTTCGAGGGCGAAGGCGGCCTCGTTGGCGATCTGGGCGCAGAGGCGGGGGAGGATCGCCGGCGCGGCGGGGTCGATCTCGGCCAGCTTGTGGGGGTCGAGGGTCAGCTCACCGGTTCCGTTGTTCCCTTGCCGCGATAGCTGGTGCGAAGGAGCAGCGGAGGCGGGGTTCGGCGGGTTGCTGTAGTCGTAGAAGCCCTGGCCGCTCTTGCGCCCCAAGCGGCCCTCGGCGACGAGGCCCTCCTGGATCGGGCTGGGGCGCCAGCGCTCGGGCTCGCCGCCCTGGGCGTAGAAGGAGCGGGCAACGCTGAGGTTGACGTCAAGGCCAATCAGGTCGATCAGCTCGAAGGGACCCATGCGGAAGCCGCCGCCCAAGCGGCAGACGCGGTCGATCGTCGCCGCGTCGGCGACGCCGTCGCCCAACATGCGCAGCGACTCGAGGGTGAAGGGGCGGGCGAGGCGGTTGGCGATGAAGCCGGGGCTGTCTTTGGCTCGGATCGGGGTGCGGCCCATGCGGATGCCGACCTCGGTCGTTGCGTCGAGCGCTTCGGTCGCCGCCTCGTCGGTGGCGACGACCTCGACCAGCTTCATCAGCACCGGCGGGTTGAAGAAGTGCATGCCGACGATCCGCTCGGGTCCCGGGATAGTGGCGGCGATCGCGGTGATCGGCAGCGAAGAGGTATTGCTGGCCAGGATCGTCTCTGGCCCGCAGGTCCCGGCCAGGGCGGCAAAGAGCTCGCGCTTCAGGGTCAGGTCCTCGGGCGCGGCCTCGACCACGAGGTCGCATTCGGCGAGGTCGGCGAGGCTGTGGGCGCCGCCGGCGCGACTGCTTGCGGCATCGGCGTCGGCCTCACTCCACATCCCCTTCGTCGCCCCCTTGTTCAGGGCCGCGTTGAGCTTCTCTAGGCCCGACTCGAGGGCGGCGGGGATCGGATCGTAGAGCCGGGTCTCATAACCCCCGAGCGCCGCAATCTGGGCAATCCCGGCACCCATCGTGCCGGCGCCGACGACCCCAACTCTTTCAACCGTGTCGCTCACAACTTGAGGGGCCCGGCCGTCACTTGCCCTCGAACTTCGGCTCGCGCTTCTCGAGGAAGGCGGTCATGCCCTCGACTCGGTCCTCGGTCGCCATCGCCAGCTCGTAGAGGCGCCGCTCGTTCTCGATTCCGGGGGAGAGAGCAGTCTCCTCGGCGACCAGCACCGCCTGCTTGCCGAGGCGAGCGGCGATCGGTGGTTTCTCGGCGACTTCCTTGGCCAGCGACATCGCCCCATCCAGCCAGGCGTCGTTGGTGGCAATCCGATTGACGAGGCCCAGCGCGCGCGCCGTCTCGGCATCGAAGCGCTTGCCGGTCAGCACGTACTCCATCGCCCGTTGCTTGCCGAGCACGCGCGCGAGGCGTTGAGTGCCACCGCCGCCGGGGATGATCCCGAGGTTGATCTCGGGCTGGCCGAAGGTCGCGCCCTCGGCGGCGACGATCATGTCGCAGGCCAGTGCCAGCTCGCAGCCGCCGCCCAGCGCGTAACCGGAGACGGCGGCGATCATCGGCGTCTTGATCGCGGCGAGGCGGCGCCAGAAGCCCGCCGCCGGGTGGCGCAGCGCCTCGGCGAAGCTGCGCTCCGCCATCGCCTTGATGTCGGCGCCGGCGGCGAAGACCTTGTCGGAGCCAGCGATGACGACGCAGCGGACCTCGGGGTCGGGATCGAGGGCCTCGAGCTCGCTCGCCAGCTCCTCCATCAGCTCGGGCGAGAGCGCGTTGCGCGCCTCGGGCCGGTTGAGCCGCAGCAGGGCGACGCCGCCGTCGCGCGAGCTCTCGACCAGTGCCGCCAAGGGCTACTCGGCCACCATCGGAGTCATCGCGTTGATCCCGGTCGC
>DATMIH010000225.1:0-12441 GCA_035554595.1 Solirubrobacterales bacterium
CCGTGCGCACCACCCGCGAGCTGGTCCGCTCGGTGATCCGCTTGATCACCCCACCCTTGCCGGCGGTGTCGCGACCCTCGAAGAGGACCGCAACCCGCAGGCCGGCATGAACGATCCATTCCTGCAGCCGCACCAACTCCTCCTGCAGGCGGGCCAGCTCCTTCTCGTACTGCTTCTTGCTCAGAACCTGGGGCGAGTCGTCGCTGTGCGCCACGCCCCAAGCCTAAGCGGTGCTCCCGCTAGTGGTGGTTGGGACCGTCGTCGTTGCCGTGACGGTGGTGGCCCTTGTGATGGTGGTGGTGCTTGCCCTTGTGGTGATGGTTCTGCTCGTGACCGGCCGGGTCATCGGCGCCGTGGCTGGCGATCGCCACGCCACTACCGCCGAGCGCCATCACGCCCGCAACCGCAAGTGCCGCTGACATTCGCTTCAGCATCTCTGCCTCCTCGAGGACGAGTTTCCGGTCGTGGCTTGCGCCCCGGGGCCGCGTGAGACCGGAGATACGACCGGCTTCCGTACAAGGTTCACATAAGCTTGACAAGGAAACATTAGGTACTTAACCTTTTGGTACCGAATGTCTGACGCGAAGCAGAGCACCGATCGGATCGAGCCCTACGTCTGGAAGATCGCCGGCGTCGTGATCCTCGGCATGATGATGTCGATCCTCGATACGACGATCGTCAACGTCGCCCTCGACACCCTCGGCCGCGACCTGCACAGCACGATCGCCCAGATCCAGTGGGTGGCGACCGGCTACCTGCTGGCCCTGGCAGCGGTGATCCCGCTGACCGGCTGGGCGGCGCGGCGCTTCGGCGCCAAGCGCGTCTACCTCTCCTCGATCGTCCTCTTCACGATCGGCTCGGCGCTCTGCGGGCTGGCCGAATCGAGCACCTCGCTGATCCTCTTCCGCGTCCTGCAGGGAATCGGCGGCGGCATGATCATGCCGGTCTCGCAGATGATCATGGCCGAGGTGGCGGGCCCGAAACGCATGGGCCGAGTGATGGGCATCGTCGTTATGCCGGCGATGCTGGCGCCGATCCTCGGGCCGGTAGTTGGCGGTCTGATCCTGGAAAACCTGCACTGGTCCTGGATCTTCTTCGTCAACGTGCCGATCGGGATCGTCGCCGCGATCCTCGGCATGCGGATGCTGCCGGACTCAAAGCTCGGCGAGGCCGGCAAGCTCGACGCTATGGGACTGATCTTGCTGGTCACCGGGATGCCGCTGATCGTCTACGGGCTCTCGGAGATCGGCACCAAGGGCAGCTTCAGCGCGCCGACCGTGATCTGGCCGATCGTGGCCGGGATCGCGATGCTGCTTGCCTTCGGCCGCCACGCGCTGCGCACCGAGCGGCCGCTGCTCGACGTGCGTCTCTACGCCAACCGCATCTTCGCCGCCGCCTCGCTGACCACCTTCGGCCTCGGCGCGGCGCTCTTCGGGGCGATGATCCTGGTCCCGCTCTACTACCAGCAGGTGCGCGGCGAGAGCGTGATCGTGACCGGACTCCTGGTCGGCCCCCAGGGCCTCGGCATGCTTTTCGTCGCACCCTTCACCGCCCGCCTCACCCAGCGCTTCGGCGGCGGCCGCGTCGCCGTCGTCGGCGTCTCGATCCTCTGCCTCACCTCCCTCCCCTTTGCCTTCATCGGCGCCGACACCTCGATCCTCGGGATCTCGCTGCTGCTACTGCTGCGCGGCGTCGGCATCGGCCTCTCCTTCATTCCCACCACCACCGTCGCCTTCGCCTCACTGCGCACCGACCAGCTCTCCGACGCGACGCCGCAGATGAACGTCCTGCAGCGGGTCGGCGGCGCGATCGGCACGGCGGTGCTGGCGGTGGTCCTGCAGCGTGCAAGCGCCGGCGCGAGCTCACCCGCCGAGCTCGCAGGGGCCTTTGGCACCGCCTACTGGTGGGCATTTGGGATCGCCATGCTCGCCTTCATCCCCTGCATCGTCCTGCTGCGTGCCGAGCGGCGGATTCCCCCCCACACGCCGACCGAGGCGGAGGAGATCGCCGAGGTCGAGCTGGAGCCACTCGGTGCCTGAGCCCCGCGAAGAGCGCCTGACCGAGCTCGGCCAGTCCTTCCGCCGCGCCTACCGCAGCCTGCGCCGGCTGCGCGGCCGCGATACCCACCTGCTGGGGGGCGAGATCAGCCACGCCCAGTTCGAGCTGCTGGCCGAGCTGCGCGAGCGCGGCCCCCTCCCGGCCGGCGAGCTGGCCCAGGTCGCCGGCCTCAGCGCCGCGACCGTCTCGCAGATGCTCGACCACCTCGCCACCGACGGCCAGGTCAAACGGGTCCGCTCGGAGACCGACCGGCGCGTCGTCCTGATCGAACTGACCACGCTCGGCCGCCGCCGGGTCGAGGCTACGAAGGCGCTCTGGCGCGAGCGCTGGGCCGCTGCACTGGATAGCGTCGACGAGGAGGAACTACGGATCGCCAGCGGAGTCCTGCAGCGGATCGGTGCCGTTTTCGAAGAGCCGACGGGCGACTAGCGGGGGCGGGAAGCGACGCCCCGCGTCCTAACAAGAAAGGATGGGTGAATGCCCAATCCACATCGCTCCAAAAAACGCAGGGAACCCGAAGATCACGGCTGGGTGATCTCCTTCGGCTGCAAAACCGCCGGCAAACTGATGCGCCTCAAGGTCGACACCGACCCGGCCTCCGACACGAGCCCGATCGAGGTCCCCTGCCCCTGCGGCGAGACCCACCGCGTGATCGTCTCGCCTTACCGGCGCCGTCGCTCTGCCGACGAACCCTTCGACCTCGAGGTCAAAACTCTCGACGAGCTGCGCTGAACGCGCTTACAGTAACTCTCACTCTACGTTCAGGTTATTGCGGCACGATCCCGCAATGCCGACCGCTCGACGAGCGCGGCGGATCGTCCTCCTTGCCGCGATCGCCTGCCTGATCCCCGCCGGGGTCTCATACGTCAGCGCAATGAGCGAAAAGCACAACGTCGGTCTCGGTATCTCCAGTGTCGAGTGGTTGCGCCAAAACGGCGGCAACTCCCTCGTCTCGGAAATAGAGAATTGGTACTACACGCTCACCGCACCTGAAAAGGGTGGAGCGCCGTTGCGCTCACTGCCTCAGGTCGGCATCGCGAGCGCCGGCGCGACGACTCCCAAGAAGGCCTACAGGCCGCCGCGGGTGACCCCGGTCATCCACCCCACCCTTCCCGGCGAGGGAGTGTGGAAGCCGGCTGCGGCGGGCGCCGGCAGCGAACCGCCGGTCCTGCTGACGACCTTCCGCAGCGATCCCTCCTACCCACAGTTCGTCGCCGGCGTCGCCTGGATCGACTCCGCTCGCACCCGGCTCGCATACGTGCCCGGCCTGGCCGAGCCGCCCGAACCCCTGGCCCACCGCGGTCCAGGCGAAGTGCCTGCGCCCGAGCGCAAACGCCTGGTCGCCACCTTCAACGGCGGCTTCCCGCTTGAAACCTCGAACGCCGGCCTGATCTATCGCGGCCAGGTCAAGGAAACGATGGTGAACGGAATCGCGACGATCGTCGAGTACCGCAACGGAAAAGTAGACCTCATCCGCTGGCATCAGGGCCCGGGCGCCCCGGCCGGCGTCTGGTTCGCGAAGCAGAACCTGCCGCCGATCATCTACGAAGGCCGCCTCAACCCCAACCTCAGCGACGGCCCGGAATGGGGTGAAACGGTCAACAACGCGGTCCGTGTCTGGCGCTCGGGGCTCGGCATCGACCGGCACGGCAACCTCCTCTACGCGGCGGCCAATTACCAAACGGTGGAATCGCTGGCGAAGATCCTGCAGCGCGCCGGCGCCGTCCGCGCCCTCGAGCTCGACATCAACGAAGACTGGACCAGTTTCATCACCTACCGGCATCCTGGAGCCCTGGAACCGAGCAACCTGCTGCCGGAAATGTTCCGCTCGCCCGAAAGGTATTTGGTGCCCGACGAACGTGACTTCTTCTCCGTATCGCTGCGGCGGGGGCAGGAATGGTGAGTCGGCCGCGGCGCATCTCAGCGGAGGCGGCGGCCCGGCGTGCACTCCTCGTCGACGCGCTCTGTGCGATCGCGCTGGCCCTTGTAGCGCTGACCTTCTGCGCCGGACTCGGCATCGTTGGCGTCATCGCGGTGCTGACCCTGATCGCGATCGGCCTCTGGTTCGCGACCGAAGCCCTGGTTCATACGCTGAAACGACGCTGAGACTTCACCTTCTCTTGGCACTCGCTTGGACCGTTGCCTTCCATCAAGCAACATGAATCGACCGATTTCAAAAGGAGCGATTCATGAACAATCGAAGGGCAAAGCTCGCAGCCGGCACCACGGTCCTGGCACTCGGCGCCCTGGGTGGGGTTGCGCTTGGGACGAACCACGGCATACCGACGGCGCAGCAGGTCACCGGTAGCGGTGGCTCCGGTGCAATCGTGCTGGTCGGCATCGCGCAGCCGCAACGGCACCGGCTCGCGGATCAGCTCGCCGAGAACGCCGCGCCCGCGCGGCAGGCTGCCGATCTCACGTTTGGTCTCGTCGTCGATGCCGCGATAGATGAAGCGCTCGAGCTCGGTGCGGTCGGGGTTGAGGACCCCCAGCGCTGCGTACTCGGCGGTGGTGATCTCGCGCGCCGCCTCGACCACCGAGCTCAAGACGGTCTCGAAGTCGAAAGCGCTCCTGTATTTGTTAGGCGATGACAGGGCGCCAGGAAGAGACCCCGGCCGCAGGCGCGAACCGCGAAGAAGCCGTCGACGCCACCCGCCGCACTCTGCTGGCCAGCGAACGCACCGAGCTCGCCTGGTGGCGGACCGGGCTAACCGCACTGGCGGTGGCGCTTGCGGTTGGCCGGATCGTGCCGGGCCTGGACGCGAGCTCGCAGCGCTGGCCCTACGTGGTGGCGGGGATCTGCTTCGCTCTTTACGGAGTCGCCGTGGTCCTCTACGGCAGCATCCGGCGGGGCACTGTGGAGCGGGCCCTGGTGGCGGGTCGCTTTCCGAGTCCGCCGCGCCTGGCCCACGCCGCCCTTGCAGCCGGCGGCGTGTTGCTCGGCCTGCTCACGGTCGTCTTGATCCTGATCGACTGAGCTCAGCCGAGGCCAAGCACCGTCATCGTCCGCGCCGCCATTTCCGACTCGCCAAGGGCGTTGGGGTGGACGATGACGGGGTTGGTGCCCTGCAGGACCGGCTCGATCCAGCGCACGCCGAGCGGCTTGCAGGCGTCGTGGCCGTTGGAGGCCGCACTGAAGTCGACGTAGGTCGAGCCGGTCGCCGCGGCGGCACGGCGGACGGCGTCGTTTAGCGTCGCCTGGATGCCCCGCACGTAGGGAACGTCACCCGTGGCGATCGGCATCTTGGTGAAGCAGCCGCCACTCGCCGGCATGATCCAGGGGTAGCCGAGGATCGCCACCTGCGCCGTCGGCGCCTTCGCCCTCACCGCGTCGAGCGTTTTGACCAGTGAGGGATAGGTCACGGTGTTGATCGTGTCTTCGAACGAGGAGCCGTAACGGTCCTTGCAGGGGCTGCCCTGGCCAAGGGTCGAAAGACCGGCGCTGCCACAGGCAACGATCGTGTCGATGAAGACGCCGCTGTCGTTACCGCCAATCGTCATCGTGACCAACTGCGTTTCCTGGCTCAGCGCATTCAGCTGCGGCACAACGCCGGGGTACTGCGCTTCGAAGAAGTCACTCGTTTCCGCCGCTCCGCAGGTGACGTCCTTCAGCTGGGCCCCGGTATCGGTGGCGATCACGTGGGGGTAGTTGCGAACTGAGCGCAGGCACTCTGGTGGGGCGAAGAGGTCAAGGGGCAGAACGCCGGAGGCCGCGCTGTAGGAGTCGCCCAGCGCTACGTAGCGCAGGGGCGCGCCGAGCGCCTGCGCTGCCGGCGCCGTCAGCGCAATCAGGAGCATCGCGCTCAGGACGGAGACAAACCAACGGCTGATGCGGGTTGAACTATGTCGCACGATCATCTCTCCTCTGCTCGAAGACCCTTGAGCAGAAACCTGCCCAGATCGACCGCGGTCGAAACATGTGCGCCACGCAAATGGGCGTGGAAGCCGACTCAGCCCGACTCAGCCCTTGCGTTTGGCCATTCGCTCGAGCTGCTTGCCGAAGGCCCGCTCGACTTCGTCGGACATCGTCATCCGGAACATGGCAACCAGCGCCTGCAGCGAGAGCGGGCGCAGCTGATCGAGCGCGGCCCGGACGTCGGGCCAGCGCTCCTCCGGATAGCCCTCTTCTTCGAAGGGCTTCCAGATGTCCTCGAGGAAGAGCTTGACGAACTCGTGGGAGACGGACCTGCAGCGGCTCTGCACCTTGGCGATCACGACCAGGGCGTGGCCGAGCGGCACGCCGGTGGCGACGACGCCCTCAGCGGCGTCCAGCAGCGAGGGAAAGGGCGCCTCGAAGCGGTCGTCATCGATCGGGACCAGGGCGCCGGCTTCGATCGCCCGCTTCAGCGCATCCTCGATCTCGGTGCCGAAGCGATCGCCCAGCTCTTCACGGGTGAAGGTCTCGGGCTGCTCGCGATCGAACTCGTCGATCGCCCGCTTGAAGGAGAGGAACTGCTCGGCAGGCCCCAGGTTCTGGCTCAGCAGCCGCTCGATCCCCTTGAGGTTGAAGCCGTCGGTCTGCAGCTCCTGAATCATCCGCAGCCGATCAAGGTGCGCCGGCCCGTAGTAGCCGACCCGGTCACGGACCTCAGGGGCCGGCAGCAGGCCCCGCGCCCGGTGCGAGCGGATGTTGCGCACGGTCATCCCCGTCTCCGCGGCGAGCTCTTCGATCGTCAGGTCGTTCTCGGGCTTGGTGGCCGCCATCTGTGTGAAACCTATCACTGAAAGACGGGCCGCTAGTTGACGTGACGGCATTTGATGTTACGTTGTCCTTCGTCACGGGTATCGCTGCCAAACACCCAGCGAAGAGGAGACCATGAGCCCCACCGCAACAAGCCTGCTCGACACGATCGCCGGACCGCACGGGCTCGATCGCTACCTCGAGCAGATCAAGCCGACCCTCGTCATCGGCGAGTGCCGGGCCGAGGTGACCGCGGTCAGCCATGGCACCGAGGACAGCGTCACCCTGACCCTGCGCCCCAACCGCGCCTGGGGCGGCCTCCGCGCCGGTCAGTTCGTGCAGGTCTCGGTCGAGATAAACGGTGTCCGCCACAACCGCTGCTACTCGCCCGCCTCCGCGGAAGGCCGCGGCCGCGAGCTGGAGATCACGGTCAAGCGCCATCCCGAGGGCCTGGTCTCGAATTTCCTCGTCGAGCGCGCCCAGCCCGGCATGGTGCTCGGCCTCTCGCAAGCCGAAGGCGACTTCCACCTCCCCGACGCGCGCCCCGACTCGATCCTGCTGATCGGCGCCGGCAGCGGCATCACCCCCCTGATGGCGATCATCCGCACGCTCTGCGCGGAGGGGCACCGGGGGCAGATCGCGCTGATCCAGTACTCCCCGGACGCCGAGCGCACGATCTACCGCCAGGAGCTCGACCGCCTGGCAGCCGAGAACCCGAACTTCACCGTGAGCCGCTCCTACACACGAGCGCCCGGCGCCGGCGAGCTCGACGGCCACTTCAGCCCGACCCACCTCCCCCAGGACGACCCCTGTTTCGCCACGGCGGAGACCTTCGCCTGCGGCCCGCCGGCCCTACTCGATGCGGTGCGCGGCACCTGGGCCAACGGCCTCGAGCAACGCCTGCACGTCGAGAGCTTCGTCCCCCCCAGCCTGTTCCCGGTCGGCGAGCCCGGTGAGGGCTCGATCCGCTTCGCCGGCTCAAACCTCGAGGTGGAGAACAGCGGCGCCTCGATCCTCGAGCAGGCCGAGCAGGCTGGCGTCCCGGCGCAGTCGGGCTGCCGCATGGGGATTTGCCACACCTGCACCTGCCGCAAGCTGAGCGGCACCGTCAAGAACCTGCTCACCGACGAGGTCTCCGCCGCCCCCGACGAGGAGATCCAGCTCTGCATCTCGGCCCCGCTCAGCGATCTCGTCATCGACCTTTGAACCGACTTTCAACGAAAGGCAGCCAAATGAGCACCACAACCGAGAGCCAGATTCCCCTCACGCCCGAGCAGATCGAGAGCTTCGGCGAGGAGCTCGACGCGATCCGCCGGCGCGTGCTCGCCGACCGCGGCGAATCCGACGCCAATTACATCCGCAAGGTGATCCGCGCCCAGCGCGGGCTCGAGGCCGCAGGCCGCGGCCTGCTCTGGGCGGGCGTCTTCCCGCCGGCCTGGGTCGCCGGCACGGCCGCCCTCTCGCTCTCCAAGATCCTCGACAACATGGAGATCGGCCACAACGTGATGCACGGCCAGTACGACTGGATGAACGACCCGGCCCTCTCCGGCAAGCAGTTCGAGTGGGACAACGCCTGCCCGGCCGACCAGTGGCGCCACTCCCACAACTACATGCACCACACCCACACCAACATCGTCGGCAAGGACCGCGACATCGGCTACGGCGTGCTGCGCATGTCAGAGGACCAGGAGTGGCGCCCCTACTACCTGGGCAACCCGGTCTACGCGGCCCTGCTGGCGCTGTTCTTCCAGTACGGCGTCGCCCTGCACGACCTCGAAACCGAGCGCCTGGCGAGCGGTGAAATCAAGCTGGCCGAAAAGCGCAAGCTGCTCGGCGGAATCTGGAAGAAGGTCCGCCGCCAGACGCTGAAGGACTATGTGATCTTCCCGGCGCTCTCGGGCCCGTTCTTCCTCTTCCCCCTGGCCGGCAACGCGACCGCCAACCTGGTCCGCAACGTTTGGTCGTTCACGATCATCTTCTGCGGCCACTTCCCGGAAGGCACCCACGAGTTCACCGAGGAGGAGACCGAGAACGAGAGCCGCGGCGAGTGGTACTACCGCCAGCTACTCGGCTCAGCCAACCTCAGCGGCAGCCGGCCCTTCCACATCCTCTCCGGCAACCTCAGCTTCCAGATCGAGCACCACCTCTTCCCCGACCTGCCGGCCAACCGTTACGCCGAAATCTCAACCGAGGTGCGCGAGATCTGCGAGCGCTACGGCATCCCCTACAACGTCGGCCCACTGGGCAAGCAGTTCGGCAGCGTGGTCAAGAAGATCTGCCGCCTGGCGCTTCCCGACCGCAAGCGCGGCCAAGGCGCCGAGCTCCCCGCGGCCGTGCCCGCGAGCGAGGAAGAGCGAGTGCCAGTCGCGGTCTAGCTCAGCGGTAGTCGGGGTTGGGGAAGTCGAAGCGGCAGCCGGCGTCCCAGTCGGGGCGCTGGTTGCCGTGGGCGGGGATGCCGCCGGCGTCCTTCAGCATCCGCGCCAAGTGCAGCATGTTCCAGGCGGCGAAGGTGGTGTTGCGATTGGTGAAGTCGTTCTCGGGACCGCCCGAGCCCTCGTCCAGATATGACGGGCCCGGCCCGGCCTCGCCGATCCAGCCCGAGTCGGCCTGCGGCGGGATCGTGTAGCCGAGGTGCTGCAGCGAGTAGAGCGTGTTCATCGCGCAGTGCTTGACCCCATCCTCGTTGCCGGTCACCAGGCAGCCGCCGACGCGGCCGTAATAGGCGTACTGGCCGGCGTCGTTGAGCAGGTGCGAGTTGCCGTAGAGCCGCTCGACGATCTGGGTCGCGACCGAGGACTTCTCCCCCAGCCAGATCGACATGCCGAGCACGAGGATGTCGGCGGCCATCACCCGCTCGAAGATCGCCGGCCACTCATCGACGTCCCAGCCGTGTTCGGTCATGTCGGGCCAAACGCCGGTGGCGATCTCATGGTCGACGGCGCGGATGCAATCAACCGACACCCCGTTGCGGCGCATGATCTCGATCGAGATGTCCATCAATCCCTGCGTGTTGGACACCTCGGGGCTGCGCTTCAGCGTGCAGTTGATGAAGAACGCCTTCAGGTCCGAGTAGTCGGTCTCGCTGCTCTCGCACAACTCGGCCTGCTTCTCGGTCAGCTCTGTCACGTCTTCTCCCCGTTCGGTTGACTGGTCGTAGTTGTATCGCCGCTAGGCGGACTTCAGCGTGAAGTGGACCCGGGTTCCGGGCGCGCCGTCTTCGAACCAGATCTTGCCGCCGTGAGCTTCGACGATCGCCCGTGAGATCGCCAGGCCGAGGCCGGCGCCCTCCTCGCCGCGAGCGGCATCGCCGCGGTAGAAGGCCTCGAAGACCCGCTCGCCATCGTCCGCCGGGATCCCCTCGCCGTTGTCGGCAACCTCGACCTCGACCCTGCCGCCGGCGCTGCGGGCGCGCACGGTGACGCTGCCGTCGGCCGGGGTGTGGCGGATCGCGTTCTGGATCAGGTTGAAGAGGACGCGCTGCAGCTTCTCGGCGTTGGCGCTGGCGAGGAGCTCGCCTGCCGGCAACTCGGCGGCGAGGCTGACGCCGCGCTCGGCGGCCGGGGCGCGCATCGCCGCCACGGTGTCGCCGATCAGCTCGCGCACTTCGATCTGGCGCATCGTCCAGGAGATGTCGCCGGCCTCGATCCGGGAGAGCTCAAAGAGGTCGTCGATCAGGTCGCTGAGCACGCCGACGTGGGTGCGGATCTCCTTCAGGTAGCGGTCACGGGTCTCGCCGGTGGCGACGCCGTCGTCGATCGACTCGACCAGCAGCCGCAGCGAGGCCAGCGGCGTGCGCAGGTCGTGCGAGGCAGCGGCGACCAGCTGACGGCGCGCCGCCTCGATCTCGCGCCGGGAGCGCTCCTCCATCGCCAGGCGGACCGCGAGCGCCGCCGCCAGCGCCGCGCCGGCGGCAGCCAGCAGTACCAGCAGGATCTGGTCGGCCCCCATGTGGCCGGGGACCGCGACCGCGGCGGCGCCGGCTAGGAAGGCGGCGACGGCGATGACGACGGCACGCTTCACGGCCGCAACCGGTAGCCGATTCCCCAGACCGTCTCGATGAAGCGCGGCTCAGCCGGGTCGTCGCCGAGCTTGGCGCGCAGGCGGCGGACGTGGACGGTGACGGTGCTGGTGTCCTCGAAGAAGGACTCGCCCCAGACCGCTTCCATCAGCTGGTCGCGCGAGTAGACCCGGCCAGGGTGCGCGGCGAGGTAGGCGAGCAGGTCGAACTCGCGCATTGTCAGCGAGAGCTCTTCGCCGTCGAGGAAGGCGCTGCGTGTGGCGGGCTCGATGCGCAGCGGCCCGTGCTCGATCGGCGGCGCCTCCTCGTCGGGAGGTGAGACCCGGCGCAGTACCGCCTCCACCCTGGCGACCAGCTCCTTCGGCGAGAAGGGCTTGACGACGTAGTCATCGGCGCCCTGGCGCAGGCCAATCAGGCGGTCGGACTCCTCGCCGCGAGCGGTCAGCATGATCACCGCGATCCGCGACCCCGGCTCCTCGTGCAGCTGCCGCATCACCTCGATCCCGTCGATCCCCGGCAACATCAGGTCGAGCACGACCAGGTCAGGACGGTGCTCGGCGGCGAGCCGCAGCGCCTCGGTCCCGTCGGCGGCGCGGTAGGTCTCGTAGCCGGCCCGCTCCATGTAGCGGCCGACGACGTCGAGGATCGTCGGCTCGTCGTCGACGACCAGCACGGTGCCCTTGGCGGAGTCGGCCATCGGCGCGATTGTCGCGCCTGGGCGGGCGGACTCGCGGCTAACCGAAGGTGAAGGCATATCCCTCCACCCCCGCTTCCGGTTCCAGGCTGAGGACGTGGTGGCCGACCTTGGGCAGGTTGACGAGGTTGTAGAGGCGCTGGCCGGTCACGGTGACAGCGCCGCCGTGGACGTCGGAGCCGGCGTCGGCGGCCGAGATCGGCTTCCCATCGAGCAGCACCCTGACCTTGCGGTCTTGTCCGGGTGAACCGAGCACCAGGTAGACGCGGCGGGCGCCGAAGTTGAGGTCGAGCGACGCCCCGGCCCTGGCAGTTGCCGACTCGAGCGTGATCCGCCACTTGCCGCGGTAGGCAAATTCGTTCGCGGGCAGGGCTTTCGGCGCGGTGAAGTCGTGGGAGCCGGGCGAGAGCATCGAGTTGGTGAAGCGTTCGGCGCGGGCGGCCCCGAGGTAGGTCTCCGGCGTGGTCACGGTCGCCGAGGGAACGACCGCGTGGACTCGCGTATCGCCGCCCTTGACCGGCCTGCCCGCTTCGGCCAAGAGCTCGCGGATCACCTGCTCTTTCTCGCCGTATTCGCCCTCGCCGAAGTGCACGTAGCGGACCCTGCCCTGGGCGTCGATGAAGTACTCGGCCGGCCAGTACTGGTTGGCGTAGGCGTTCCAGGTCGCCTGGTCGTTGTCCTGGACGACGGGGTAGCGGATGTCGTTTTCGTCGATCGCCGTTTGCACGTTGCTCGCTTCGCGCTCGAAGGGGAACTCGGGAGTGTGGACGCCGACGATCGTCAGGCCGTCCTTGCGGTACTTCGCGTCCCAGGCCTTCAGGTAGGGCAGGGTGCGGATGCAGTTGATGCAGCTGTAAGTCCAGAAGTCGACGAGAACGACCCGCCCACGCAACCCGCGCAGGGTGAGCGGCTTGTCGCCGGGCGTGTTGAACCACTGCTCGGTGCCGACGAATTCCGGCGCCACGCCGAGCACCGGCAGTTTCTTCAGCT
>DATMIH010000226.1:0-4751 GCA_035554595.1 Solirubrobacterales bacterium
GGTCGCCTCGATCCCGTCGCGCTTGGGCAGCTCGACGTCGATGATCAGGACGTCGGGCTCGAGCTCCTTGACGACGTCGACCACATCGCGCCCGTTTCCGGCCTCGCCGACGATCTCGACGATGCTCGAATTGGCCATGCGGGACTTGATCGCCTCGCGGACGATCTCATGGTCGTCACAAAGGACGACGCGCTTAGCGTCCCGTACACCGGTGCTCATGCCGGTCCAATCCTCGCAGGCGTACCATAAGAATGCAGAATAGTGGGTAGCGTGAATCCGCCATCCCGCTCCTGCCGGTTCTCGATCAGGGCGATCATCGTGCGCCCGACCGCGACCGCGGTGCCGTTGAGCGTGTGGACCGGCTCTGGAGCCTCGTCTTCATTCGGCCGGTATCGGCAGGCGAGGCGCCGAGCCTGATAGTCGGTCGTATTCGAGCAAGAGGTCAGCTCGCGGTAGCGGCCCTGGCTCGGAATCCAGGCCTCGCAGTCGTACTTCTTGGCCGCCGGCGCGCCGAGGTCGCCCGCGGCAACGTTGACGACGCGGTAGGGAATCTCCAGCTCGGCGAGGATGCGCTCCTCGATCGCCAGCAGCCGCTCGTGCTCCTCTGCCGATTTCGACGGCTCGACGAACGAGAACATCTCGACCTTGTCGAACTGGTGGACGCGAAAGATGCCGCGGGTGTCGCGGCCACCGGCGCCCGCCTCGCGGCGGAAGCAGGGCGAAAACCCCGCGTAGCGGATCGGCAGCTGCTCGGCGGCGAGGATCTCATCGGCGTGCAGGGCCGCCAACGGCACCTCCGAGGTGCCGACGAGGAAGAGCTCGTCCTTGGGCACCTCGTAGATCTGGTCGCGATCGCCGGGCAGGAAGCCGGTGCCGATGAGCGCCTCTTCGCGGACCAGGACCGGCGGGACGACCGGCTCGTGGCCCTCCTCGCGGACCAGGTCGAGGGCGAAGCGGACCAGGGCCAGCTCAAGCAGGACGAGGTCGCCCTTGATGTAGGCGAAGCGCGAGCCCGAGACCCGGGCGCCGGCCTCCATGTCGATCAGGTCGAGCTCCGAGCCGATCTCGAGGTGGTCGCGCGGCTCGAAGTCGAAGCTCGGCCGCTCACCCTCCTCGCGCAGGACGACCGCGTCCTCCTCGGTCATCCCTTCTGGGGCGTCGGGGTCGGGCAGGTTGGGCAGGGCCGTCGCAACCCGCTGCAGGTCGGCGTCGACCTGCTCGAGCTCGGCCTTGCCGGACTCGATCTCCTGCTTCAGCTCGGCCACCGCGGCCATCTGCTCACCCGCCTCCTCCCCGCGCTGCTTGGCCTCGCCGATCTGCTTGGAGATCGTCTTGCGCTCGGCCTGAGCCCCCTCGATCCGCGGCAGCAGCTCGCGGCGGCGGGCGTCGAGCGCGAGCAGCTCGTCGACCTGCTCGGCAGCGCCGCGGCGCGCGAGCGCCGCCTTGACCCGCTCAGGGTCGGAGCGGATCAGCTTCAGGTCAAGCATGGCCCGAAAAGATTAGGGCGAGGTCTCGCCGGGGCGCGGTGATTCTTCGGCTTCTTCGCCCGCGTACTTGGCGACGAAGCGGGCGACGGCTTCGGCTTCTTCGCCGACGAGGATGTTCTGCGGCATGATCGCGCCGGAGAAACCGCCGTTCTGGATCGCGAAGAGAGCGTCTTCATATGTCTCGGTTCGCCCATTGAGGTTCGGACCCTGCGTCCGCTGGCCACGGTTGCCGCTGCCCTGGGTGCCGGCGGCGCTGAGCGTGTGGCAGCCGGAGCAGTGCGTCGCGAAGAGCACGGCCCCTTCGTGGTTGGGGTCGCTCTTGGAGACCGAGACGCCTTCTTCGCCGAAGCCGCAGGCGGCTAGCCCGAGGGCGGCGAGGATGGCCATGGCTGTAATCAGTGCCGGACGCACGCGGCGCGCATCATATTGTCTTGACCCGATCACGCTCTTCGACCATGCCAACGCCTGATCCAGCCCGCTTCCGCGCCGCCATGGCGATGCTGCCGACCGGCGTCACGATCGTCAGCGCCGCCGGGCCCGAGGGACCGGCCGGAGCGACCGCCAACGCGGTCTGCTCGCTCTCGATCGAGCCGATGCTGATGCTGGCCTGCCTCGACCGCGGCTCGCGCACCCTGCTCGCGGTCCAGGCCGCCAACCACTTCGGCATCAGCGTCCTGCACGACGGCCAGGAGCCGATCGCCCGGGCCTTCGCCACCAAGGCTCCGGTGGCCGAGAAGTGGGACGGCGTCGCCTGGAGCGAGCGCGACGGCATCCCGGCGATCAACGACTCCCTCGCCTGGATCGCCTGCGAGCTGCGCGACGTGGTCGCCGCCGGCGACCACGTGATCGTCACCGGCGAGGTCCGCGACCTGGCAACCGGCGAGGGTGATCCCCTGGTCTTCCACGGTGGCGAGTACCGGCCGCTGGGCTGAACGCGCTTCCGATATTGACCCCAATGGGGGGTGGTCAATGTCGGAAGCGCAGGCGACGTAAGCTCAACCGATGGCCGATCGCTTCCAAGAACCGGGCTGGTTCACGAAGCACGTTTTCAATCCCTTGATCGCGGGACTGAGCCGGATCGGGCTCGGCGTCGCCGGCTCGCGGGTGCTCGAAGTCAAAGGGCGCAAGAGCGGCGAGTGGCGCCAGACGCCGGTCAACCCGTTGAGCTTCGAGGGCAGCAAGTACCTGGTCGCGCCGCGGGGTCACACCCAGTGGGTCCGCAACCTGCGGATCAGCGGTGAGGGTCGCCTGGTCGGCCGCGGCACCGAGACGTTCACGGCCACTGAGCTGGCCGACGAGGAGAAGCCCGCCCTGCTCCGCGCCTACCTGAAGAAGTGGAAATGGGAGGTCGGCGCCTTCTTCGACGGCGTCGACGCGGACGCCCCAGAGTCCGAATTGCAGCGGATCGCCCCCGACCACCCGGTCTTCCGCATCTCGAGCTAGAAGCGACCGCCGAGCAGGCCGGTCAGCGGCAACCGGTGGCGATCGCGAGCGCCCGGCAGACCTCGTCCATGCGTTTGCCGGCGAGGGAGGTGATCGGGTCGCTGAGGATGGCCTGGGAGACCGTTCTGACGTTGTCGAGGCTGATCACGCACTCGCCAGGCATCCCATCGCTGGTGCCGAGGCGAACCTCGCTGGGGATTCCGCGGATGGTTCTGGTCAGGTAGGCGACGGTGACCCTCCGCATGACCGGAATCGCCTCCGCGCGAGTCAGAACCAGACCCGGCCGCCTCTTCTCGTCGGGCAGCTCCACCCAACAGATGTCGCCCCGCTTCACCACGGCTCTTCTTCGACTGCGTCCCGGGCACTTGCTTCGGCCCAAGCCATTTCCTCGTCGGTCACGGGAATCCGTTCATACCCTTCGCGGATTTCCCGGTCGATCCGGGCCCCCTCTTCGTCGTAGAGGTAGGCATCGATCGCGTCGCGGATCAAGGCCGAGCGAGAGCGCCCTTCTCGCGCCGCCCGCTCGTCGAGACGGTTGAGCAGCGAGCGCGAGAGCTGAACGAGAGTCTGGGTTCGCTCGTCATCGGTCCGCGCCATCGGCCATATGGTATCCAATGCTCGGCTAGCCACCGGGTCCCTAAGCGCCAGAGCCAAGGTTCTCTCCCCGGAGTAGCCTTCCCTCCGATGGAGGCGGCAGCGGTCTCTCGTTCGCAGTGGACGTTCGCTCAGTGGGGCATCGTCGTCCTCGCGGTCGTGCAGCTCGCCTGGGCCCTAGCGGGCCTGATCGCCGAACCGAGCTTCCACTTCGGCGACGGAGCCCCAACGCAACAGGTACTCGGCGTTGACTTCAACGGCGTCCACGCCCTCTCCGGCTTCCTGCTCTTCGGCCCGGCCTTCTTCTTCGCCCTGAAGCCGCGCTGGGCCGTCCTCTACGCGATCTACGTCGCAATCGCCCTGATCGTCACCGGCCTCTGGGCGATCTGGTCAACCAGCCCCGCCGGCATCTTCACCTTCCCCAACAACAACGCCGACGCGATCCTCCACATCTCCACCGGTGTCCTCTTCGCCCTCGTCGCCACGATCCAGCTCGGCCTCGACCGCCGCTAGCTCGCGGCAAGACTCGTCCTCGCGCCAAACGTCCCAGCGAACCAGCGCCGGTTCGAACTTCACCCTCACGTAGGAGGCGCGAAGGCGAGTTAAAAAGCGCCGCTTGTACCCGCCGCCCGCAGCGCGAGGAAGAGGATCACGCCGCAGCTGACGGCCATGATCCCCATCTCACGCCGCACGATCGCCAGGGCCAGCTCCTGCTGCGCGTCGGCCGGAAGCGCCTCGAAGTCGATGTCGCCCAGCTCGCGCTCGGCGGCGCCGGTGCGGGCAGCCTCGGCGATCAGGGAGACGAGGAGGGGAAGGATCCCGTAGAGGTAGTGGAGGCTGTCGTCGGGTTTGTGGTTGGTGAAGACGAGCAAGCCACCCAACATCACCTGGATGAAGACGGCGACTTGGGCCGCGCGCAGCAGCAGCCAGAAGGGAACCGAGGAGCGATCGCGCAGCCAAGCGATGCCGCCGAGGGCGAAGGCGACGAGGTTGAGCAGGATGACGGCGCAACCGACTATGAGGTGAACGACCACCACGGATCTATTTCCTCCCAAGAGGGTCGGGATTCGGCTTGCTGATGCGGAAAAGCACTATGTAGCAATGTGTTACAAGGTCGGTATATAACTCGTCGTGCAGGCGGTGAGGCGGCGGCGACTGGCGCCCCGCGCACGGCCCGCACAACTCCGATCTACCAGTGCTGAAGAGCTACCTGCCGATTCTCGTCTT